>NZ_CP041186.1:0-300000 GCF_006517175.1 Persicimonas caeni | reverse complement strand
GAGTGGACGAATTTCATCGTGGCGCACCCCCATCCGTTGCACGCTCGCGTGGTCGACGTGGCCTCGGCGCTGAGTGGCTTGAAGGCAGACGAAGGGCTCGCGTTCAACGTCGCCGTGCGTGACGATTTCTGCGCGTGGAACGCGGGGGTATTTCGAGTGAGCGTCGACGGCGGAGTGACGCACGCCGAGGCTGTCGACGCGCCGGCGGAGCTATCAGTCGACGTGCGCGCGCTCGCTCAGATGCTCAGCGGGTCGGTGACCGCGTCGGCGGCGATGCGCACCGGACTCGCCCATGGCGGGGCGCACGTGGCGCAGGCGTTGTGCAGGTTGGCGGGGCGTGGGTGTTATATGCCGTTGTCGGATTATTTCTAGGTTGGTGCATCGGTCCCCGCTGGGCAAAGGGTCGTGAGCGCAGCAACTGGGCTCGACGGCGCCTCCGCTTGCCTATCTCCGGGCGCTGATCTGTTGGGCGAGCTTCGCTGCGTGTGGGTATAGACGAATTGACTCTAACGAAGAGGGGGCGGGGCGGATAGGCTTCTGTTGAAGCCCTACAACGAAGTGCTGGTAGGGTATTGGTGTTGCGCCTGACTGGGCGTAGCGTAATTCACGTGTAAGAGGAGAATTGAAATGAAAGCCAAAACCAATGTCAAAGCCGGTACATATGGAAGCGGAACCCGATCGACTGCGTCGCAGGCGAGCACCAGAGCCGAGTTGCTGTAATTCGGCGAAATGGTGCCAAGGGAAAGCCCCGCCAGCCAGCCTTTGCGCCGGTTGGTGGACTCTATTCAAAAAAGGAGACTCACGATGAAAGCTAAAACCAATGTCAAAGCCGGTGCAATTGGACGCGGAACCCGATCGACTGCGTCGCAGCCGGGCACCAGAGCCGAGTTGCTCTAAGCCGGCCAAGTAGCGTCAGGGAAAGCCTCGCAATCCTGCCGTTGCGCAGGTTGGTGGATTCTGTTTGCTACAAAGGAGACTCACGATGAAAGTGAAGACGAATGTCAAAGCGGGTTATATCGGACGCAAAGGCGCGGGGAATTCCGCGAGGTTCGAGTAATTCGGCGAAATAGATTCAGAGAAGGCCCCGCCAGTCCGCCTTTGTGCAGGCTGGTGGGGCTTTTTTGTGGGCAATTCAAGGATGCGCGATCAGGATGACCGCGCGTGCGTGGCGGTCGAGGGCGTCCAAGGCTCGGCGCATCGTGGCGGGGTCGAGCGTGCCGAAGCTCTCGTCGAGAATCAAGATGTCGGGGGCTTGGATGAGCGCGCGGGCGACGAAAAGACGGCTGCGCTCGCCGTGGGAGAGTTGCCAGCCGCGCTCGCCGAGCATCTGTTGGAAGCCGCCGGGCATCTTGGCGATGACGGCATCGAGGCCCAGGTCGGCGCAGATCTGTTGGGCTCGCGCCCACTCCTTGTGGGTGGGCGGCCAATTTCCACCCATGAACAGGTTGAATCCGAGGGGCGCGCTCATGACGTGGTTGTCGTGGAATTGCGGGACCAGAGTCACGTAGCGGCGCCACAATTCCTCGCCTACGGCCGAAGGATCGAAGCCCCGCCATAACAAAAGACCGGCGTCCGGGCGTCGCAGGCCGGCGAGTATCTTGGCCAGCGTCGACTTTCCGCCGCCGGATGCACCGGTCATGACCCAGCGGTTTCCCTCCGCCAGTTCGAGCGAGCAGCCCGTCAGCACCGGCCGGCGCGAACCCGGGTAGGAGAACGAGAGGTTTCGCGCCACGAGGGATGTCGGCGGGGTGTCCGCGCGACGCGCCTGGCTGCCGGCGGCGACGCGCGCCTCCAGAAGTCCCTGCGTTTGAGGCCTCGCCGCCGCGCCGAAGAGCTCCCTAACCTCGCCCCACGCCACCCAGAAGCCGATCAGGGAGACGCCTGCAGAGACGAGCTTTCGAAACGCCGCGCCGGCGAGCAAGATCCCGCCGACGCTGACGGCCAGCGCGCCGATGCCGGCGTCGGCCAGCCAGGGCATGAGCGCGAGGAGAGCGACGGCGTACCAGGCCCGGCCGCCGGCGGCGACCAAGCTCAGGTCGCCGTCGTCCACCGATTGGCTGGCACCGAGATAGGCGTGCAGCAGGTTGTCCTCGCGCATGTGCCATCGCTTTGGGTGCTCCTGGACGAGGCGCGTGCGCTGGCCGGCGAGGCTTTCGACGAGCTCTCGGGTCAAGTCGAGCCGCTCGCGCGTCCACGACTTCAACCGGCCGGCGTAAGCGTAGCCAATCGCGGCGAGCAGCAGGCCCCAGACGATCGTAATCGAGGCGTGCGGCCAGCCGCCCGCGCCGGCGCCGAGCACGAAGCAGGCCATGCTGAGTTCGATGACCGCTGTCACGGCGGTAATCGCGCCGCCCAAAATCGACTGCTCGACCGACTCGGACTCGATGACGCGGCTCAGCCAACTACCCGAGCCGCGCTCGCGGACCTCGTCGGGGTCGAGGCGCAATAGCCCCAGCAAGAGGCGTCGTTTCAGGTATAACCCGACGCCCACGCCGAGTTGGCCCTGCGCCCAGATCTGCATAACCCGCAGGGGCACCAACGCCAGGACGATCAAGCCCCATAGCCACATCCATCCCGCGTCAATGGATCCGCCGAGGGCCTGTTGGCCGAGAATCCACCACGCCCCAATCACCCCGGCGTAGCCCAACCCGTGGGCGACCAGAAGTTGGGCGAGGTGGCCCCAGACGCCGTGTCTTCTCAGGTGACGGGCGGGGGCTTGGCCGAGGGCAGGGCGGACCAGCCAGCCCAGCTCTAACAGGTCGGAGGCGTGTTGCTCCTCGGCCATGACGCGGGCCAGCCGTTCGACCTTGGCTCCACTCAACTCGGTCAACTCGAGCGCACGCTGCAAGACCGGGATGTCGTCGCGCACCTGGGGCCTAACGAGGGCATCGGCTATTGCGTCCACCGGCACCGATACAACCGAGCCGCGCATGGTGAGAGCGCGCAGCCCCCTCACGCTGGTCCCGACCACGGCCAAATAGCCGCCAGCGGAGTACCCATCGACGTGGGGAACCCGGACCAGCGCAGGCACGCAACGGCGCAGCGCCTCGCCGACCTCGCTCACCGAGGTCTGGCACGGCTCTACATCCAAGCCGAGGCGCTCGCCAATCGAGCCGATCCAGGCATTGCGGTCGGTTTCTTCCGCGGCAGCGAAGGTCTGTGTGCGTGGCGCGTGGTCAGGTACCCAGCCCAAATGACGACCCAGACTGTCGAGCGCCTCGTCGACGCGATGGGTCGGCCAGATGGCCTCTCGCAGGCGCGCGTTCATGCCGAGCCTCCTCGGATGGAGCCGTCGGTCAATTCGACCGGCGTCCAGCCCTCCTCATCCTCCCCGAGAAGGCGCGCTTTTACCTGGCGTTCGCGCTCGAGCAATTTGGCATAAATGGTTCCTTCCTGGGCGGCCAACGCGTCGGGGTCACCATCCTCGATGATCTGGCCGTCGAAGAAGACCAACACTCGGTCGAACGCGAGGGTGTGCTCGACATCGTGGCTGACGAAGAGCAGCGTCGAGTCGGCCCAATAGGCGCGAAGCTCGCCGAGGAGTTGGCGGCGCGTTTGGCCATCGATGCCGCGAAACGCCTCGTCACAAAGGGCCAGCGGCGGGCGTTGGCGTTGCAGCGCGCGCGCCAGGCGTACCCGTTGCCCCTCGCCGCCCGAGAGCACCCCGCCTTCCTCGCCGACCCAACTGCTCAGCCCCTCCGGGAGCCGCTCGACGACCTCCTCGAGCCGAGCCGCCGCCAAGGTTTGGTCCATGCCGAGCGGCTGCTCATCGGGGGAGCAGCCGTAGCGAATATTATCCCACAGGGAGCGATTCCACAGGTGCGCGTCGGGGTCGAGCCAGGCGATTTGGTGGCGCAGACGGACTAGCCGAGCGTGGTCGAGCTCTTCGCCGTCGACCAGTACGCGGCCCTTCGCGGGGGCGTACCAGCCGAGCATCAGCCCCAGAAAGCTCGATTTGCCCGCTCCCGACGGACCCACGAGCGCGACATGCTCGCCGGCGCCGATCTCGACGTTGATATCCTCGAGAATGGTGCGGCCGGCGGCGCGTACGGAGACGTCGTCGAATTCGAGGCCCCATGCGAAATTGGCGTCGGACTTCGCGGACGCTTTGAGGGCATCCAGCGGCGGGTGGACATCTCGGGCGCCGAGCGGTTCGAGTAGACGGCTGGCGGTATTGCGCAGCGCAGGATAGGTGCGCACCATTTGGCCCAATTGCCGGGCGAGCATCGGTAGCTTCAGGCTCCAATAGGCCACCACGAGAACGCCGACCGGCTGTTCGGGCTGTAAGGCGAAGTCGAGCACCAGCCAGACGATCAGCCCGGTGATGAGCAGGTTGCTTGCCAACTCAAAGCCGACAAGCCCGCGCACATAGGCGAGCACCGCGCGTCCCCACTCGGATGCGAGGCTCTCGTGCTCGCGCTGGACGTTGCGGCGCGCGCCATGGGCCCGGATGGGCAGAAGCCCGCGGGTCGCGTCGAGATAAAAGCCGGACATCGCGCCCTCGTGGACCTGCCGACGCAAATCGAGCTCGGTTAGCCATGGCCGCATCACCAGCGGGATGACCATCGCGGCCAACCCCGCAAGCACGGCCGGGAGCCAACCGGCAGGATAGAGCCAACAGATCGCAGCGACCGTCATGACCAGCTCCACAACGGCCAGTCCGAGATGTCCCAAGACTTCCGGGAGGTGGCGAATGGCGTACAAGCTATGTGCGCGCTCGGCGAGGTCGGACCCCGGCCGGCTGCGAAAATAATGGTCGCCGAGGCGCGGCAACTTCTCGAAGAAGGCTTGGCGCAAGGTGACTTCGAGGCGGCGGCCCACGCGCAACAGGAGCCCGGTGAGGCTAAGCTCGAGTCCAAGGAGAATCACAAAGAGCGCGGACATCACCGCGACCAATCCGAGACGTTGCTCCATCACATCGAGGCGCTCCATGGCCGCGAAGATGCCACGGAAGGCCATCGCCTCGGCGACCGTGCCGGCGGCGAGCGCAACGACCGCCAGCATCGCCGCCACCAAATAAGTCCAGCGCCCTCGGCCGAGTATCTGCCAGAGGCGCAGGAGGACGCCGCGTTCGCCGGTTTCGAGCACGTCGGCGAGTGCGGTGGAGGCCTCGTCGTCGAGCGGCTCGGACTCTGCGGTCCTGACCCCGTTGACCTTCACCAGCACCGCTCCGGTCACCAGGATCAGGTCCGGGTCGTCTGGCGCTGCTTGGGCGGTCCAATAGGCCGACGGGATCAACTCCTCGGGGGAGGCGCCCGCCTCATCAGAGCGTCCCGCCATCACCTCCACCAATTTCGAATTATCCTGGCCGCTGAGGCGAGAACTCTCGGCGAGCTTCGCGGCAAAGCGGACGGCGGCATCGAGGCCAGCCAGCCGCTGCCAACCCGGCGACTCTAGCGCCCACGCCTGCAATGCGGCGGCCGTGTCGGACGGAATGCCCAACGCGCTCATGCGCGAATGCAACGGGTCCAAAAAGTCGTCGCTCCCCGCCCAATCTCGCCAGGCGGCGGGATCAACGGCCATCGTGTGCACATATAATTGGCGCTCGAAGACCTCGGGCCGCACCCACTGGCGCCCCGAGGCGGGGTCCATCATCTGAACCCTGCCGAGCTGCTTTCTCCAGGCGATGACGAAGTGGGTGTCCCCACTCGGTAGGGTGACGACCGCAATTGCAGGAAGCGCCTGGTGACCGTCGAGCAAGACGTGGTCGACGGGCACGATCACCTGCTCGGCGTCCAGCCCGAGCGTCACGGCCAACTCTTCGAGGCTGTCGATGGATGTCCCGTCGACATCGGTCTGACAGGCGCTGCGCAGCTTCTCGTAGTCAACGAGGATGCCGTGGCCCTCCAACAGCGCCTTGAGCGCGGCAGGTCCGCAGTCCATCGCGGAGGTCTGGATGACCTCCGGTACAAAGAAGCGAGTCTTGTGAGTCGGAGAGGGCATCACTGTGCTACCGCGGAGACGCCCCGCAAGTGCATCCCAATGCTACGCAGCAACAAGTCGAGAGGAGACTGTTCGCGGACGCGTACTTCGATGCGAGCCGGCTGCCCGTGGCGAAGGGGGAGGGAGGAAGGAGGGTCGATGAGCGCGAGTTCGACGCGGGTGCGGTCTCGGTTGTCGGCTGCGGCCGCCACTTGCGTGACTCGGGCGCGCAAGACGGGAAATTCGGGCCAGGGAAATCCATGCAATTCGACGCGAGCCGTCTTGCCTGCCTCGAGTCGCCCGAGGACTTGGGAGGGCTCGAAAAAAGCGACGGCGTGAAGTTCGCCGTCGCCCACGATGGTCCCCAACTGTTGGGCGCGCGAGACGACCGCGCCGACATGCAACTCGCGCACCTCGCCGAGGCGCCCGGTGATCGGCGCGCGAATCGTGTGCCGCTCGATTTCGTAGTCGAGCTCAGCCATCTTGCCCTCCAGCTCGCCCAGCGTTCCCCGCAGTTCGGCGCGCTCCCGGCGTCCACGCTCTCGACGCGCGCGCAACTCGGCGCGCGTGGCGCTGGCATCCCAGCGGCGGCTGTGCAGCGCGCGGGCGAGCTCTTCACGCTCGGTTCGCGCCCGGGCGAGCGCCGCCTCTTGCTCATCGAGCTCGACCGGCGCGGAGACGCCGCTTTTCTGCAACTGCCTGACGCGTGCCGTTTCACGCTCGGCAAATTCAACGGCCAGCTCCGCGCGTTTTAGTTGGCTCTGTACGACCCGGGCGCGCGCCTGCGCAGCCTCGGCCCCACCGGAGAGAAGCTCATCGAGCGCGGCGATTTCGGCATCGACGGCCTCGATTTGAGCGCGCGCCGCCGCGATGGATGCCCGCACGCGCTCGCCGTGCAACCGTTGCTGTTCCACCTCGAGCGACGCCAGCGCGTCGCCTTGCGCGACGCGCTTCCCAACCTGCATCTCGAACATCGAAAGCCGTCCAGCCTCCGGCGCCTGCACGACGGTGGGGCCGTGAACGAGTTCGACGCGGGCGGCATCGCTCGTCTCCCACACCGACACGCGCGCACCCACGCCCCACCAACCCACCGCCCCGCACATCAGTACCAGGCAGACCAGCCAATATTTCGAGGCGCCGTGAAGGTCAGCCTCGATGGCTCGCGTGGTGCGTGAAAAGATCAAACTTATGACTCCATGTCTTCGCCAGAAATCTGCGGGAGCGTACCAAGAAGGGAGTCAAGGGCTCAACCTGCTGTGGGGGCTGGCCATGCGCTAGCGTACGTGTGGCTCAGGGTATAGACGAATTGACCATGAAGGGCGCGCAGGGCACCGAGAGAGCCCGGGTCGAGCAGCAGGATCAACGTTGTTTACATGGTGTCTGACACCCTCACGTCTGTGGGGCAGGGCGGGGGCAGAGAGTCTGTTCATGATCTCGATCTTACGGTGGGGTTGCCGGCGTTGTCAGACGGTTAATGAGCCCATACTCGAGCGGGCTCGGTCGGTTCGTGGAGTTGGGCCGAGGCGTCGGTGGCGCTCGACGTTTCGAGTAGCGGACAGTGGGCGCTCGCCGCCAATACTTCAGCAGCTCGGCGCGCGGCGTTTTCGCTGCGGACATAAGCAACTCGAAGGGGCTGGTGGCCGCATAGGTTCGAGAGCTCTTCGTGGACGAGTTCGCGGCGCTTGGCGGTGTTCTCGGGCAGCTCGAGGGGGAACAGGTGCTCGCCGAGCACGGAGACGTCGACGGGCTTCGGCACGACATGAATGTACCATCGTGGGCTATACGAACTCGCCCCCGGGGCGCGGTCTTTGGCGCGGTCATCGGTGAGGACGACCAGGCCGATATCATCGAGCGGGTACGTCTGTGATCCGATTTCGAGTCGCCGGTTGATCAGGTCGACGTAATCGTGCTCGGCCGACCGGCCCGACAAGAAAACCCCAGCGACGACGAGGGCTACTCCCAAGCCGCCGACTGTCCACAGCCCCCAGGAGGTCGCATCGCCGCCGACCCAGAAGAGGGCGGCGAAGGCGATGAAAAAGAAGCCCACAAGAATGATCACGATGCCGGTGACGTTCTGATTGCCCTCCACGCGAAAGACGAGTCGATCGTCGCGGTGGACGGGCTCTTTGGTCTGTTCGTGGTCCATGGTGTTCGTCAGACAAGGGAGGACGGATGAGCTAGCTTCGATGGTCTTCGAGGTGCGCCTAGAGCCTCACCACGTCGTCGGCGTGGACGGCTTCGAGTGCTTGGCTTTCCATTGCTCTTCGTAGCGGCCCAGCTTCGGGGTGAGCAGAAGGAAGAGCGCGATGGCCGGCGGTGCGAAGTAAAGGTAGTACATCGGGTCGCGCGTCAACACGCCCAACACCAGCCCGAAGACGGCGACCGACTCGCTCAACCCCCACGACAGGATGCTCGCCGTCTTGTAAGCGTCGCGCAGCTCGTCGATCGTGTCGAACGCGCCGTCTTCGAGTTTGCTGAAGAAGGTGACCTTGCGCAGATAGAAGATGGCGCCGGCTTCGGCGACCGAGACGGCGCCAAAGGCGATGAGCAGTGTTTGGATCAGGCCGGGATCGGGAGGCGTGAAGCCCTCCTTGTTCTGGGAGATGACGAAGAGCACGACCACGTATATGAACACGCTGCTCAGCATCGAGCCCCACAAGATCCAGAGGGTCATGGTCGCGGATTGGTTTTGTTCTTGGGACATCGTTCGCCTCGGGGCAATGGTTCGTGAGTGCGACGAGTATCCGGGATGGGCGGGGTTGTGGCAACTGAGTGCAATCACGGAGGACTTTCGTCTTTCGGAGCGAGTGCTTCCAGCTCTCGAAGGCGAGGGCAAGATGCCCCTGCACCGAAGGCGAGGGCAAGATGCCCACGCACCGAACAAGTATCGCGCTGGTTGTGCGTGGAGAAAGGCTCGAGGCGGAGCGGCCGCTTGCTGCCCGCGGAGCTCGCCCCGTCGTTTGGGGCGCCCGTGCAGCCCCGAGGCTTGCCTCGGGGGAAACCGTGGGGTTCCTGAACTTTCTACGATTTCGGTCGCATCAAATTCGCAATCCGGGGCAGTCTTGATGAGTCCGCATCGATGATTCATGACAACCCACACCGGGGGTCGATTGGGTGGTTGCGCCTCAATCCCCCCCGGGCCAAGGCCGCGGGGCTGCACCGGAGCGGAGCTACGCGGGCAGAAATCAGCCGCTCCATTGGGCAATATGGTTCGTATAAAGTAAGTCCGGCTCGACGCGCTCTCCTAGCGTATCGCGGAGCACCTCACGGTGCTCGAGGTCGATGGACAGCGTCGACTCGCGATAGGCTTGGCGAGCCTTGTCGAGGTCTTCGGCCTCGATGGCGTAGACAAAGATATGGCCGTCTGCATCCTCCAGGAGCCAGGCCATCTCCTGGCGTACACCTTCTTGCTCGAAAGACTCGACGACCTCGTCTTGACGCTCCATCAACTCGCGCATCCAAGCGCGAAGCTTGTCGACCTTTCCCGGTTTGACGCGTTTGAATGAGACTTCAAGCATGGCTCCTCCTGTTCGTGATGAGACCGCCCGCGCTGTCGGAGGGACTGTCATGAACGCCGAAAGCCCCGTCCGAAGTGTCGGGCGGGGCTCGTGTTGGCTTCCTAGTCGACCAATCTTAGCACGCACACCCGCTCGCCTCGCCGCGTTCGCGGCAGGTTATACAGCAGCAGGTCAGTGTGCTTGTCGTGTTCATAGTTCTGAATCGTTCAGATTGGGTATTTCATGGGTAGCAGGCCACCGAAGGCGTCGCAAGGAGATTGGGGCTGGTCACGCAACGTGTCCGAGGTGGCGCGGCTGCTCGGATATTGGCGAACTACCACGTGGTAGGTTCGGACGCCTTCAAATTGGCTACCTCGAAGTCCTTCTCGTGGCGCCCCACTTGAAGTCCTTCTCGTAGCGTCCCAGTTGAGGGCGCAGCAGTAAGAAGAGAAGGACGGCCGGGGGCGCGAAATACAGGTAGTACGTCGGGTCGTAGGTCATCACTCCCAACACGAAGCCGTAGATGGCGATCGCTTCACAAAACGCCCACGACAAGATGCTCGCCGTCTTGTAGCCGTCGCGCAACTCGTCGAGGCTCTCGAACGCGTGGTACTTCAGCTTGCTGAAGAACGTGAGCTTGCGCAGGAAGTAGATGGCACCGAGTTCGGCGACCGACAGCCCGCTGAAGGTGATTGTAAGCGTTTGGATCAAGTCGGGCTCCGGAGGCGTGAAACCGTCCTTGTTCTGGGTGAGGACGAAGAGCACTACTCCGAACATTATCAGTGCGAACAACATCGCGCCCCACATGATCCAGAGGGTCATGGTCGCGGATTGGTTCTGTGGTTGAGACATCGGTCGCCTCGGGGCAATGGTTCGTGAGTGCGACGAGTGTCCGGGATAGGCGGGGTTGTGGCAACTGAGTGCAATCACAGAGGACTTTCGTCTTTCGGAGCGAGTGCTTCCAGCTCTCGCAGGCGAGGGCAAGATGTCCCCGCACCGAACAAGTATCGCGCTGGTTGTGCGTGGAGAAAGGCTCGAGGCGGAGCGGCCGCTTGCTGCCCGCGGAGCTCGCCCCGTCGTTTGGGGCGCCCGTGCAGCCCCGAGGCTTGCCTCGGGGGATTGAGGCACGCCGATCACATGTGCTCGAATATGTGATCGGCGCAGTGCCTGCACCCATTCACGGCGTGGCGATGTACAGCATCTCGACCTCGGCGTCGGTCAGGGCGCGGGAGTAGACACGTGCATCGTCGATGAGGCCGCGGAACTCGTCGAACTGGCGCGCGTCGGTGCCCGTGCAGTCGTTTTGCGCCCACGGGCCGATGTAGAAGTGACACGATGGCGGGCTGTCGAACACGCTGTTGGCGATGTGCTCGTCCTGCAAGAAGCCGTCGACGTAGAGCCGCACCGCGGAGGTGCCGTTTCCGAGGTCCTCGACCACGCCGGCGAAATGGTACCAGGTGTCTTGGCTCAAGTTGGTGTTCGAGTCGGCCTTCACCGAATCAGGCAGGCTGCCGCCGCTGATTTCGCCCCCACCGAAGCTTATGCCGGTGTCGTCGGAGTAGAGGTTGAACCAGTAATCCTGGCCCATCAGGCGGTTCGCCCCATTTCCGTTGCCGGCGCCGAAACCCTGAGCGTAAACCCATGCAGAGATGGTGAAGCTGCCGCTGAGCGTCGGCGAGTCGTTGAACGAAACGAGTTGGTAGGAGCCCGTGCCGCCCCCCTCCATATCGAGCGAGCGAGAGGCCATGCCGTGACGGTCGGCGCCGTAGGTCACGCTCTGCCAGGCGAGCTGGGGATTGGAGCCGCGCTGGTTGTCGGTGTTCCCATCGAAGTTCATGTAGAGCGCCGTCGGGTCGGGCACGAAGATGGAGGCGGTCGTCGTCGACGCCGCGCTCGGCAAACCGAAGCGATCGTAGGCGGTCACCGTGACCGTGTAGTTGCCCAGCGCAGAGTAGGTGTGCGTGGCGCTTCCGGTGGTCATGTCGGTGCCGGTGACCTCGTCGACGGCTGAGCCGTCGCCCCAGTCAACCTCAACCCGAGCGACCTGGTCGAACTCGCTGCTCACGGCGAAATCGACGGTGGCGTTGAAGCCGTCATAGCTCACGTCGAGCGTGTCGACCGTGGGCGAGCCGTCGGGGAGCGGCTCGGCCGGGTTGGTGCCGTCGGTGTACTCCTGGCCGTCGTTGATGCCGTCGCGGTCGGTGTCGGCTTCGGTCGGGATGGACACGTAGCGCACGGTGGTGCCGTCGACGTCGACCTCCCAGCCGGCCAACTCGAAGCTATCGGAGAGTCCGTCGCCGTCTGTGTCGGCGTTCTCCGGGTCGGTGCCGTGCAGAAGCTCGGTGCGAAGCCCCAGCCCGTCGCGGTCGACGTCTTCGACGTAGACTAGGTGCAGCACATCACCTTTTTGCAGCTCGATATTCGAGAAGTCGTAGTCGTCGAGGACCAGGTTGTGTACGTCGGTCACGGTGCGCGCGCCGCTGTCGACGGTGCGGGTGTGCGTGACGATCCAGTAGCTCGTCTTGTCGGCGCTCATGGCGCGGTCGCGCACCGAGGTGACGCCCGTAAACGAGTCGCGGGTGTCGGTCTCGTCGCCGAAGCGCCAGTCGGAGGTGCCTTCTTCGTAGGGGATGCGCAAAAAGTCGTTGAAGACGTCGGCGACGGTCACCCCCGGGTTCTCTTGGTCGAGCACCGTGGCCACACGGTAATCTTCGCGCTCGCGGTCGACGCCGTAGTCGATGATGAGGCGTGCAGTGCGTGCGTTGATATTGGTGGAGGCGAGCTCGAAGTCGATATTGTCGGCGCCGCGCATCGAGTAGGTGAGCGGGGCGAAGACGAGGTTCTCTGAGCCGGCGAGCAGGTCCTTGGTCGTGTCGAGGTCGAGGGAGTTGATGGCGAACTCGGCCGGCCCGAAGGTGTCATTTGGTGAGAGCACCGTCTCCTCGAAGGTGTCGAGGGTGTCGGTGAGGATCATCGTGCCGATGGAGTCGATCGCCAGCGGGTCGTCCGGGGCAGGACGATAGGCGGTCAGCGTCAGCCCGTCGAGCACGTAGGCGATGTCGCTCGGGTTCGACAGCCGAACCACGACTTCGAGCCAGCCGCTCTGGATCTCGACGCCTGTCTGCTTTTGCTTCTCCTCCATGCGAGCGTACGCCTGGGAGTTCTCCGTGGCCTGCTCTTGGGACCACTCGTTGGTCGCCTCGTTGGTGGTGGTGTGGGTCTCCGAGTAGTTGTAACTGACCTCGGCCGATGCGCCGTCGGACCACGAGGCACCGGCGGTCACCGACACGCCCCAGGTATGCGAGCGCTCGGTGGCGTGCGACTGCGAGCCGCCCCACGAGCGGCTATTGGCTTGGGAGCGCTGGGTGGAGCGCTCGGTGCCCACTGTTTGAGTGGTGCTCGAGTTCTCGGTGTAGTTGAGCCCGACGGCCGGCGCGTTCAGAAGCTCGATATGCAGCTCGGGCACGTCGGCCACGCGCGGATTGAATTGCTGGGCGTTGACCTCGGGGTCGAACGCCTTGGTCACGATCTCGTCGAAGTCGTCGAAGCCGTCGCCGTCCGTGTCTTTGACCAGCGGGTTGGTGCCCCACTTGCGAATCTCGTCGACGTCGGTGACCCCGTCACCGTCGGTGTCGAGGGTGGGGTCGATATACTCGTCGGTGTCGGCGTCGTCGCCGGTGTCCGAGGTTCCGACGTCCGCGCTCGTGTCGGTCGACGCGTCGAGTTCTTTTTTGGAGTTGTCATCTGGCGAGCTGCACGCAACGAGCGATACGGCGAGGAGACCGGTGAGCAAGCGACTTCTATCGAGCATTTTCGAATCCAATAACAGGGTATCGCCCGCCTTCGACGATTCATTTTATATCAAATTATTGAGTCACTTTAGACGAAGTTTATGTTGCTCACAAACTACATTCTCGGTTTTTTGGTGCACCAGGCCGGAGATGCTCGGGCGGAACTCTTTAGGGCCTGTATGAAAAAAAATGCCCGAGCGAGGGCGAGCTGATTTTGAGGCCATTTTTGTTCGGAAAACGTAGGCTTTGCAGCGCTAAGTCGAGGCTTTGCGGGCAAAAACGGACCAAGACTCAGCCGTCATTCGCGACCAAATTAATCTTCATACAGGCCCTAATACTACTTGGTCACTTTCGGTGAACCCGCCCTGGAGCGGCCCAGAACCACGATCGCTTCGGCGTCATTCTTCCATGATGCGCACCGGCATCGCTGTCAGAATGCCTTCTCGCGCTCGTGGCCCTGGTCTCGCTCAGGTGCGGGCCACGAAATTGACCAAGTAGTACTAAGGGGGGAGAGGGTTTGGCCAACCGATCCGTTTGTCGCCGCTGGGGGCGCAGACTTCGACGCGCGCGTCACTGCCGCCGACGATCGACGCCTCGATGGCGCTGAAGCGCCCCTCGAAGCGCGCACACCCGTTGTTGTAGGTGGTCGAAGCGGCTTCCAGGCAGACGCTCGCGCCGGGGGCGGAGGAGAGCGGGTCGCGCACGCAGTAGGAGCGCTTGGGCGTGCCGGTTACGCCGTCGATGCGGATGCAGCCACCGCCTATACCGCCCCCCCTGCATGCAATTGGCAGTTTTTGTGTTACAAAGCGGCAGGTTGATTGAATCAGACAGCCCGAGAGCGTGGTCCCGTCGGGGCCATGCCAGATAACTTTGATGGTTTTTGGAGACTTGATGATGAAGAAAATGGTCATTCCAGCACTCGCCCTCGCCCTCGCTGCCTGTGGTGGCGGAGACGCTCAGACTCAAAAAGATGAGCAGCCCACCCAGGAGCAGATGGGCCAAGAAGCCCCGCAAGAGACGACCGAGGCTGAACAAGCCGAGGAGGGCGATGGAGAAGCAAAGGCGGGCGAGCAGGACGTCGCCAAGCTCATCGAAGAGGCGGCGACCGGCGAGCATCGCTCGGAGGCGAATATCGCGCGCAACGAGTATCGCCACCCCGTGGAGACGCTGACGTTCTTCGGCATCGAGCCCGACATGACCGTCGTCGAGCTTTGGCCCGGCGGTGGTTGGTACACCGAGGTGCTCGCGCCGACGCTCACCGACGGTGAACTCGTGGCCGCGAGCTTCGCGCCCAAGCCCGAGGAGCCGGAGCATTACCGCAATCGCATCTACAAGGCGTACGAGGAGAAGCTGCAGGGCGATGAGGTCTACTCGAACGTCGAGCTCGGCATGTTGCAGCCCGGCCAAAAGGTCGACATGGGTGAGCCCGGAAGCGCGGACATGGTGGTGACCTTCCGCAACTTCCACAGCTTCATCAACTCGGGCATCGAGGACGAGGTGTTGGCCGAGTCGTACAAAGTGCTCGAGCCGGGCGGCATCCTGGGCGTCGTCCAGCACCGCGCGCCCGAAGGCGCCGACGCCAAAGAGAGCGCCAAGACGGGCTACGTGCCCGAGGCGTATGTGATCGAGAAGGCGAAAGAGGCGGGCTTCGAGCTCGTCGAGAAGTCCGAGATCAACGCCAACCCGAAGGACACCAAAGACCACCCGGAAGGCGTTTGGACGCTGCCGCCGTCGTATCGGCTGGGCGACAAGGACCGCGCCAAATACGAGGCGATTGGCGAGAGCGACCGCATGACCCTCAAGTTCCGCAAGCCGGCTGAAGAGAAGCCGGCTGAAGAGAACTAGGGCGCACGTCTCGGCGCTTTGGATTATTCGGGCGTGGCGAAGCTAAAGGCGGTCTCGACGCCGTCATACGCTTGGTCGCCCACCTCGACGTGGGGATAGACGAAGTAGTTGAGCGGTTCGGCGTCATGCGCCGGGCCGAGCTGCAGGTCGCGTCCCACCGTAAATTGGATACGGTCGACGGGGTGGGCACCGAAGAGTTTGTCGCGAAGCTCCGGGTGCTTTTTGGCCTCGGAGGCGTCGATGGGCGTCCAGCCCACGTCGGGCAGGTAGAATTTCACCCAACAGTGATAGCCGCCAATCTTGCCGGCGTCTCGGTCCATCGGGATAGGAAAGCCGATCTCGAAGCGCGCCGGAATCTCTTCGTGCCGCGCGAGCGACGTGAACAGGGCGTGGAAATCGGTGCAGTTTCCATAGCGCTCGCTGCACGCCCAGTAGGTATCTCCGTTGCCCCAGCCGGTGCCAACCTTCTTGTACTCCATCGTATCGACGACGTGGTCGTAAATCTTGCGGGCACGCTCGGCCAAGGTGTCGTCTTCGCCAAAGTCGATGTCGGCGATGACCTTATCGACAACATCACCATCGACGGGCACGCGCTTGTTGGGCTTCAAGAAGAGGGCCATACGCTCGCGCTCTCCGTCGGTGTAGGCGTTGCCGGCGCGCGCAGCGATATCGTCTTGGACGATGGGCTCGCGCTCCACGCGGTAAGAGATCCGGATGGTCAGCGGCTCTTCGGGCAGCGTATCGAGGCGCGCGTGCCAGAAGCGGTTGCCGTACGTCTCTTCGCTGCCGAATTCGCCCTCGACCGGTGAGTCGACCTCGACCGACAAGACTTCCTGGGCCGGCGTCGTTTGGGCGATTGGAAGGAAGATATCGACCGGGCCTGCCTGCTCGTTGGTCTTCTCGCGGGGCTGGATGGTCGCCTCGTACTGAAATTCGATGAGGCGAGCTTTTTGCTCGGTGGCCGCGGCTTCCTCCTCTCCGGACTCCTTGGTCGCCGCAGACGCCTCGACTTCGGAGGCTTTAGCAGGGGACTGGCGAGTCTCGGGCTCGTGCTGGCAACCGGCAGCGAAGAGGCTGCACGCGGTCAACGCGGCGGTGAGCACGGTGGAGGCGAACGGGCTGGCGAAGGTGTTGTTCATGATGTTGGCCGTCGAGAGAGAAGATATCGGCGGACAACTTAGGCAAAGAAGGCCCGAGAGTCACTCGACTTTCTGGAGGGGCCCGAAGAGGGAAGGCTGGGCGGCTTTCTTTGTGCGGTCACGGCTACGGTCACGGCTACGGTCACGGTCGCGGCTCCGGCTCCGGTGTGGCTGACGGTGCGACGTACTCGAGTACGTTGTCGCGCCCGCGGCGGCATTCACCTCGCGAGCGGACCTGACCTGCGAGGCTGTCGGCGAGGTGCCAGGCGTAAAATGTCGGGAAGAGTCGATCGCCGACGAAAGCATTGCACACGTCTGACTCGATGCGCTGGAGACGGCAGGGGCTTGGGGGTGTGCATTGTCCCTGGGCGGCTCGGGCTTCGAATTGTGCGACGGCGTCGTCGACCCGACTGGCAAGATAGTAGTCGAAGCCTGCGAGGAGGCCAAAGATTGCGAGGAGCATGAGCGCCTGTTTGGGCCAGTCTTCGAGGAGTTCGTTCATGAGGTGTTGCTCGCAGGTTCGGTTAGCTCAGGTAAGGGGCGACGGCTGCGAGCATGTCGCGCGAGTTTCTCCAGCCGAGCACAGTTCGGACGGTCTGCGAGCGGCTGGCGACTTGCTCGCGCCAAGCCTCGACACCGCCTGGAATGGGCCAGCAACGCGTACGAATGCGATAGGACTCGGGCAAATACGCGCCGATGAGCGCACGGTTTACACCGTCGATATTGCGGGGGGAAGGGCGTCGCTTGGAGACTTTGAGCGCCTCGCACTCGATGGCTTGTTGGAGCTTTCGGCTCTGGTAATGCTTCGCGCGATGCAGCGGGGCGAGCACGACGCATTGTGGGAGATCTCCTTCGGCGCATGCGGCGACCAGGCGATCGTGGCCATCGAGCAATAGGTAGCCTTCGAGCACGCTGACGTACAGCAGCAACAACGGTGGAAGACGTCCGCGTCGTTGACGTTTGCGCCACATTCGAACCCGTGAGCTATCTGCATCAGAGAGGGCGCGCAAAGCATAAACCGCGCCGGTGACCTGACGCTGGGTGCACGACTCGGGTTGCTCCAGCGAGGGGGCTTCGAGGCTCAGCTTGGGGTGTAGCAAGCTGGGCACCCATGGCTCGTCGGTCGTTTTGACTCGAAGCGTCGGCTCGACCGGCTCGATATAACGAAGCCACCAACTGCCGGCGTGCAACGGCGAAGCCGGTGCGTCGCGTAGCTCATTCGCGAAAAACTTCAGCCAACCCTGCTCGGAATCAGTCGACGTGTTGGCTGCTTCGATGCGCTCGATATCCAGCGAGCGAATTGGGCGAATGATGGAGTCGAACGACTCCTCGGAACGCAATATGTCTACGTAGGACCACCACCCGTCGATATGGCCCCACAACAGGGGCCGCTCGTCGTGCACGAGACGTAAGCCGTGAAAGAACTCCCATCGAGTCTCCGGGCGGCGTCGATTGCAGTATTCGAGGCAGAGGCCGGGTCGGCCGCGCCATCGTCCATCCGAAGGGACTTCCAACAAAAGACCTTCCGTGGACGCGTCTGGCTTTTGGAACGGACGGTAGTACATGAACGTGAGGTTGAAGGTCCTCGAACCTACAGGTCGCAGGCTTGGCTCGACGTACAGTTGGTGCTGCTCGCGCAGACAAGCGTGTCGAGCTGCGGCTCGAAGACGTAGCGCGAGTCGAACGGGTAGTCTGTGCAGTCCATCGAGGCTTGTCCTGATGGGTCGATCGGCTTGTGGGCAGACTCGCCGATGAATTCGACGCGCCCGTCGTCGCGCACCTTGGGCGCACCGGCGGGGCGGTGGGAGTTGACGGAGCGGTCACTCTTGACCGCGATGATGAAGCTTCCCGCCTCCAGCGAGCCGTCGGTGATGTTGACGCGTCCCAGGTAGCTGACCTTGGGCCCGCCGCCATGAATGGCCCCTGGAGCGTAGGCGTCTAGCCATCCACGGCGCCCCTCGAGCGCGCTGCCTCCGCCGACGACGGTGTAGGTCACGTAGGCGATGTCGTCGCCGTCCCAGGTTAATCCGAGCGCTCGCCCATCAGGCGGCTCGGTCTCGTGACGACGGCAATAGACCTGTTGGTCTTCTTCGAAGCGTATCAAGATGGGGTTTTGGTTGTCGCCGACCTGCTCATAGCCAACTACCAATGTCGTTTCGTCGATCTGCACGAGCGGAGCGTCGGAGTCGATCGCATCTTGATAACCGGTGTCACATGTAAGTCGCACGCCGTCTTTGTGGAAGGCCTGCTTCCACCCGTCCGCGCTCCGGCCCGGCGCTTTCCATGAGCCGTCCCCTCCGGAGCCAGACTCTCCACAGGACACCATGAGGCCGGTGATCGCCAGGATCGTGAGTACCTGTCTGGGCCGATCTTCGAACAGGTGCTTCATGAGACAACTCGTGATGGGCTCAATAGGGGCGCGTTGGGATAAGAGACTAAACGTCGCAGCATGGAAGGTCTAGTGGAGTGACGGTCAAGTGGTGTGTTCTTGATGGTTGCGGTCGACTACTGACGGGAACGGCCAAGGATTTGAGTGCGGCGAGGCGCACGTGGTCGTGTGGATAAGTTTTATTTTGTAAACTCATCGCTCAAGTCTGCTTTGACATTGGGTCGGGCAGTCGCCAGAATCGCGCCTCCGCTACAGAGTCACTTCGCAAGAAAGCTCGGGGTGAATCGTGATGCGACATCGGCGCATTGGTGTGCGTGGCGGTGTGGAACCCAACGCTGGAGAGTGTGATGCTCCTTACGATTTCGACAACGTATCAGCCGGCGACCGACCTCGGCTTTTTGCTCTACAAACACCCGCAGCGGGCGCAGTCCTTCGACATCGGCTCGGGAAAGGCGCATGTCTTCTACCCCGAGGCGAACGAGGAGAAGTGCACCGCGGCGATGGTGCTCGAGATGGACCCCGTCAAGCTCGTGCGCGGCAACGAGAACGTGCGCCACGAGGCGTGGACGCTCGAGCAGTATGTGAACGACCGACCTTATGTAGCCTCGTCGTTCTTGAGCGTGGCGCTGCGCGAGGTCTTTGGCACGGCGATGGGCGGCACCTGCAAGGACCGCCCGCAGCTCGCCGAGACGGCGATTCCGCTGGAGGTTCACCTGTCGGCGGTGCCGTGTCCGGGAGACGGCGAGCTCATCGGTGAGTTGTTCGAGCCGTTGGGATACGAGGTCGAGGTCGAGCGCATCACGCTCGATTCGGAGTTTCGGGAGTGGGGCGAGTCGTCGTATTTCGCGGTGACGCTTCGCGGCGAGCAGCGCCTGACGGACATGCTCTCGCATGTGTATGTGCTCGCGCCGGTGCTCGATGGCGACAAGCACTACTGGGTGGGCGACGACGAGGTCGACAAATTGCTCCGTCACGGTGAAGGGTGGCTCGAGGAGCATCCTCGCCAGGAGACGATCACGCGGCGTTACCTGAAGTATCAGCGAAGTCTCGCCGAAGAGGCGCTCGAGGAACTCGGTGACGACGAGGATGAGGCGGCTGAGGTCGCGCCTTCCGGGAGCGAGGAGTCCGACGAGGGCGACGACGTCGAGGAACGCGTCCCGCTCAACAAGCAGCGAATGGACGCGGTCGAGGGCGTGCTCGTCAACAGCCGGTCGCGCTCGGTGCTCGACCTCGGTTGCGGTGAGGGCAAGCTGATGAAGCGGCTTCGCCGACACAAACAATTCGAAAAGATCGTCGGCGTCGACGTCTCCTTTCGGTCGCTCGAACGGGCGGCGCGAAAGCTCGGCCTGGTCGGTTGGCCCGATTTTCAAGAGGCTCGCGTCGTGCTCTATCAGGGCTCGCTCCTGTTCCGTGACAGGCGCCTCGAGGGCTTCGACGCCGCTGCGCTCGTCGAGGTCATCGAGCACCTCGACCCGCCCAAACTCGCCACCCTCGAGGAGACGGTGTTCGAGCATGCGCGGCCCAGGCTCGTGGTGGTGACGACGCCCAACCGCGAGTTCAACACGCAGTACGAAAACATGAGCGCCGGCGATATGCGCCACCGCGACCACCGCTTCGAGTGGAGCCGCGAGGAGTTTGCCGGCTGGGCGGACCGCGTCGCCGACGAGAACGGCTATAAGGTCGCTTACCGTGGCATCGGCGAGAAGGTTGATGGCGTGGGCACACCGACACAAATGGCGGTGTTCCAGCGCGTCGAGGAGGAAGACAATGAATGAAAAGACTCTGCATATCCCCGACATGTCTCTGGTGGTCCTGATCGGAACCTCCGGTGCCGGCAAGTCGACCTTCGCTTCGACCCACTTCAAGCCGACCGAGGTCGTCTCGTCGGACACCTGCCGCGGACTCGTCTCCGACGACGAGACGAGCATGGAGGCGACCGAAGATGCGTTCGACGTGTTGCACTATATCGCCGAGAAGCGCTTGCAGCGTGGGCTTGTGACGGTGGTCGACGCGACAAACGTCCAGCCGCGTGCCCGCAGGCCGTTGGTGGCGCTGGCGCGCAAGTACCATGTGCTTCCGGTGGCCATTGTGCTCGATATCCCCGAGCGCATCTGCCGCGAGCGCAACGAGGAGCGAGACGACCGCGATTTTGGCGGCCACGTCATCAGCAACCAGCGCCGTGATATGCGCCGCTCGCTGGGAAAGCTTCGCCGCGAGGGCTTTCGGATCATCCACACGCTCTCGTCTCCGGAGGAGGTCGACCGGGTTCGCATCGAGCGTCGCCCCCTGTGGAGCGACTACCGTCACGAGACGGGGCCGTTCGACATTATCGGCGACGTCCACGGGTGCTGCGACGAGCTGGAGGCGTTGTTGCAAACGCTCGGCTACGAAGCCGAGGCGCTCGCCGAAGAAACGGCTTCGCAATATCGCAAGTTGTGGCGCCACCCGGAGGGACGAAAAGCAGTCTTCGTGGGCGACCTCGTCGACCGCGGCCCGCGGGTGCTCGACGCGTTCGACTTGACGCGCAATATGGTCGAGCACGGCACGGGCCTGTGTGTGCCGGGCAACCACGAGAACAAACTCTTGCGAAAGCTGCGCGGCAAGAACGTCAAGCTCAAGCACGGCTTGGAGCAGACCGTGGCCGAGCTCGAGGCCCTGCCCGACGAGGTGCGTGAGTCCTACGAGGCGTCGATGCGCGACTTCATCCGCAACCTGGTCAGCCACGTGGTGCTCGACGACGGTGGACTCGTCGTCGCCCACGCCGGGCTCAAAGAGGAGATGCACGGCCGAGCTTCGGGCAAGGTCAAGAGCTTCGCGATGTACGGCGAGACGAGCGGCGAGACCGACGAGTTCGGCCTGCCGATTCGTTACGACTGGGCGGCCGACTATCGTGGCGACGCCACGGTGGTCTACGGCCACACGCCGGTACCGCGCGCCGAGTGGCTCAACCGCACCATCAATGTCGACACCGGGTGTGTGTTCGGCGGCGAGCTGACCGCGTTGCGCTACCCCGAGCGCGAGCTCGTCTCGGTGGAGGCGAACGCAGTCCACTGCGACCCGATTCGCCCGCTCGAGTACAACGCGCGCGACGGCGAGTTGTCGGCGCAACATGCTGCCGACCACGTGCTCGACGTGCAGGACTTTTCGGGAAAGCTTCGCATCGACACGACGCTCCTGCCGAGCGTGACCATCCGCGAGGGGAACAGCGCGGCGGCGCTCGAGGCGGTCAGCAGGTTTGCGGTGCATCCGAAGTGGCTCATCCACCTGCCACCGACGATGTCGCCGACGCACACGACGAAGCGCCAAGGCTACCTGGAGGCGCCCGAAGAGGCATTTGCCTATTACCGAAAGCACGGCGTCGAGAAAGTGGTCTGCGAAGAGAAGCACATGGGCTCGCGTGCCATCGTGGTGGTGTGTCGCGACGAAGAGGTCGTGCGCGAGCGCTTCGGACTTGTCGATGTGGGCATCGGCACGGTCTACACGCGCACCGGGCGTCCGTTCTTCAACGATGACGCTCACGAAGAGGGGCTCCTCGAGCGCGTGCACTCGACGCTGACCGAGACAGGCTTCTGGGAAGACTTCGAGACCGACTGGGTCTGCCTCGACACCGAGTTGATGCCGTGGTCGGTCAAGGCGCAGTCGCTTCTGGAGCAGCAATATGCACCGGTTGGCGCGGCGGCGAACGCCACGCTCGGCGCCGCGGTCGACCTCATCGAACAGACCGCCGCACGCGGCATCGACGTCAAAGGCCTCGACACGCGCCTTCGCGAGCGCGGCGAGATGGTCGACGGCTATCGCGACGCCTACCGCAACTATTGTTGGCCGGTCGAGAGTCTCGACGACATCAAGCTCGCGCCGTTCCATATTTTGGCGACCGAGGACCACACCTACTTCGACAAGTCGCACGTGTGGCATATGGAGAAGATTGCCGAGTACTTGCGGACCGACGAAGCACCGTCGATGCATCGCACGCGTTATCGCGTGGTCGAGCTGGACGACGAAGAGGCGGTGCGCGCCGGGGTCGAGTGGTGGGACGAGATGACCGGGCAGGGCGGCGAAGGCATGGTCGTCAAACCGTTCGTCTACCTGACCCGAGACGAGCGTGGACGCGTGGTCCAGCCGGCGTTGAAGTGCCGCGGCCGCGAGTACCTGCGCATTATCTACGGGCCGGAGTACACCACGCCGGCCTATCTGGAACGACTGCGAAAGCGCGGCGTGGGCAAGAAGCGCTCGCTCGCGTTTCGCGAGTTCGCGCTCGGATACGAGTCGCTCGAGCGGTTTGTGCGGCGCGAGCCCCTTCGACGGGTTCACGAATGTGCATTCGGGGTGCTCGCCCTGGAGAGTGAACCGGTGGACCCGCGATTGTAGACGGAGGCGTTGGTGGTCGGATTCAAAACTGCAAATCACACGAATAGACCGATTTCGGCTCATCCGCTTCGGGCAGTTCGGTGACGACCTCGTCAACCACGCGCCATTGCTCGGGCTCGGTGGTCAATCCGTAGTGGCCCACCTTCGACGCGGTCAGCATGACCAAGATGGCCAATCCAATTAGAAATTGATTGTCATCGCTGACCGGCGTCTCGCGGTTTTCATCGAAGAGAAGCCAGACGCCAAAGGCGAGGGCGCCGAGAATCCAAACCCACAGCATCGACGGGAAGAGGCCCGGCATTGTCAGTTCCATGGTCGCCTCGCGGCTGCGGTGGTTGGTGCCTAGAAGGTAGCTTCGATGGTAAAGCTCGGCCTTCGTGTGTGCAAGGGCGAAGAGAGATCGTGTGTCGGAGTGGAGGAGGGTCATCCCCTCCGCTTGGCGAACAGGCGCTTGAAGGTTGTTCGCGCGTCGGCATTCTTGACGAAGCCGGTGATCATGTTCATCGGCGTGATGGGCACCAAGATGGGGACGGCGTATCCGTCGAGCCAATCGGGGTTGATTTCGAGGTAGCGGTTCATCCGTTCGACCAGCCATGGGCTCGACGGCATTCGCGCCGGCTCGGTGGGGCGTGTAGGCTGTACGGCTAGCCCGGTGGCGGCGTCGACGCGGTCGCCATAGAACGTTTCGGTGAGGTTGGCGAGCAGACGCTGGTTTGAAGTCGCCTGCAGTTCCGGCCGGTGCAGGTGGACGTGGCCGAAGGTCGCCGAAAGCTTGAGCATGCTCGGCAAGTAAGCACACCCGAACAAGAAACGTGGGGCTGCCGGTCGGCGCACGAATTCGGCCGCCCATGCTCGGAGCAGCGCACGGGAATAGTGACCTGCGCCGCGGTAGCCCGGGTCCATGAAGCCGTAATGAAAGTGCGCAAGCCAGTAGCCGCGCTCTTCCCAGTTGCGATGCTCGAGGTCGGAAACCATGATGCCGACAACACGCTCGGCGTGTTCGATGACGCAGCAATGGCTCGACTTGCGCACGGTCTCCTCGAAGTGTCGACGATCGTCGCTCGCACGGACGTGCGGCTTGAGCATCACCGACATCGCACGTACTCCGTAGGCTTGTTCGATTTGGCGGGCGGTCAAGTCGGCGCCTCGGGCGACTCGAGCGTGGATTTTGGGTCTGACGGTAGATTGTACTTCGGTCATCGCAGTGCTCGGGACGAGTCGCATAGAGGAACTTTGATGACGCGGAATATCAGACGGATGACGACATCGGTCAAGCTGCTTCGCATCCCACTGGGAGCGACGACGTGAGCACAAAGATACAGCAGGGCAAACAGCCGGCGCCTTGGCTCTACCTGTTCGGAACTATGGGGTGGACGTATCTCTTTTTGGGCGTGGTGGCGTTCAGCGGCGAGGGGATGTATTCGTTTCCGCTGGGTCTGTTGACCCTCCTCGGAGGGCTCGGTCCCGCGGTCGTCGCCACGTTACTTGTGGCCACGGGACGCTGGGACGAGAGGCTCGATAGGTCTGCGCGCGCCTACTGGCGGCGTTGCTTCGACCCGCGCTCCCTGTCTGCCGGAGGTTACCTGTGGGTGTTCGGCTTGGTGCTCGTGTTGGCAGGCGGCCCACTTATCTTCGACCCCGAAGCGCTCGGAGGTGGAGTCTTTTCGCCGGGTCCGCTCGTCTTCCTGCTCGTAGGCTTTGTCTTCGGCGCGCTCGAAGAGGTCGGCTGGCGCGGCTACGCCCAGGAGGCGCTGCAACGGCGTATGCCCGTGGTGTGGGCGTCGCTTGTCATCGGGGTGTTCTGGGCGCTCTGGCACGTGCCGCTCTTCTTTTTGACCGGTAGCTATCAGAGCGAGTTAGGCCTGGTCACGCCGGAGGGAGCCGTTTTCTTTGCCGCGCTCGTCGTCGGATCGCCGGTCTACGCCTGGCTGTACAACAAAACGGGGCGCGCGGTGCTTGCTGTCATTCTGTATCACGGCGTCGGCAACGTGGCGCGCGAGCTGGTGCCCGATGTCGCCAACTGGGCCGAGTTTGGCGTGGAGGCTGCCTTGGCGCTCGCCGTCGTCGCGGTCGGCTGGGGGGTTATGAGTCGGCGACAGGACGCGCAACCACCGTCTTGTACGCGCCGCCCATGATCTACGCCGCTGGTGGTGTGGTGTTGGGGCTCGAGAGCATGGGAACTGCGGGGCGAAGCGGCGGATGAGCTCAATGAGCAGAACTGGAAACGCCTGTCGAACTGAAATGCTTTTGAGGCCCCTTAAAGTCAAACTTTCCAAGAGGTTTTGCTTTTATAAAATCAACGGTTTCGCTACAAATGAGGCCCGAAGTGGTGTGTTTGAATGAGATGCGATAACTGGTTTAGGGGGCCTGCGGTCGTGGACTCCGCCCACTTTCAGAACTATCAAGCCCGTCGCGTCGCAGAAGCATCATGAGCCTGTCTGAAGAGACCACAGTTGTTACCCGAGAACTGACCGAAGAGCTCTTCGAGTCGCTCGTCTCCCACCTGCCCGACGCAGTCATCTTTGCCGACGTCGAACGGCGTATCCAATTCGTCAACGACAGGTTCGTCGAGATTTTCGGCTACGAGCGAAAGGCGTTGGGGGGCCGGTCGACCGCCTTCTTTTACGCCAATCCCGAAGATTTTAATCGAACCGGGCGGGCGCACTTCGACCCTGATGCGCAGACCGGGCCACAGACCTACTTTATCGAGTATCGTCGACGCGACGGGAGCACGTTTCTGAGCGAAACGCGCGCCGTGCCGCTGTTCAATGACGCGGGCGAAAAGCGCGGTTATCTGGGGATCATTCGCGACGTGACCGACCTGGTCGAGCGCGACAAGGAGTTGCGCCGGGTGCGCAATCAACTGGCGCGTCGGCTCGCGCACACCAAACTGCTGTACGAGCTGTCGACTCACGAGGGGAACACGTTCCAGGAGGTCGTCCATTTCGCGCTCGAGGCGGCCGGCGAGATGCTCGACATGGACGTGAGCATCTTGAGCAGCGTTCGCGGCGAAGAGTTGACGGTGCGCGACTTTTGGTCACGTGAGCCGATGTCGCTGAAGGTCGGTGACACCTTCGATTTGGACGACACGCTGTGCGCTCATACGCTCGAGTCGGGCGGAGTCTATGCCGTCCACGAGATCGAATGGAACTCCGAACTGCTCCATCCTTGCCACGACCACTTTCGGCCTAAAGCCTATATCGGCGCGGTCGTCAGAGTGGGAGAGCAGCTCTACGGGACGGTCAGCTTCGCGCGACTGACGCCGCGCAAACTCCCCTTCGAGCAGGCTGACGAGGACTTCGTCGGAATGCTGGCCAACTGGCTGGGCGTCTTCGCATCGAGGGCGCGCACCGAGCGCATGCTGGCCAGTGAGCACGAGGCGATGTCGGCGGCGCTCGAGTTGCAGAAGACGCTGCAGAGCTCGTCGCTCAACCGCACGGATACCGCCGACGTCTTCTTGGAGTCGGCTGCCACCCTCGTGGATGTCGACGGGTTGGCAGTCGCCCTGCGCGAGGATGACCAGACCGTCATCACGAGCGCCAATGGAAGCTTCGCCCCGTTGCTCGGAGAGGTGCTCCCCGAGATTATCATCCCGCGAGCCGATACAAGCCATGGTGACCGGCCCAGTCTGCAGACGTGGCATACGTCGCGGCGAGTTTCCCAGATCGACGAGCCGATTCAAATCGCCGAGTTGACCTACTCGGGGCAGAGTCTCGGCGCACTTCTGGTCCAACCGAGCAGCAAGGCGAAGTTCGAGAAGCGCCAGCGTTCACTGCTCGAATTGACCGCCGGTATGCTCGCCGCGCGGCTTTCGGTGGCCGGGTCCTACGAGCGCGCCCATCGCGAGGCGACCATTGACGCGCTGACCGGTATCCCAAACCGGCGCGAGACGTTGCGCTGCATGAAGGCGGCCGCCGAGGAGCCTGGCCGCGGCGCTTTGCAGGTGGCGATCATCGACGTCGACCGCTTCAAGCAGGTCAACGACACCTGGGGCCACGGGGTCGGCGACCGCGTCCTCCAAAAGCTCGCCAACTGCCTGAGCGAAGAGCTTTCGAGGGCGATCGTCGTGGGGCGTCTCGGCGGCGAGGAGTTCGTCATCGGCTTGCGCGAGCCGGACGTCGAGGCGGCGCAGGCTCAACTGACCCGCGCGCTCGAGGTCTTCAGCTCCGTCGATTTCGTCAGCGACGACGGCGAGCACTTCTCGGTGACCTTTAGCGGTGGCGTCACGAGCATGCGCGTCCAAGATTCCATCTACGATGCGCTGCAGCGCGCCGACGAGCTGCTCTACCGGGCCAAACGAGGCGGGCGCGCCCAAGTGGTCGCCGAGAATCGGGAGATTTGAGCATGAGCTTTGGAGACTTTCTCTTTCCGTTGGTCAACGACTTGGCGTTGCGCAAGGCGACGCCTTATCGGGCGCGTCTGATCGCCAAGGCGCGGGGGACGGTGCTCGAACTCGGCGCCGGCAGCGGGCTGAACTTCTCGCACTATGACCGTGCACAAATCGAGCGTGTGGTGGGCATCGAGCCAGACGACACGATGTGGGCGCGCGGCGAGGAGCGCGCTCGCAAAGCTGGGCTCGACGTCGAGCGCATCGACGCGTTCGGCGAAGACCTTCCCCTCGACGACGCCAGCGTCGACACAGCCGTGAGCACGTTTGTGATGTGCTCGGTGCGCGACCCCGAGGCCGTGCTCGCCGAGCTGCACCGCGTGGTGCGCCCGGGCGGCCGGCTGCTCATCATGGAGCACGTGCGCCACGAGAAGCGCTGGATGGCCAGCTGCCAGCAGCTCGTTACCCCGGTCTGGAAGCGGTGTCTGGGAGGGTGTCATCCGGGCCGTCCGCTGCAAGACGCCCTCGAGGCCTCCGAGTGGGAGCCGGTCGACGTCGATTTTGTCGACCTGCCCGGGCTGCCGAGCATCGTGAGCTTCCATTTGGTGGGCGAATACCGGCGCGCGTCGTCGCCCGAACCGAGTTGAGTGCTTGACGCACGAAGGCCGGGATTTCACAATGCCTTCTCCTTCGGTCTGTTGTTGATGAGGCTTTTGTGAAACTCGCGTCGATTCGGCTGGTTACCCTCGTTTGTGGTTTTCTGTGCGCACTTGCCTTTTCGGCCTGCTCGTCGTCGGAAGAGGAGCCGGAGTGCGTGGTCGACGTCGACTGCGAGAACGGCCAGTGCGTCGACGGCACCTGCGAGCCTATCGAGCCAGCGGATGCCGGGGCTTCCGACACCTCCCAAGATGTCTCTAGCGACCCTGATACCAGCCAAGAAGATGTTGGCGGCGACGCATGTACCGGCGACGGCTGCTCCCAGGGCGACACCTGTGAGACGGGCTTCCACGAGTGCTCCGGCGTTTGTGTCGACAGCACGTCGCCCCAGACCTGCGGCGACCGATGCGAGCCTTGTCCCGATCATCCTAACGCCACCGCAACCTGCACCGACGGCGCGTGCGGCGTCGAGTGTGACGAAGGGTTCCAGTGGGACGAGACCGCCAAGGCCTGTGTGCAATGCACGAGCAACGTCGATTGCACCGATCCGGCGGCGTCGACTTGCGATGATCGGGGAGTGTGCATCGCATGCACCTCCAACGATGACTGCAGTCACTTGGACGGCGCTGGGATTTGCTGGGAAGGCACCTGCACGGAGTGCTCGCCCGACGACGCCTCGGCGTGCGGCGGCAACTCGTGTGACCCGTCTACCGGCCAGTGCACCAACACCCAGCGCGGCAGCCTGACGGCCTGTCAGGAGTGCGTCAGCGACAGCGAGTGCAAGGTCGACCACGCCTGCGTGCCGATGGAGTTCAAGGACTCGCCGCGCCAGAAGGCCTTTTGCCTTCCGGTGGCCGCGCCCGATTGCGCTCGACCTTACCCGAACAAGGTCACCCGCCAGAGCGTCAACGGGGTGTCGGGCGATTTCTGCACCATCAACGAGACGCTGACCACGTGCGAGGCGGTGACTCAATACGGAGCTTCCTGCGCCGACGCCTCCGACTGCGGCGCCGACGGATTCGCCGATGGTCTTTGTGAGCCGATCGACTTCGACACGGCCGCCTGTACCTTCCCCTGTTCGAGTGATGGAGAATGTCCCACGATGTCCCTGATGGGCTGCGCGCTTGGAGTCTCCCAAGAGTATTGTGGAGCCTACTGAGCCTGGGCTTGGTTTGTAGCCTGCTGAGTGCGTGTGATCCGGGCGTCGGGCAGTGTGCTCGCCAGTCTGACTGCTTTCGCGGCGAGCGCTGCGTCGATGGTGTCTGTCGCGCTGAGCTCGTGCCCGCTGACGTAGGGCCCGATGACGTGCGCGACTGCCGAAACGCCGAGATCGACTGCGGCCGTTTTGTCTGCGACCCGTCCACCGGCCGGTGTGTCGGGTGCACCAAAGACAGCCAATGTGATGCAAACCAGGTGTGCGACGAAGGCCAGTGCAGCTGCCCGGACGGGTTTCACCTCTGCGGCGACACTTGTGTCGACGACACGTCTCCTCAAACCTGCGGCACGCGGTGTGAGCCGTGCCCCGACGGCGAGCAAGAGGGCGTGGAGGCGACCTGCGAGGCGGGCGGTGTCTGCGGCTTGCGTTGCGTGGCCGGCGACTGCGCTTTTTGCGAAAAGGACGCCGACTGCTCCAATCACTCCAACGGTTCGGTCTGTCACGAGGGTCAATGCGTCGAGTGCACGGTCGAAGACCGCGCGGCGTGCGGCTCCAACTCGTGCAACCCTGCCACCAACACCTGCACGGAGACGCCGGTCGCCAGCCGCGGTGATTGCGATTCGTGTGCCGCCGACAGCGAGTGCCGCGAGCCGCAGAGCCGGTGCGTGCCGATGAACTTCAGCGGCAACGAGTTGCCCGACGGCTACTGCCTGCCGCTCAAATTCGACACTTGCCAGTCGCCGTACCCGGTGACGGTCACTCGCCGCACCCTGTCCGGAGCGCCCCCGGAGGTCTACTGCGCTCCGAACGAGCAGAACACCACTTGCGAGGCGTTGGCCGACCGGGGCATCGCCTGCACTGAGAACGCCCATTGCGGCCTGCGAGGCTACGCCGACGGGCTGTGCAAGCTCGACGAGTGCACCTTTGCCTGCGACACCAACGAGGATTGCTTCGTGGGCGAGTCGTGCTGCGGGCTTTACTGCTGCGATCCGAATTGAGAGTCGAGCCGAGACGGTGGTGTTGCATCGAAATTTCGCGGCGTGCATGATGCTGCGGGCATAAAGTCGCAAGAGTCCAGGTCACCAACGATGGCATCATCTGCCAACCCACAACGTCGCGTCCTCGTTTCGCCCGAGGAACTGCTCGACTACGAAATCGGGGGCAAGTACCGGCTCGACGCGATCATCGGCGGTGGCGGCATGGGTATGGTCTATCGGACTACTCAGCAGAACCTGAACCGCTCGGTAGCCCTCAAGCTCCTCAAGCTCAACGAAGGCGACTCGCAAAAGGCCCTCGACAGGTTCAAGCGCGAGATCGACATCGTCAGCCAACTGACGCATCCGAATATCGTGCGGGTCTACGACTCGGGCGTCGACCCCGAGTTGCGCCTGCACTTCATCGTCATGGAGATGGTCGACGGCGTCGGCCTCGACGCGCTGGTGGCGCGCTTTCGGTTCGATCCGGCCTTGTCCATCGAAATTGCCCGCGGCGTCTGCGCCGCGCTCACCGAGCCGCACCGACTCGGCATCGTCCACCGCGACATCAAGCCGGGCAATATCTTGCTGACGGTGCGCTCCGACGACACCCTCGGGGTCAAGGTCGTCGATTTCGGCATCTCGCGCTCCACCCAGGTCGACGATGACGGGCGGGTGACCGCGACCGGCGAGGTCGTGGGCAGTCCTTTGTATATGGCGCCGGAGGCGGCGCGCGGCGCCGACATCGACGGCCGCACCGACCTATACTCGGTCGGCGTGCTGCTCTACGAGATGCTCTCGGGCCAGCCGCTCTTTCAAGGGCCCACACCCGTCTCCATCATGCTTCGCCACATGGGCGAGCCGCCCCCTTCGCTGGCCGAAGTGCTGCCCGCCGATGCCGTGCCTGCAGAGCTGGTCGAGCTGGTCGAGTCGTTGTTGGCCAAAAGGCCCGCCGACCGACCCGAGTCGGCGCGCGCGGTCCTGCGTCGCCTCGACGCCATCCGCGACGAGCACGGCTTTGGCACGCTTCGCCTCGACGGGGCGAGTTCACCGGCGGTGGCGCTTCGCCCCTGGATGAGCGCGCTCGACGCTCCCACGGTGGAGACGGGGGAGCTGGACGCACCCACCGAAACATGGACCGCCGACAAGACCACCGAGGAGCTCCCCTTTTTCGAGGGTTGGCTGATCCCGGAGACCGCCGAGTTGCTTCGGCGCACAGATCCGCACCCGACCCGGCCCATGGCGCAGGACGTGGACGACAGCGCCGCGGCGCACGCCCAGACCGAGCAGTGGACGATGCCCGCCGAGAGTCAGCCGCCGGCAGATACGAGCACTGGACGCATCCGCCAGGTCGACGACGCGCCCGAAGACGCGAACGCAGATGGTCGTTGGCGTTACTTTGTGGCTGTTGCGGTGCTTCTTGCATTAGCGGCCGTGGGGATTGCCATTTGGACGGAGCATAGTCCGACCGAGTCGCCCGCGCCGACCGACAGGGAGCAAGTGGAGAAGTCGCCCGACGAGCAAAAGCCTTCCGGCGAGCCTTCTTCGCCGACTCCTCCGCCGACAGAACAACCTGCCGTGAACGTGGTGGAGCCCGAGAGCGAGGAGGCTTCGGCTGACGAGGCCGACGACGACGCCGAGATTGCTGCTCCTGCCGACGAGGCGGAGCCGACGGAGAGCGCGGCGAAAGATTCGAAACCGGAAAAGCCTTCCGAGCCCGAACCGAAGGCCTCGCCGAAGCAGCCCCGGGACGAGCCAGCTCGACAGTCCGATATCGATAAAGCGAGCGAGAAAGAAAGCGACAAAGAGACCGCGTCCGATTCCAACAAGGATGAAGAGAAGCTCGACAAGGGACTCGAATGGCTGAGGAGTCGATGAGCCGTCGCAGTCGCATGGTCGCGCTGTTGTTGTCCGTCGCGCTCGCCGCGCCGTCGGTCGCCTGGGCCGCCGAGCCGTCCCTGGCCGAGCTGTCCGCCGACGAGCGTGCCGAGTTGGGGCGTCTGTTCACGGCCGCGCAAGGCGCCTTCGAATCCGAGGAGTACGCCCAGGCCATCGCCAAGCTCGAGCGGGCGTACGAAATCTTTCCCGAGCCCAATATCCTGTACCGAATCGGCGACGCCTACGAACAGCAGGGCGACCTGGAAGAAGCCGTCGCTTACTACCAGCGCTACGTCGAGGCCGCCCCCGATGCCTCCGACGCGGAGCTTGTGCGCCGACGCATCGGCGACTTGGAGCAGATTCTGGCCAGCCGCCGCAGCGGCGACGACGCCTCCGCCGAAGAGTCCGCCCCCGAGTCGGCCGCCTCGAAGCTGGCCGTGCTCATCGTCGACTCGAACCCGGCCGGGGCGCGTGTGCGCATCGGTGACGAAGCCGAGCCGCGCGGCGTCACGCCGGTACGCCTCCGGATCGAGCCCGGCGACGTCCAGATTCGCCTGGAGGCCGACCATCACCGCCCCATCGAACGCGTGCTGCGCGTCGAAGCCGGCGAGACCCTGTCGATGGTCTATCCGCTCCAGCCGGTAGCTCCGGCCGACGACTCCATCGCTTGGCCGTGGATTGTCGGCGGGGTAGGGGCGACGGCCTTGGCGACCGGCGGCGGCTTTCTGATCGCCTCCCAGTCGGCCCAATCCCAACTCGACACCTACGACGCCCGACGCCTCGCTGCTTACCGCAACGACGAGCCCGTCCCCGAGCGTCCCTCGGACTACGACGAGCTGACCCGCGAGTCCTACTACTACGGGCGCACCGGCTGGATTCTGACCAGTGTCGGCATCGTGGGAGTCGGCGCCGGGCTAACCCTCTGGCTGATGGAAGATGACGAGGTCGCGCTCGTGCCCGGCGTGGGCGGAGCGACGTTGATGGGACGGTTCTAGAGCGGGCGCTATACGAACTCTGCAGGCTCTAACGACACATGAACGATATCGACTGGAATCTGCTGCGGACCTTTCTTCGGGTCGCCGAGGAGGGGAGCTTTACCGGTGCGGCCGAAGTGCTAGGCATCAGTCAGCCGACGGTGAGCCGGCAGATGCAGCAGCTCGAAGAGACGCTCTCCGTGCCGCTCTTTATTCGCCACGCTCGAGGCTTCGAGCTCACCGACCGCGGGCAAGACTTGTTGGCGGCGGCGCGCGAGGTCGAGCAGGGCGTGGCGGGCTTTCTTCGGCGCGCCGGCGGTCTGACGCGAGAGGTGCGCGGGGCGGTGCGCATCTCGGCCAGCGGGCCGGTCGCGGTGCACATCCTGCCGCCGTGCTTGGCCTCGTTGCGCCAAGACTACCCGGAGCTGACCTTCGAGCTCGTCGTCGACAACAAGGCGTCGAACCTGCTTCGGCGCGAAGCCGACATCGCCGTACGCCTCTTTCGCCCCGAGCAGCTCGATATCGTGTGCACCAAAGCCGGCGAGGCCGAGGTCGGCCTGTGCGCGAGCCGCGACTACCTCGACCGGCGCGGTCGCCCCACCAGCGTCGCCGAGCTCGCCGGCCACGACATCATCGGCGAAGACCGCGGCACCCAGGTCGACGCCGCGCTCGCCAAGATGGGCCTGAGCCCCGAGCCGACCGACTACAGCATGCGCACCGACAGCTACCTCGCCCACCTGAGCGCCATCCGCGCCGGCCTTGGCATCGGCGGCGCCCAGGTCGACCTTTTCGCCGACGACTCGCACGTCGAGCGCGTCTTGCCGGAGCTTATGCTCGGCGCCATGCCGTTCTGGGTCGCCATGCACGGCGAGGTGCGAAACAGCGCTGCGATCCGCGTGGTCTACGACGCACTCGTCGACCACCTGCGGGCTCGCAACGCCTGAATGGCTACGATGACTCGGAGCATCGCGAACAATTGCGGCTTGCGCAAACGCGGCGTTGGCCGACACACTTCGTTTTGCAGCATGGCCATGGACGTGTACGGGACGACGAGAGAGTCGGTGTGACTGTAGTGACAGACGGAGTGGGCGAGCGGGTACGCGCGCGCTTGGCACAATTGCGCGACCGTTTTGTGGCGGTCAATCTGCGCAGCCGATCGCTGCGACTGCGGCGCGCGAGCCGTACCGGCGCGTTCGACTTGGCGCGGCTTCCTGCGGTGGACGCGTTGTTGGAGGTGTTGGGCCACGAGCGGGGCGATGCGGTACGGCTGGCACCGCGCGACGAGCAGCTAGACCAGGAGATTGGCCGCCTGGCGAAGGCAGCTCGCCGGGAGCGTATGGAGACCGGCGCCGACCATCTCGCGGTAGGCTGGCCGGTGGTGGAGGGAGCCTGCGGCGACGGTACGTGGCTGCGCGCGCCGCTTCTGTTGTATCCGGTAAGCCTGCACCGAACCGAGGCGGGGCGGTTGTGCTGGGCGCTGTCGCCGCGCGGTTTGCCGGAAGTCAACGAGCCGCTGATTCAAACACTTGCGCGCCTGGAGCGGGTGCAGCTATCGCGCGGCGAGCTGCTGCAGTTCGACGACGACGGTCGGCTTGCCGTCGACGCCCCCACCTGGGAGGCGCTGGTGGCCTATCTGAGCGACGCCGGGCTCGACATTCAGGCTCCAGCCTCGATGCCGAGCCTGGAGCTGCTGCCCCCGCGGGACTCCGAGGCGAGTAAGCAGGCGTCAGCGGGCCGATTCGAGCTGCACCACCATCTGGTGTTGGGGCGGTTTCCGTTGTCGGCCTCGAGCATCGTGCTCGATTACGACGAGTTGCTCGACGCGCCGGTCGATCGGCTGATTCAGTCGGCCGAGTTGGGGCTGGCGCGCGACCTACTGCTAGTCGATGAGGCCTCGCTCAATACCCTCGATCCGGTGGGCGTCGAGGTCGAGGGCGCCAAGGCTGGCGACGAGGCCTTGCTCGGTGGTTTGCGCCGATGGCAGGTGTTGCCCTCCGACGCCAGTCAGGACGCCGTGTTGAGTCACTTGGAGGCGGCGGACATTGATCCAGCTGCCGAGCGCGGCTTGATTGTTCAGGGGCCGCCGGGGACTGGCAAATCCCAGCTCATCACCAATTTGTTGGCGGCGTGCATTGCGCGCGGAAAGCGCGTGCTGCTCGTTTGCCAGAAGCGCGCGGCCCTCGATGTGGTCGCCGACCGGCTGACGAGCCTGGGGCTGGGCGAGCCGCTGGCGCTGGTCCACGACGTCCAGCGCGACCGAAACGCAGTGTGCGAGGCCATCGCAGAGACGCTCGACCGCGGCATGAGCAGCGGGGCCGTCGGCATCGGCAGCTTGCAGCGCCAACTCGAAGCCGCGGCCGACGACCACAGCCGCGCAATGGAGCGTCTGGAGCGCCGGGCGCGGGCCGCTCAGGAGGCCTTCGCGTGCCTGGCCGGCGACGGAGCCGCCCGGCCGGGGCTGGCCGAGCTGCTCGAGCGCGCGCTGGATGACGACGGACGCGAGCTTCCCGACCTGGCCCCTTGGGCGGACGCGATCGAGCGCGGCGAGCTCGGCGAACAGCTGCCCTTCATCGAGTCGATGGCCCCAGAGACCCATACCTTGGCCGCGCCTCACCCGCTCGCGTGGCGCGGCGATTGGGCCCAGCTCGACGACGCTCAGATCGAGGGCGTCTTCGAGCGCTGCAGCCGTCTGATGGAGCTATACGACGCGCTCGACGAATCGGCCGCGCAGATGACGCCCGGGCAGGCGGTCGAGCAGGCTGCACTGTGGGAGCAAGCAGCGCCGCTGCTCGACCTGTTCGAGGAAGGCGTGCCGCGACAGGTCGACGAGTTTGCCATGTTCTGGGTGTGGACGGGCGGCCAGACGGCGACCGGCCAGTGGCAGCGCGTCATGGCGGCCTTGAAACGGGCGCGCGCCGAGCTCACTGCGGTGCCCGTGGAGTTGATCGTGGCCAGTCGGGAGGACCTGGAGGAGTGGCAGGCACAGCTCGAAAGGCTCGCCGAGTTGCAGAGCTATTGGTATCGATTCTTTTTGCCGGAGTACTGGCGATTGCGCGGGCTTCCGGGCCAGATCCTCGATCGCTGCACCTCGCTGGCGAGCACGTCGACGCTGCCCGTCAACGTAGCGCAGCTAGTGGACGCGGCGCTGGCCTGGCATGACTTTCTGGTCGAACTCCCCGACGACAATCCGCTGTTCGACTTCGGCTTCGACGGCGATCCGACGGCCATCGACGATGCCGTCGCGCTGCTCGAGGCCCAGCACGAGCGTGTGCAATGCGCCCATGAGGTGCACGCAGAGTTGGGCGAGGTCGGAGCGGCCTACGCAGACCTTCCGACGATTGATCCCATGCAGGATGAAACGCCTGCACAAGCGCCGTTTTTCAGGGCGGCGTTGGCCGACCGCAGACTTGCGCGAACCCTCGCAGAGGTCGGTGAGCGCTTGGACGCGTTGGCCGTCGGGCTGCACGCCGATTTTCGCGACCAACTGTACGAGCTTGCGGCCGACGGACGGCGAAAGCAGGCCAAGCATTTGCTCGCCGAATTCTGCGGGGCGCGCCAGGAGGCAGCGGAGGCCGCCAGACAAGACGGCGTGCTGGCGGGGCGGCCGGACTGGGTGCGCGCGTTCTTGCGGCATTGGCGACCTGGCGCCGGTGGGGGGAGCGGTGTGGCGCACGACGCGCAGTTGGCCGTCGAGCGGGCCTGGGTCGACGCCTGGCTCGACGGGCGCAGCGTGCGCGCAGTCGAGGCGCCGTTGGTCGACGCCGACCAGCGCAGGCGCCTCGCCGAGGCGATGACGCGGTGCCAACAGGTCGCCGACCGCGGCATCATCGCCCGGTTTTACGGGCGCCTGGTCGACGCCTTCGAAGGGGCGTCGGGTCAGTCGGCGGCCGCCGTGGCGCGCCGGCGCAACCTGCGGAAGCTGGCCGAGCAGGCCCGGCGCAAGCGCAACCGCATGACGCTGCGCCAGCTCATCGAGGCGTATTGGGACCGCGGTCTCTCCGAGGTGCGCCCGGTATGGTGTTGCTCGCCGGAGTCGGTGGCCGCGATGTTTCCGCTGCGCGCCGGGCTCTTCGACGTGGTCATCTTCGACGAGGCCAGCCAGTGTCCGGTCGAGTCGGCGCTGCCGGCGCTGGTGCGTGCCGAGACGGCGGTGATTGCCGGCGACGACCAGCAGATGCCGCCCAGTCACTTCTTCCGGGCCGCCCCGGAGTTGGCCGATGACGACGACAGCTCGGTGTTGGCCAGTGTGTCGATTCTGGCGCTGGCTCGCGCCTGTTATCCGGGTGTCACACTACGCTGGCATTACCGATCCCACCACGAGGAGCTGGTGGCGTTTTCGAATACCGCCTTTTATGGCGGCCAATTGGTCACGGCGCCGCCGAGCCGGCCGGTGATCAGCGCCGACATCGAGGGGCTTCATTGGGCGCCGGTCGACGGCCTCTGGGAGGACAATCAAAACGTGGCCGAAGCGCGGCGGGTCGTCGAGCTCGTGGTTCGGTTTCTGGCGGTGCGGGGCCCCGATGACAGGCCTCCCACAGTCGGGGTGGTCACGTTCAATCAGAAGCAGGCCGAGTTGATCGAGCGTCTGCTCGAAGAGCGAGCCGCCACGGACGATGCGCTCTCGCGATTGCTCGCACGTGACCGGCGCCGGCCCATCGTCGACCAGCTATTCGTTCGGAATCTCGAGAATGTGCAGGGCGATGAGCGCGATCTCATCGTCATGTCTCCGGGGTATGGGCCCACCGAGCCGGGCGGAGATGTTCATGCCCGATTTGGGCCGCTGAACCTGGCCGGTGGTCATAAGCGGCTCAACGTGGCGATCACCCGGGCTCGTCTGGGGCTATGGTTGGTGACGTCCATTCGACCCGAGCGCCTCGATGTGTCTCGCACGAAGCACCCGGGGCCGCGCATCTTCGACGCCTACCTGCGCTTCGTGCGAGCCCACGTCACCGCAGACCGCCAAAGCGTGGAGCCGGTCCTCGCCGAGGCCGCCGAACTGGGGCAAGGCGGGGCGCGCTGGAGCCGACCGAAAGCACTCTCGATGCCCGGTCTTCGCGCGGTGGGAAGTCGCGTGCGTGATGAGCTGGCAGAGGCGCTAGAGCGTCGAGGCTACGGTGTGCGACGTGACGTCGGACTGGGCAGCCAGCGCCTCGACTTGGCGGTGCGACGCGGGCCCGCTGAGCCGTGGCGCGTGGGCGTCGACTGCCGCGAGTTCTTGCGTCAGCCCGAACCGCTGGCGCGCGACGTCTACCTTCCGGCCTATTGGCAGCGGCAAGGCTGGACGCTCACGCGGGTCACCCCCGGCATGTGGCTCGAGCGAGCCGACGAGGTTGTCGAGCACATTCTCGAGTTGGTCGACAAGTGAGGGTGATGCGCCTTTGCCTCTACTCCCCGAGCACCCGGTCGAAATACCGATCGACCGTGTCGCCGTTGATGTCGCCGCGCTCGGGCATCCGGCGGACCTCCTCGATTTGGCCGTCCGCGTCGAGCACGAGCTCCCAGCGAAAGATCGTCGGCGCGTCGTCGCTCAGCCAGAAGTCCTGGCGCCCGACGTGCAGGTCTTCGTACAGCAGGCCGTCGTCAGTCGGCGAGACGGTGTAGAGGCCGCGCGAGAAGCGCACGAGGCGCTCGACGCGCACGTCACCGCGGTACGGCTCGAGCAGCTCCTTGTTCTTGTCGATGCGTTGGAAGTCGATCTCTCGGTCGTCGTCGAGCAGCGAGTAGAGGCCCACGTAGACGTCGTCGTCGCTGTCGGCCATGCCTACCCACAACACACTGTTCAAGATGGCGGGCATCTCCTCGAAGCGCTCGTAGGTGATCGATTGCCGGTCGAGCTCGTCGGTGAAAACCTGGCCCACGTGTAGCTTGACGATCATCGTCAGGCCTAAATAGCCGGTCGACAGCGCCAAACCGATGCGCGTCGCCCACGGCCGCCAGGCGGGGTGTGTCTTGGGGAAGAGGGCGACCGCCAGTGAAATCAGCAACGTAAACGTGTAGATGGGGTCGATGATCGACACCGAGCTGAACGCGTGCGGGTTGCGACTGATGGGCCAGAACAGATACGTGCCGTAGGAGGTGAGCACGTCCAGAAAAGGCTGCGACAAGAACGCCAGCAACGCCATCGTCACCCAGTCGCGCCGGCTTACCCCTGCATCGCAGTCGCCGTAGCGCCGGTCGAGCAGCCAGCCGACGCCGAATCCGGCAATCACCAGCAAGAAGATCGAGTGGCTCGGCCCGCGGTGAAACGCGATCTGCTCGGTCGTCTCGAGCAGCGGGTTGACCACGACGTCGAGGTCGGGAATCGTCGCCAGAACCGCGCCCCAGATAGCACCTTTTTTGCCGGCCTTATGGCCGACCACTGCTTCGCCGATGACCGCGCCGAGCGCGGCTTGCGTGATGGAGTCCAAGTCGTCGCCTCTCAGGAATTACAAGCTCGTCAGCTAATTCGAGACGAATCTAGGATGCACGCGCCGGTTTGTCAGGTGCGCCGAATCCTCGCCGGCAGGGGTTGATGGATCGCGAGGCGAACGAAGATTTGGAGCCATGGGTTCACCATCTTCAACGGATCTACGCCATGGCACGCCAATTCGCCGATCTGCACTGTCACCCGACCATGTTCGGCTTCCACCGCTTGCGCAACGATCCCGAGGCGGAGGCCGACCCCGACCGCTTCCACCCCTGGCATGTGCACGAGCCGAACTTCGAGCATATGCGCCGGGGAAAGCGCGCCGCCCAATACTCGCAGTGCTGCTTTCCGCAGCTCGCCCACAGCGACACGCGGCTGGTTTTCGCGTCGATCACGCCCATCGAGCGGGGGTTCTTTCAGGGGAGTGACGAGGAGGTGGGCAATTTCGTGCCCGAGCTGCTCGAGCTCGTCTCGGGGGTGACCATCGCCAAGAGCGCAGCCAAGCTTGTGCGCGGAAAGCCCTTTGCAGCCGCGCGCGAGTTGCTCGGTGTGGCCCGAAACCGTGGGCCGGTGCGCGCGCTGATCCACCGGACCTTCCTGAAGTACGGCAAGCAGCGCGTCGAGCACCTGTTGTCGCGAGACTACGACTACTGGGAGGAGTTCGAGCGCGAGTACGACTTTTTGCGCCGGCGAAACGGCGACAAAGAGCGCGTCGAGGTGCCCATCCCGAGCGAGGAGGGCCGGCGCGAGGTCGACGGCTGCTATCACCTCGTCGACGGGCCGGACACCTTCGAGAGCGTGGCCAGGCAGGGCGACGACGTCGCGGTGCTTCTCTCCATCGAGGGCGGACACGTCTTCAGCATCGGGCCCGACGGCAGGCGCGTCGACGAGGCGACGATCTTCGAGCGCATCCGGCGCCTCAAGGACCTCGAGCATCCCGTCTTCTACCTGACGCTCGCCCACCACTTCGACAACGGCATCTGCGGCCACGCCCGAAGCCTCATCGACCTGGCGAACCTGGTCATGGACCAGCGCCCGCGGATGCACGAGGGCTTCGAGCCCGACGGCGACTTGGGGCTGCGGGTCGTGCGCGAACTGCTCGACCTCGACGACGCGCTGCAAGACCGCGGCGGCCGACGCATCCTCATCGACACCCGCCACATGAGCCCGCGCACCCGCCAGCAGTACTATAACGAGGTCGTGCGGCCTTATAACGCTCGCCACGCCGACAAGAGCGCGCGCGAGCGGCGGCGCTTCCCGAAGATTCCGGTCATCTCGAGCCACTCGGCGCACACCGGCGTGCGCCACCTGTCAGAGCTCGTTGCCAACGCCGAGCATGAGAACGACCACTGGCACCGCAACCCGTTCTACGCCTGGGGGCTGAACACCGCCGACGAAGACGTGCGCATGGTCCACCAATCCGAGGGCCTGTACGGCGTGAGCTTCGACCAACGCATCGTCGGCGTCCCGCCGTTCCAGAAGGTGCCCGAGCATCAGTGGCCTCATATCATGCTCAACCAGATCTTCGGGGTGGTCGACGTCATCATGGACGACGACCGGCTGAGCCCAGCCTCCAAGCGCACGATCTGGGACCGCATCTGCATCGGCAGCGACTTCGACGGCATGATCGACCCGGTCAGTCGCTACAGCACCGCGGTCGACTTTCGCACCTTCGCCGACGACCTTCGCCGTCTCTTTCGCAAGTACAGGCACACGCGCATGATCGAGCAAATCGGGGTGGACGAGTTGGTCGAGAAGATCGCGTGGAAGAACGCCTACGCGTTTGCGCGACGGCATTTGCCGTCGGTGGTGGGTGGGTAATACTACTTGGTCACTTTCGGTGAACCCGCCCTGGAGCGGCCCAGAACCACGATCGCTTCGGCGTCATTCTTCCATGATGCGCACCGGCATCGCTGTCAGAATGCCTTCTCGCGCTCGTGGCCCTGGTCTCGCTCAGGTGCGGGCCACGAAATTGACCAAGTAGTAGTAATGGGCCGTGGCGTCAGGCGACGGCGCCTTGGTCGTCGATTTGGGCTTCGCACATCAACCGGGGCTCGCCGGACGAGATTCTGCAGTCTCGGACATCATCCGAGGCTCGCCGGACGAGATTCTGCAGTCTCGGACATCATCCGAGGCTCGCCGGACGAGATTCTGCAGTCTCGGACATCATCCGAGGCTCGCCGGACGAGATTGTGCAGTCTCGGACATCATCCGAGGCTCGCCGGACGAGATTCTGCAGTCTCGGACATCATCCGAGGCTCGCCGGACGTCATTTTGTAGCCTCGCTCGTCATCCGAGCGGCTCGGAAGCCCAGAGATTATTACCGGAGGTGTTCCGAGCCGTTCGGAAGACCAGAGATTTTGAAAAAAGACGTGCCGAGCGGCTCGGAAGCTCAGAGATTTCTCCGAGACACGCGCCGAGCCGTTCGGAAGGCTACAGATTTTTCTCGGAGGCGTTGCGAATGTCTCCTACTCCGGACACGCCCCACCCGAAGCCACCCAGGCGTCGAACGCCGCGACGAACTCCTCGTGCGACAGCGGCGGCTTCGTCCGCCCGCCGCCGGGCTCCCAGCCCCACAACACCAGCGGATCTTGCGAGACGTGATGCATCAATTGGTCGAGAGACTTGTAGGCGTTGTCGCCCGGGCGTTTCATCTGCTCGCAGAGCTCGCGCGGCGAGCGGCCCTGGAAGATGAGCGGCATCTCTTTTTTGGGCAGGCCCCAGTGAGGCGCGCCGGGCGGGCCCCCGGGGGCGCCGAGCTCGTCGGCGTTCTTCTCCTGGTGGCACGTCGCGCACTCGAGCCCGTTCTCGACGCTCTTGCGCGAGATATTCATCAGGTGCGGGCGGCTCGCGTCGGTCTGCAGCGGACGGTCACCCGACGGATGACAGTTCATGCAGCGCGGCGACATGAGCACCTTGTAGACGTCGCCCCAAGCCTCTTTGCCTCGGGCGACGGTCTTCTCGTCGGGCGGCTCGGCGGCGAAACGGGCGAGCTGCAGGCTCGCGCCGACGGCGTCCCGCGCCTTGGTGAACGGCTCGGCCTTCGCGGCGGCTTCCTTATCGGCAGCCTTCATGTTGGCGGCCGTGGCAAAGCCTGCTCCGGTGAGCAGGACGAGCGCGACGGCTGCGCCGATTTTCGTGGCGGACAAATCCATGACTCAAGCCTCCTCGAGCGCGTCGACAAAGGGCATTTTGCGCAGGCGTTTGCCGGTGGCGGCAAAGACCGCGCCGGCCAGCGCGGGGGCGACCGGCGGCAAGCCCGGCTCGCCGACGCCGGTGGGGTCTTCGTCGCTGTCGACCACGGCGACGTCGATCTGCGGAACCTGGTGCATGCGGATAAACGGGAAGGTGTCGAAGTTGGCCTGCGCTACTCGGCCGTCCTCGAAGTCGATCTTCTGCCAGATAGCCGCCGACAACCCTTGAGCGATGCAGCTCTCCATCTGGGAGGCGACCACGTCGGGGTTGAGCGCCAGTCCACAGTCGATGGCGCAGGCGACGCGGCGCACCTGAATCTCGCCGTCGAAGACGCCCGCCTCGATGACCTGAGCGCAGTACGAGCCGAACGACTTGTGCACCGCAATCCCGCGGCCCCAGCCATCGTCGAGGGCGGTACCCCAGCCGCCCATCTTGGCGGCGCGGTCGAGCACCGCGAGCTTGCGTGGGTCGTCGGCGAGCAGCCGGCGGCGAAACGCGTACGGGTCTTTCTGGGCGGCGTGGGCGAGCTCGTCGATGAAGCTCTCGACGACGAAGGCGTTGAACGAGTGGCCCACCGAGCGCCAGAAGCTGACCGGCACGTCCAGATGAATCTGGGTGTAGGCGACCTTCCAGTTGGGGATCTTGTAGTTGGCGTCGAAGGCGCCCTCGGTGGCCAGGACATTGGGCAGCGAGTCGCTGTCGACGGCGTTTTGCATCGTGCGCGCCATCATCATCTTGGTCACCCGCGGCACCCACTCGGGGAGCATCGTGGGGAGCCACTCGTCGAGGTCGAGCAGTGACTGCGACATCGAGTGATAGCTCACCGCGGTCGGGTTGCCCTTGGCGTCGAGCGCCCCGCGCATGCGGGTGTGTGAAAAGGGGCGGTAGTAGCCGCCCTTGGTGTCGTCCTCGCGGCTCCAGACGACCTGCACGGGCTTGCCGAGCTCCCGGGAGAGGAGCACGGCCTCGATGATGTAGTCGATGACGAGCCTGCGGCCGAAGCCGCCGCCGAGCATCGTGGTGTGCACGTGGACCTGGTCGCGGTCGACGCCGACCAGCCGGGCGACGTCGCCCTGGACGGCCGACTGCCACTGGACCGGCGCCCAGATGTCGACGCGGTCTTTTTGGACGTAGGCGGTGCCGTTTTGCGGCTCGAGCGGCGCGTGGGCCAGATAGGGCGCCTCGTAGCTCGCCTCGACGACCTTGGCGGCCTCGTCGAAAGCGTCGTCGACGTCGCCGTCGTGGCGCATGACCACGCCTTCGTCGTCGAGGTCCTCGCGCTCGCGGGCGGCCTTGCGGAGGTCGTCGGTGCTAAACTTCTCGAGCGGCGAGCGGCCCCAACGCACCTCGACGTGGGGCGCGGCGCGCTTGGCCTGCCAGTACTTCTCGGCGACGACGGCCACACCGCGGTCGAAGGCGAAGATGTCGACGATGCCCTGCATCGCGCGCGCCTTGTCGGCGTCGAAGGACTTGGCGCGTTGGCCGATGACCGGCGGACGAATCACCAGCGCCTTGACCATGCCGTCGACCTCGAAGTCGAGGCCGAACTCGGCCTTGCCGGTGACCTTGTCGAGGAGGTCGACGCGCTTTTTGGGCTTGCCGAGGACCTTGAAGTCTTCGGGCTTCTTGAGCGCAACGTCGTCGGGAATCTCTTGCTGCGCCGCCGCTCGGGTAAGCTCGCCGTAGCGCAGCGTGCGGCCCGACTTTTTGTGGTGGACCGCGCCTTCGCGCGCCTCGCATTCACCCGGGCGGCATCCCCACTCTTGGGCGGCCGCGGCCACGAACATCACCCGCGCGGTGGCCGCCGCGCGACGGAACGGCTCGTAGGTGTCGCTGACCGACGTCGAGCCGCCGGTCATCTGCATGCCGAGCGTGTGGAACTCTGGGCCGGCCTCGGCGTGAAACGGCTCGACCCGGTCGAGGTCGACCTCGAGCTCTTCGGCGACGAGCATCGCGTGGTGGGTGAACACGCCTTGGCCCATCTCGGACTTGCCGATACCCACGAGCACGCGGTCGTCGGGCGTGACGGTGACATAGGCGTTCGGCTGGAAGGCGCCGTTCGACTCGACCGTCTTCTGCATCCGGCGCACGGCCGGATTGGCGCAGCCGGCGAACGACACGCCCATCAAGAACGCGCCGCCGCCGAGGAGCGAGACTCTCAAGAAATCGCGCCGATTCATGTGTCCTCCTTCATCAACTCGGCCGCGCGGTGGACCGCCTTGCGGATGCGCGGGTAGGTCCCGCACCGGCACAAGTTGGCCGACATCGCCGCGTCGATATCGTCGTCGGTCGGCTCGGGGTTGGCCCGAAGCAGGGCGACCGCCTGCATGATCTGGCCCGACTGGCAGTAGCCGCATTGGAGCACGTTGCCCTCGACCCACGCCTTCTGCACCGCGTGCAGCTCGTCGCCGTCGGCCAGGCTCTCGATGGTGGTGACCGACTTGCCCTCGACGTCGCCCGCGCCAATCACACAGGAGCGGCGAGGCTTGCCGTCGACGTGGACCGTGCACGCGCCGCACAACGCCTTGCCGCAGCCGAACTTGGTACCCTTGAGCCCCAACTCCTCGCGCAACACCCACAAGAGCGGGACGTCCTCGGGGACGTCGACGGTGACTTCCTTTCCGTTGACCTTGAACTTCATCTCGACCTCAATCGTCTGCCTGGTTTCGGCGCGAGGGCCTTTTGCCCTCGATTTCGGTGCGGGGGCATCTTGCCCTCGATTTCGGTGCGGGGGCATCTTGCCCTCGATTTCGGTGCGGGGGCATCTTGCCCTCGATTTCGGTGCGGGGGCATCTTGCCCTCGATTTCGGTGCGGGGGCATCTTGCCCTCGATTTCGGTGCGGGGGCATCTTGCCCTCGTATGCGAGAGCAGGGATGCACTCGCTCCGAATGTCCCCTCAATCGTCAGCCCACAGGGGCAGCTTGAACATCACACCGGCCTGACCCACATGCTCGTCGGAGTCGAGCAAATAGGCGTAGCGGCCGTACAGGCTAAAGAAGCCTGCGCTGAACATCAGGCGCGCCTGCGGGCCCCAATCGGGGCCGTCGTCGCCGAAGCGCGCGGCGACTCCGCCGTCGACGCCCAGCAGCGTGTAGCCCAGTTGCGGGCCGGCGGTCACGAGCGCGGCCGACTGGCCGAAGTCGTACACGCCGTCGACGTAGGCGCCTTGCCACCAGCCGGCGTCGAGCCGGCTGACGCTCAACTCGGCGCCGGCGAAGCCGCCCCCGCCGGGGCTTCCGAAGCTTCCGCCGCCGGTCGGCCCGAAGAGTACCTGCCAGCCGGGCTTCGGGCCGAAATCAAACGGCGCATCCTGTTTCGACGCATCCTGTTTCGACCCAGTTTGAGCCGACGCCGGCGAAGCGAGGGCGAGCGCGCCCAGGGCGCAAAAGAGAGTGAGAACTGATTTCACAAATAGCCTCATGCTTCCTGGGACTCCTGAAAAGCTCTCCACTGCTCGGGCGTATCGACGTCGACGCCTGCGTCCGCCGTCGGGACCTCGGCGACTTCGAACTCGTCCGAGCGCAGTAGGTCACGCGCGCCGCGGTCGGCGTCGAGCGCTCGAAGCGCTTCAAAGCACGCTCGCCCGAAGCAGGCCGGCACGCCGACCACACCGTTTGCGTAGCGGGTCGCCGCGGCGTCGACTGTGTCGTCGCAAGCGTCGACAAGCTCAGCCAACAACTCGGCGTCCACGTTCGGCTGGTCGACGGCGACGATGAGCGCGCGCTCGGTCTGCCCCGACAGCGCGCTGATGCCCCACGCGATGGACGTGCCCATGCCGCTCTGCCAGTTCGGGTTGACGAGTACTTGGATGTCGCCGACGTGCGGCCGGATACGTTCGGCGTCTGCGCCGAGGACGACCAGCGGCTCGGCGCCGGCCTTTCGGGCCTGCTCGACCGCGCGCTCGAGCAGCGTCTGGCCGTCGACGCGAAGCAGCGCCTTGGGTCGGCCCATGCGCGTCGAGGCGCCGGCGGCGAGGATGATGGCGCGTGTCGTCTCGGTCATGATTCGACCTCGCGGGTGTGCGTCTGAACTCGATGCGGCTCGTGAATCGGAGCGTTTCGCTTGGACAACGGGCCGCCGTCGCGGCCGTTTTTGCGCGCGACGATCTGCGAGACGATCGACACGGCGACCTCGTACGGGTCTTCGCCGCCCAGGTCGAGCCCGACGGGCGTGGCGAGTTTGTCGATTTGGCCCGCGTCGGGCAGCGCGCCTTCTTCGTGCAGTTGGGTCATCAGCCGAGCCGTGCGGCTCTTCGGCCCCAAAAGCCCGACGTAGGGCGCCGGCGAGGCCAGCCAATGCGGCAGCATGCGCGCGTCCTGCTCGAAGTGGTGGGTCATCTGCACCACGTAGCTATGCCGGCCGACCTCGACCTCGGCGGCCTGCGCGGCGCTCGTCAAGCAGACGGTGTCGGCGCCGGCAAACCCGGGGCGGTCGAGCTTGAGCGGGTCGGTTCCGATGACTCGAATGCGCCAGCCGAGGGGGCGTGCGACCTGCACGAGCGCCGCGGCGTCGGCGCCGGTACCCACCACGACCAACTCGAGCGGCGGGCGCGCGTACTCGACCAAAAAGCGCCAGGTGGCGCCTTCGTGCTCGAGCTCGAGGCCGGCGGTGCGTTGGTCTTGAAGCGTTTGCTCGGCAGCTTGCGAGAGGGCGGGGCGAAGCGCGTGCGGGAACTCGTCGGCCCACTGCTGTGATGCCCCTCCGACCACGGCGACGCAGCCGAGCGGGGCGTCGTCGTCGGTGCAGGCGTAGGCCGTGACGAGCACCGCGTCTTGGCCGGCCGCGCGAAGCTCGGCGAGTTGTGCGAGCGGGTCGAGGCCTTGTTGTGAGGGCGACGGCGGTGAGGGCATCGGCTGCAAGAAGAGATGCACGACGCCTTCGCAGCCCGTGCCGTATTTGCCCACCGGCTCGAAGCGGTTCGAGCGCGTGTCGAAGAGCACGGTCTTGGGGCCGTCTTCGACCCAGGCGCGGGCGTTGCGAGCGACGTCCTTTTCGAGGCAGCCGCCGCTGATGGCGCCCACGTGGCCGCCGTCGTCGAAGATGAGGATTCGCGCGCCCGGCCGCCGGTAGCCCGACCCGAGCAGGTCGACGACCGTGCCGAGCACAGCCGGGCGGCGAGGGCCGTAGGCTTCTAGGATTTGATCGAGCAACGCCATGGCACGTCCATCCAAACAACACGAGATACGACGTGCCAAAGGTGCCATCTTTGGGCGGCTTTCGCCAGTGCATCGCTCAGTCGAGCCGCGCATGGCGCGTCGAGCGCATGCGCAGGCCGACGAGTCCGAGCAGAACAAAAACGGCCGGCACCGCGTCGCTGGGCGTACCGTTCGAGGTGTCGCATGCACAACCCTCGGAGGGGGGCGGGTTTTCGATCACGACCATGGCGTCGGGGCTCGAACCGGTATCGGAGCCGGTGTCTTCGGAGCTGGCATCTTCGGAGCTGGCATCTTCGGAGCCGGTGTCTTCGGGGCCGGTGTCTTCGGGGCTGGCATCTTCGGAGCCGGTGTCTTGCTGCGGCCCGGAGTCGACTTCGGAGTCGGCTTCGGCATCGGTCCCGGCATCTGCTTGGGAGACATCGTCGCCGGAGGTGTCTTGTCCCTGGGATGTGTCCTGCTCGCCGACATCCTCGCCCGGATCCTGGCCGACGTCTTGGCTTACATCTTGTCCAGTATCTTGTCCGATGTCTTGTCCGATGTCTTGTCCGGTATCTTGGCCGGTATCTTGGCCGATGTCTTGGCCGATGTCTTGGCCGATGTCCGCGCCCACATCGGGGCCCGTGTCTCCACCTGCATCCGTTCCGGCGTCCACGCCTGCATCCGCTCCGGCGTCCACACCGACATCACCGTCGATGGGACAACCATTCGGCGCAGATCCTGCCTGGTTGGGGCAGTCGTCGTCATCGAAATGAACACCGTCACCGTCGGCGTCCGGTTCGACGACCGTGATCATGATATTTCGCTGCGTCGGCACCGAGCGGGTGTCCCAGGCGTGCAGCGAGACCGGATGCAGGCCGAGCTGGCCGGGCGTCGGCCGCCAGCTAAATTCACCGGTCTGACGGTTCATCGACGAGCCTGTGGGGCGGGGCACGACGTTGTAGACCAACTGCGGGCCGTCGACGTCGGTGGCCGCGATCGTAAACCGAAGCTCGGTTCCCAGCACCACGAACAAGTCGGTCGTCGGCGTGGGCGCCACCAGCGTGGGCGGGTCGTTGACCGGCTGGACCGTCACCGACACCGTCGCCGAATCGCTGCCGCCGTTGCCGTCGCTGATGCTGTAGGTGAACGAGTCGCTGCCGGAGAAATCGGCATTGGGCACATACTCGACTTGCCCCGACTGAGCGGTGGCGACGCCGTTCGTCGGCGCGCCGACCGCGTCGATGGTGAGCGGGTCGCCCTCCGGATCGCCGTCGTTGGCGAGCACGTCGATGATGACCGACTGGTCCTCGTCCACCGTGGCCGTGTCGTCGGCCGCCGTCGGTGCGTCGTTGGTCGCCGTGACCGTGATCGTCACCGTGGCCGTCGCTTGGCCGCCGTTGCCGTCGCCCACGGTGTAGGCGAACGAGTCGGTGCCGTTAAAGTCGGGGTTGGGCGTGTACTGAACCTGTCCAGATACCTCCGAGGCGGAGCCGTTGGCCGCAGCGCCGACGCTGACAATCGAGAGCGAGTCACCCTCGGGATCGGCGTCGTTTTGAAGCACGTCGACGAGTACCACGGTGTCCTCAACGGTCGAGGCCGCGTCGTCGGCCGCCACGGGCGCATCGTTGATCGGCGTCACCGCCACCGAGACGCTCGCCGTGGCCGTCTCTCCATGCGCGTCGCTGATGGTGTAGTCGAAAGTGTCTTGGCCGGCGTAATCCGCCGGCGGAGTGTACTCAATCTGCCCGTTTTGAACGACCGCCTGGCCATGCGTGGGCGACGTGACCGAATCGATGGTCAGGGCGTCGCCGTCGGGGTCGGAGTCGTTCTGGAGAACGTCAATCGTGACCGACTGGTCCTCGTCGACCGTCGCCGAGTCGTCGACCGCGTTCGGCGGCCCGTTGACCAGCGTCACGTCGACGGTCACCGTCCCTGTCGCGGTCTTGCGATGCGAGCGCAGCGTGCTGCTCTCGATGGTGTAGTCGAAGGTGTCCGTGCCCACGAAACCGCTGTCGGGCGTGTACTGAATCTGGTCACCCTGAATCGACGTGGTGCCGTTGGAGGCTGTGCCGACGGAATGGATGATGACGTAAGCCATGTCATCGTCGGCGTCCGTGTCGTTGGCCATGACGTCGATGAGCACGCTCTGTCCTTCGGGGGTCGTCGCCGAGTCGGGGTTGGCCACGGGCGGGTCGTCGACCGAGTCGACGCGCACCGTCACGGTGGCCGGCCCGGAGGTCGTCGTGCCGTCCGAAACGGTGTAGGTGAACTCGTCATAGACGGTCTGCTCGGTATTCGGTGTGTACAACACCGTGCCGGCGGCCGGATCGAGTTGGCTGAGAACGCCACCGTCGGTCGGAGAGGAGGTGATGGCGTAAGTCGGCGTCGTGTTTGCCGGAACGCGCCCGCGCAATTGGATGGTGATGGGTGTGTTCTCGTCGGTGGTTTCGGAGACGTCGAGCGCGTGGACCGGCTGGGCGTAGTAGGCGAGCGCCGCGCCTTCGTTGGGCTCGGTGTCCTCGTAGGTCGGTGCGCCACCGAGGATGTCGCTCAGGCCGTCGCCGTTGAAATCACCCGCGGCGACCGTGGAGCCAAGCAGCGCGTGGTCTTCGGGCGACTCGACCTTCCAGCCGAGCGACGCGCCGTTGGCGCCGCCTAGGTAGACGTAGAGCGCGCCGGCGCTGTCTCCAAAGAGACCCGAGGGTCTGTAGTAGGGGGCGCCGACGAGCAGGTCGTCGTAGCCGTCGGCGTTGACGTCGCCGGCCGAGGCGACCGCCGCGCCAAAGCGGGCGTCTTGGGCGGGGCTCAACTCTGACCAGTAGGTCGACAGGCCGGTTTGAAGGCCCGTGCTCGAGCCGAAGTACACGCGCACGAAGCCGTTGCACGACGAATTGGAGCATTCGGCGCCGACGATGACGTCGTCGAAGCCGTCGGCGTTGACGTCGCCGGCCGCGGCGACCGAGTCACCTATGCCGTGATTGGCGGGACCCTTCAACAGCGTGTCCGCAGGGTGGGTCATCGGCGCTTTCGGGCGCAGACCGGTCGACGAGCCGTGAAAGACGAAGGCAAAGCCGGGCTCGTTGGTAAAATCGGGATGCTCTGGCGCGCCGACGATGAGGTCGTCGAAGCCGTCGGCGTTGACGTCGCCGGCCGAGGCGACCGAGTGGCCGAACTCGGCGCCCGCTTCGTCGATGTGCATCGTCCAGTCCGGCGAAGAGCTCGGCCCGGTCGACGAGCCGTAGAAGACCACCGCGACGCCTTCGTCGGTCTCGCCGTCGTCGGCCCTCGGGTTGCCTGCGACGATATCGTCGAAGCCGTCGCCGTTGACGTCGCCGGCGGAGGCGACGGCCTGGGCGGCACCGCCCAGCGCCGTGCTGGGGCCCGTCGTGAAGCTCCAGTCAGCCGAGTTGGATGGGCCGCTCGACGAGCCGAAGTAGACGTGGATCGACCCGCCGCCGGTGACGATATCGTCGAAGCCGTCGCCGTTGACGTCGCCGGCCGAAGCCACCGCCTCGGCCCCGGCGCTCAGATAATTGTCGTTGTTGCTCCACACCGGTGTGTTGGCCAAGCCGGTGGCCGACCCGAGGTAGAGGTCGACGGAGGTGCGGAAGTTGGCCGGGTCGCGCCGATAGACCAGCGCATCGGCGTAGCCATCACCGTTGAAGTCACCGGTGCCGACCGAGCGGCCGACGTGGGCGTCTTCGAGTCCGCCGAAGAAGGTCCAACGGTCGCCCGTCTGGAACACGGAGGAGAGCTCGTTTCGGCGCGTCTGAACCGCCGCGGCCGCTCTGTCACCGCTGCCGTCGACCGACGCCGCAGCATCGAGCCCAGCATCGGGGCTTTCATTGTGCTGCGGGTCGTATTGGCATGCATTGATAAAGGCGGTCAGAGCGGCGGTCGCCGCTACGAGACGAGTGCTTCTAAACAACATGAATGCTCCGGACCAGGCTACGTATGACAATGTCTGACACTAGTGCACGGATCTGGAAATCCGTGTGCACTAGGACGATCGCAGACCGTGAGTATTCATGCGTAACATATTTGTTACATTCAAGTGCGCCCGCCCCAACCCCGCAAAGCAATCAGCAGGCTGGTCGTAATCACAGCAGGAGCATAGCTGAACCAATACGCCCAAACGGCCAGCATGCGGGAGTCGTTCAACTTGGCGGCGCGGCGCACGCCTGCCGTGACCATGAATGGGCCGACGAGCGCGAGCACTCCCCAGACCACAATCGAGGGGGGATCGCCGCGAAAATTCTCGGGGCGCAAGATGTGCGGAACCGCAAGACCGAGCGAGCCGTTCGCCGCCGCCATGAGGAGCACTCCACCGACAATCAGCAAGATAGCGCTTGTGTCATTGTCCCCGGATTCGCGCTCAGGTTCGCCCGATGGCAGGGCCGAGAGGGCCACGCGAAAGGCCAAGACGAGCGCGACGAACGACAGCAACCAGCCGAACATGCCGATGATGACGTACGGCAGCAGCGCAGCTCCGAGCGATGCGAGCACCAGCGCGGCGACCGAGCTGAAGGTGAGCACTCGGTAGGGCTTCACGGATTGGCTTGGTGGGGCTTTCGGTGAGTTAGTCATGTCTTCCCAATTCGCCCAACGTGGCGGCGACGACTCGGGCGAAGTCGTCGGTCGTGCCGAACAGTTCCGCGACGGCGTCCAATTCGAACAGCGCGTCCTCGATCAACTCGGCGCGCTCGTCGACCGAGCCCCCTGCGAAGAGGGCCCACTGGATCGTGCGAAGCTCGTCGTCGGTGAACGGGCGATCGATAAGCAGAAGGTCTTCTACAACGAGCCGGTCTATGAGTTGGTGTGCGGCTGGATCGGGCGCGGGGTTTTCACAGGCCATAGGGTGGTGCAGGTCGGCTTCGAAAACCGACAGGCGCACGCCGCCGTCGATCGATTCGGCATACCAGCCAGTCAGGTCGACGTGACGCGCGGCGAGCGCGACGGCGTCGGCGACGTGGTCGCACGTGGGGAGCACGAGCCCGCGGAAATTTGCCGTACACTCGAACCACATCGTCGGGTCCCGAGACTCGCCCATAAGGCGATGGGCATGGTCTCCGTCGCGGTCGACCTCCAGGCGCGCTCGCGAGACGGGATCCTCGCCGACTGTGCCTTCGGCGGTCGATTTCCCGGCGTTCGATTCGACTGCTCCCGTGAGCGATTGGGGCGCCAATGCCTGCGTCTCCAGCGCTATCGTGGGGCCGTCGAACAAGTCGACAATGGCCGTCCACCGTACACCCGAGTTGTCGAGTGCACCGGAGAGCCGTGCGCGGCGGACGCGGTAGTTGCGACCCGAGATCGACACTTGCTCTTCGGGGCCACGTAGCGCGGAGTCGAGTACGTCGTCGACGTCGCGGCCGTCCACCTCGGCGTGGGGGCTGCCAGACAGGCAAGCTCGGGCGTGAAAGTGCTCGAAGTCCGACAGGTCGGGGTCGAGCAACCGCGCCGCGAGCGCACGCATTTGGCGGCGAGTCGGGCGCGGCGGCGCCGTCTCGCGCATCAAACGCCAGTAGACACTTTCCTTCGGCTTTCGAAGGTCTTCGTCCTTCCATGGATGCCAGGGGAATTGCCGGTTCGCCTCGGCCAAAAGCTTTTCGCGGGTAGCGGGCGAGTCGGTGTCGCGGGCTTGGCGAACCGTTTCGACCAGTTCCTCGGTGCGCTCGGGATCTGGAACCGCCGGCGACAACTCCGGGATCGACGGGGCATCGATTCGCTCCCAAGTCCAGCGTGCGAGCGAAACAACGGGATCGGCGACACGTCGCAGAACGTCGGCATCGTAGATATCTTCACTTCGCCGACTCACCCACTGGCCGTCTTTGCGACGTATGCTACCGCGCTCGCCGGGGCCGACCCACACGGCGAAGCTGCCATCGTCGGCGACCTCCAGATCGGTGATGCGCGCGCCGACGACGCCCTCGATGACCGTCTGCATCGGGTGGCCTGCCAGGACGCGCGCGCTGTCGGCGTCCCAACCCACCAAGTAACCGTCGACGACCGGCACCGCGGGCGAAATGCTTCGCCACTGAGTGTCGAAGGCGTCGTACCAACAGCCGTCATGGTCGAAGAGGACAATCTCACCGGTGCGTCCGTTTTGAAGCGCGGTCGCCAGCACCCCTTCATCGGTCAGTCGGGCGACGAGCCACCCCTGGTAGACAGGCGCGACCTGCCAGCCAAATGGAGCGGCGTCGTTGGGGAATCCCCAGATAAAACCGCCCGACGAAGCAATGCAGATGCCGTGGCGCGTGGTCGTGATGCGAATCTCTTCGAAGGGCGAAAGCCGCTGGCCGTCGGCCGGAGCGGCGCCGTAGGCGTAGGCGGGCCCGTATGGCCATCGCACGGGCCGGGTTGCGGGAAGCTCGAACTCGGTGGGGGCGGCCGCTGCACTGTCGCCAAAGCGAAGCATTCTTCGCGAACCCGACACCCCTGTCGAGCTATCGGTGCCGCTGACGGCCCATATTTCGTCTTCGTTCACATAACAGAGGTCGGCGACGGTCGTGTCGAAGCGCCTTCGCTCGCCGGTTGACATGTCGACGCGCCAAGTCGCGCAGCGGTCACCGCCAATCCATACGACGTCTTTCGAAGGATGGACGGCGAGTGCGTCGAACGGTCCGTAGGAGCTGGCTTCGTCGAAGCCGTCGAGGCTTCGCGCGACGCCGTCTTTGACCCAGTCGAGGCGTCGACCTTCCCTGAACACGCTTCGGTTGCCGTCGGTCCAACATCGCATCGAATCACCTGTGCCGTGAGGTAGAGGCAAGGGGCTAAGAGTGTGCCGAGAGTATATGCCGTTGCAGCTTGGAAGACCACACTCAGTGAGGGTAAGCTCGGCCCGAGTCAATCGTGTACGCTACCTTCCAGATGTACCCATGAAAGATACACCCACATCCACGCCCCGCATCCCGCTCGGCGGCGGCGCGCCTCTCGTCGAGGCGCGATTTGTCGAGCGTCCCAACCAATTCGTGGTCATCGCCGAGCTCGACGGCGAGCAGGTCAAAGCCCATATGGCCGACCGCGGCCGCCTGCTCGACGTGCTCGTGCCCGGCCGGCCGCTGTTGCTCGCCCACCGTCCCGCGCCGCATCGAAAGACCGACTACTCGGCGGTCGCCGCGGTGGTCGACGGCCGGCTCGTCTCGCTCGACACCCAACTGCCCAACAAGCTCGTCGCCCGGGCGCTCGAGGCGGATGTCTTCGAGGAGGTCGCCGGCTACGCCCATTGGCGAAAAGAGAAGACCATCGGCGGGTCGCGCTTCGACTTTTGGCTCGAGGACGGCGAGCGAAGGGTGGTGCTCGAGGTCAAGTCGGTGGGGCGTCTCGACGCCGACGGCGTGGCGCGCTTTCCCGACGCGCCCACCAGCCGCGGGCGGCGTCACGTCGAAGAGCTCGCAGAGCTCGCCGGCGACGAGAACACACGCGCTGTGCTGTGCTTTTTGGTCCAGGGCGAGCACGCCGACCGGGTGGAGGTCGACACCGACATCGACCCGAAGCTGCATCGGGCGCTCGTCGAGGCGAGGGAGCAGGGCGTGGAGGTGTACGCGCGGCGCTGCTCGCTCGACCGGGACGGCTTGTGTTGGGGCACGGCAGTGCCGGTCGAGCTTTAGGTTTTTAGGAGCGAGTGCATCGTTGCTTTCACATACGAGGGCAAGATGCCCCCGCACCGAAGTCGAGGGCAAGATGACCCCGCACCTATGCTGTTCGGAACAAGTTTACTCAGGAAAGACGCCAGGTAATGTCGACCTCGTGGCGAGCCTGGCCGCGGGCATCCTGCGCATGGACGGTAAACGTCTCTTCGATGGGCTCGTCGGAGGCTTTGGCGCGAGCCACGAAGTCGGCGTAGCGATCGCCGTCGTCGCACCGAATCGTCAATTCTTCGAGCTCCGGCTCGCCGAAGCGGCCGTCGATTTCGATCATCTCCGGGGTGACGTCGGCAGCCTGGTTGCGAATGTGCAGCACCAGAAGCGCCACGCTGGCCGTCTCGGCGGCGGCGAGCACGGCCGCGTTGAACGTCTTCCCAAAGAGGTTTTTGGTCGTCCAGCCGCAGGGCAGGGTGGCGACGCATCGGTGGGTATCGATCTCCTCGAGGTACGTCCCCGTCACCCCGAGCACCGGCATTTTGACGAGCATGTACGCGCGAAACATCATCGGGTTGATGACGCGGTTGCGAAAGGCTTGTCCTCCCTCGCGAAGATCCATCGAGGCGTCGGTGCTTTGGTCGGTAGCCATGGTCGTGTTCTCCTGCAGTCATAAAAAAACCGATTCGTACCTTCAGACCGCGAAAGGTACGAATCGGTGCGAGGAGGTCAAGGGCGAAGGCGCGCATATTACTACAACGTCACTTCCCTCGCGGCGCCTCGCCGATCCATGAAACCGATGCCTGCGTTGCCGTCGCTCGACGATGCTCAGCCGCATCGCCCGCGCGCCAGCGCCTTGGCCTCGGCTCCATGGCCTCGCCGAGGGCGCTCACGTCGGAAGTGACGTTGTAGTATTATTTGCGGCGCATCACCAGTTGATATTCCAGCGGGTGGGGAAGCTGCTCGCTTGTGATCTTGACGTCGATTACGAGCTTCTTTCCTCCGTCTTTGAGACGGTAGATATTGGTGCGCAGGCCGTTCTCGCTGCGAAATTTCTGGACCATGCGGTTCTTCTCGAGCTTCTGAGACAGACGCATCTCCTCGTCGTCGCTATCGACCCATTTGACCGCCTTTCCGTTCGCCGGCGACTTCGCTTTGACGTTGCCCACGCAATTGATCGCCATGTCGTCGCCGCTGAAGATCACGTTCAGCTTCGGGCAGGGCTCGGTCGAATCCTTGAGCTCGCCGCGGGCGAAGGGGCGCTTGTAGAAGGACATCTTGTCGACGAGCTTCTCGATCTTCTTGTTGATCTTCTTGCGCTCTTTCTTCTTGCTGTTGGCGAGGACGTAGGTCCCGCTGAACTTCTTCTTTGCGTCGTCCGAGCCGGAGTCCTGCGCGCCGGCGAACGACGGAAAGACCAGGCAGGCAGCCAACGCCATCGACATCACTAGAAGCTGCTTATTCATGCCACACCTCTCTTAGAGCCAAAATCATTGCACTTGAGGCGCATGGTAGCGTGTTTGGGCGAACATTGCGACTCGAACAGATATACCTGAGCTTGTCTGCTGTCCGAGTCGATGGGCGCGTCGGAGTGAAAGACGACCTTCGAGCCGTCTGCCGAAAGACTGGCAAAGCCGTGATTCACTCCACTGCTGCCGAGTGGCTCTCCCTCCTTGCGCGGCACATGAGGCGAGATCCGTACGACTTTTCCGGTCTTCAAGTCTTTCAGATAAAACGGAGAGCGGCGCACGCGCCCAGGACCGGGCAGGTTGCTCGCGTCGGACTGAAACGCCACGTAGCGACCGTCCGCCGAGAGCGTGGCGCCGTGGCTTCGCGCGTTGGCTGGCTCTCCCTTGACATTCGTGCTCGCCAGGCGCATCTCGTCGGTGTCGAGATCTTTGACCGCGACTTGCCAAACGCCCGGGAGAGCATCGGGCGTGCGCACGGTCGTCCTGGCGTAGAAGACGACGCGCCGACCGTCGGCCGACACACTGGGGCGACACTTTTCGAAACCTGCGCCCGGCGAGCGAGCCGCGACCAACTCGACCGCGCCTGTCTGCATGTCTTTGACGAACACGCCGCCGTGCGGTGTGGCAACGTCGGCCAAATTCGTCGACTGCGATTCGAAGACCACATACCGACCATTTGCCGAGAGTTCTGCGTAGCGACTGTCGCCGTCACCTGGTGCGCCGTCCTTCGAACTGCTGACCGGCTGCAACTCTCCGGTCGGCAAGTGGTGGCGGTAGATTTGCGCGGGCGCGCCAAGATCCTCGGCGCTATGTGTTAGAAAGGTTACATAATCAGAGTTATCAGAGATGCGCGGCCAAAAGACCCGCATTTCCTTATTCGGATGACTGATGAGCTGGACCGCACCGGTCTCGAGGTTCTTCACGTACACTCGCCACGCCTTACCCTCCGTACCGTCGACGAGGTTGGATGCCCTGGAGGCAAAGACCAGCAGCCGGCCGTCGGCGGATAGGTCGGGATACATCGCGTGGGCGTTGGCCGGCGTACCGTCGGCGGCTCGGCTGGCGAGCCCGACGACGCCCGTGGCCAAATCGCGCGTGAAAATGTGTAGGTGCTTGGGGACCTCGTCGTCGTAGAGCTTCACGTCGACCAGGTTCGTCGCCTGGGACATGAAGGCCACGGTCGTGCCGTCGGCCGACACGGTCGGGTAGATGCTCGGTCCGTCGCCGGGCACCTCGTCGCCGGGCACCTCGTCGCCGGGCATCTCGTCGCCGGCTTGGCTCAAACGCTGCAGGGCAGGGGACTCGGCGCTCGCACCGCTTGGGAGGCAGAAGAGTACGCCGAGGAGGACGAAGGAGATAGTGTGGTGGTTCATGGCCGGGCTGCGTCCATAGTCCGTGAGTGACACGAACTATCAACGCAGCGACGGTCAATTTGGATCTACGGTGTGCTCACTCGAATACCAACGCGTCGTCCGCGATCGGCGCGTAGCGAAAGAGCACGCTGTCGAAAATGTAGTTTTGGTAGAGCCGCCACGGCAGCTTCTCGCCCTGGTTGGGCAACTCGTCGAGCGCTCGCAGTACGTAGCCGGAGTTGAAGTCGATGAGCGGGACGTCTGCGTCCTTTTCTTTGGGGAGTCGCGGCACGCACACGTCGAAGCCGTGCTCGTCCATATGCTCGAGCAGACGACAGGTCCACTGGCTGATGAGCTCGCATTTGAGCGTCCAGGAGGCATTCGTGTAGCCGACCGACATCACCGCGTTGGGGACGTTGCTGAGCATCGCGCCCTTGTACATCGTTTCTTCGCCCGGATCGACGACCTTACCGTCGACCTCGATGGTCGCTCCGCCGGCGATGACGATCTCGAGGCCGGTGGCGCTGACGACGATGTCCGCGTCGAGGTGCTCGCCCGAGCGCAGCACGATGCCCGTCTCGTCGAAATTCTCGATGTGGTCGGTGACGATGGAGGCTTTGCCCTCGCGCAGCGCGTCGAACAGGTCGTCGTCGGGCACGAAGCAGAGCCGCTGGTCCCACGGGTCGTAGCTCGGGTTGAAGTGGGTGTCGACGTCGACCACGTCTCCGATCGTCTCGCGCACCAGGTCGGTGATGTACTTGCGGGCTTGCTTCGGCATGCGACGCGAGAATTGGTAGAAGAGCATCAACCGCAGGATATTCTTCCAGCGCGTCACACCTGCGCCGATCTTGTCGCCCAGAACGCGCGTCGCCCACTCGGAAATGGCGTCGTCTTCGGGAACGCTCATCACGTAGCTCGGCGAGCGCTGCAACATGGTGATGTGGGCGGCGCGGTCGGCCATCGCAGGCACGAGCGTCACCGCGGTGGCGCCGCTGCCGATGACCACCACGTTCTTTCCTTCGTAGTCGATATCGTCGGTCCAAAACTGCGGGTGGACGAGCTCGCCCTCGAAGCGGTCGGCGCCCGGAAACTCGGGCATATGGCCGCGGTCGTAGCGATAATACCCGGTGCAAAACCAGAGCAGGTCACACGTGTAGACCGACTCCTCGCCGGTGTCGGGATGGCGCGCGGTGACCGTCCAGAGCGCGTCTTCGGACGACCAGCTGACCTTCTGGACCTGGTGGTTGTAGCGAATCTTGTCGCCGAGCCCGGTCTCCTCGACCGTGTCGCGCAGGTACTGCAGGATCGATGGCCCGTCGGCGATGGCCTGCGGGTCGGGCCACGGCCGAAACGAAAAGCCGAGCGTGTGCATATCGGAGTCGGAGCGAATCCCCGGGTATTGGAACAGATCCCAGGTGCCTCCAAGCGAGTCGCGTCCCTCCAAGATCGTAAACGTCTTGTCGGGGCACTCCGCCTGCATGTAGTGGCCCGCGCAAATGCCGGAGAGGCCGGCTCCGATGATCAGTACGTCGACGTGTGGTGTTTCCATGGTCCCTGCATGCTTTCGAAGAGTTGCCGGCATACTACGCGGTGTTGCCATCTGGCGCCATCGTTGCGTTCGTAGATGTAACAAAACATACTGTCGCAAATTGCAAGCTCGCAAGATGGGGGAACCGTCAGCCCGCGCCGTTGTCCTACCGTTGCCCCCGCACACCGACCCCGTGCCTCGAATCGAGCAAGCCGATGGATGACACGTCCGACTTTTTGCCGTGGTGGGTTCGCCACCAACGCCTCGTCCTCGCCGCTTCGGCGGTGGTGTTGGTCGCAGCCGTATCGGCGTGGTTCGTCGCCGAAACCCAGCTCGCCGCTGGCGTGGAGCGCTGCGACCCCGAGGCCGAGGCGGAGTTGGGGAGCGATGATTGGGCATCTGGCGTGGTGGACGTCGCGGCGTTCACCCCGCTCGACGAGCCTGGCGGTGGCGATTGGCGAGCGATTCACAAGGAGCCCAGGCAGTGCTTCTCCGACTGGCTCGACCGCAAGCGCCAGGATGTCACACAGGAGCGGCGAACACTGTATTTGCAACCGATCGGCAGCTTCGACGCCGAGGCGAGCCCCGATATGGAGACGCTGGCCGAATTCGGGCGCATCTACTTCGGCTTGCCGGTGAAAGTCATGGAGCCGCTCGACCCTGCGAGCCTAGAGCTCTCCAAGCGGCAACTCGGCGGCGAGGAGCAGTGGCTGACGACCGACGTGCTCGACGAACTCGAGACCCGATTGCCGAATGACGCCTACGCGATGCTCGGGCTGACAATGACCGATTTGTGGCCGGGGGACGGCTGGAACTTCGTCTTCGGGCAGGCGCGGCTGTCAGGCCGCGTGGGCATCTACAGTTTCGCGCGCTACGACCCCGGTCCCGGTGTTCGTCCGGCAGACGACCGCCGGCGGATGATTTTGCTGCGCAGCATGAAAGTGATGTCCCACGAAACCGGTCACATGTTCGGTATCACCCACTGCTTGCACTACGAATGCAACATGAACGGTAGCAACTCACTGTACGAGACCGACTCGCAGCCCATTCACCTGTGTCCCGTCGATCTCAGAAAGCTCCACCACGCCGTCAGCTTCGATATTCATCGACGTTATTTGGCGCTCGCCGAGTTTTATGCAGAGCAGGGACTTGTCGAGCAGGCCGAGTTCGTGCGATTGCGGGCTTCGACGAATCAACCGAAGACCGATTGAGCAGACGGGGCATCACGATGGACTTTCGAGAATACCGCGAGCACGACGCCGTCGCTCTCGCCGAGATGGTACGTAACGGCGAGGTCTCTCCAAGTGAACTGGTCGACGCGGCTGCCGAAGGGCTCGACGCGTGGAACGGCCGGCTGAACGCGGTGGTCGAGTCGTGGGTGGACCAAGCGCGCCAGACGTGCCAGTCGAACGCGCCCAGCGGTCCGCTGGCCGGAGTGCCGTTTCTGATCAAAGACATGCTCGAGTGGGAGGGCCACGCGATGACGCTGGGCTCGCGGCTCCTCGACGGGTACGACTCCCAGAGCACGCACCCGTTGGTCGAGCGCTACCTGAAGGCGGGGCTCCTGCTCGTCGGGCGCACGAATATGAGCGAGCTCGGCTTGATGCCGGCCACCGAGCCCATCGTCTACGGCCCCACTAAAAACCCGTGGGACGTGCAACGCTCGCCAGGTGGGTCGAGCGGCGGGTCGGCAGCCGCGGTCGCCGCCGGAATCGTGCCGGTGGCCCACGCGGCCGACGGAGGCGGATCGATTCGCATCCCCGCCTCGGCGTGCGGACTCTTCGGGTTCAAGCCCAGCCGCGGGCTCACCGTCGAAGCTCTCGACGAGGTGCCCGAGGGGTTCGTGTCGCACCATTGCGTCAGCCGTACGGTGCGCGACAGCGCGCTCTTGCTCGACTTGTCCACCGGCGTCAGCCCCGGCTCGCGGTGGCGCCCGCCGGCGACTCGCTCGTGCGCCGAGGCCGCCCAATGCGACCCCGAGCCGCTCCGAGTGGGCGTGATGTTCACGGACTTCTTGGGAGAGGCGCTGCATCCGGCGTGCCGCGCCGCCATCGAGAAGACCGCGCGTCATTGCGAGGACCTGGGCCACGACGTCGTCGAAATCACCCCGCCCATCGACGGCCTCGCCTACCGGGCCGCCTTCAGTCAGTTGTGGGCGGTGGGAGCGAGCTTCTTTTTGAAGAGAGTGCGCGCCGAGCTCGACACCATGGAAGAAATCCCGGCGCCCGTGGTGCGCCTGTTGCGGCTTCCGGGCACACTCGAGGCGGCGTTGCGCGCCGCCCAGGTCGTCGGCTTCCCGATGGTCGAGCCCCTCACGCTTCGGCTGGCCCGTCACTCCGACCGCATGAGCCCGGCGGACCTGTGGGTCATCTGGCAGCAACTCAACGTGGCGACCGCCGACATGACCCACTTCTTCGACGACCACGACGTGCTGTTGACCAGCACCATCACCCAGCTTCCCTGGAAGACCGGCTCGTACGACGCCGCCGGCCAAACCCTCGAAGAGATCGAAGAGTCGCTGTTCGCCTATGCCGGCTTGACCCCCATCGCCAACACCGCCGGCCTCCCGGCGATGTCCGTGCCGCTGCACCGCCACGAAGGGCTGCCCGTGGGCACTCAATTCATCGGCCCACACGGCGCCGACGGCACGCTGCTGTCGCTCGCCGGCCAGCTCGAGCGAGCGCAGCCTTGGGTGGAGGTCGCCACCCGCGGAGAGTGATTGGCGAGAGCGCGAGCGTGTCGCCCCACTAGTTGTTCCGACGACGAAACGCGATGACACCGCCGCTAAGCACCACCAGCCCGGCGAGTAGCGGCAAGAGGTCGCCGGTCATCGAATAGAGCGTGCGCTGGCCCTCGACCGGCACCGCAGTGACCATTACGTGCACTCCCTCGCGGTCACGGGCGCGTCCCCTCGCCACACCATGAGCGTCGAAGACTGCGCTGGTGGCGTGGCGTACCGAGCGCGCGACCGCGAAACCTCCCTCGATGCCCCGCACGGCGGCCATCTCGGTATGATACGGGTCGATGCCCTCCCAGTCGCTCGACGGCACGACCGCCAGATCGACCCCCAATCGCGCGTGCTGCAGGCCAATCGACGGAAAATCGTAATCGTAGCAGATGGCTCCGGCAGCTCGGCCGTAGGGTCGGTCGTGGGCGACGAAGGGGGCATCGCCTTTGATGGAACCCTCACCGGGCACCGGATGGTGCTTCAAATAGTCTTCGATGCCCCCCTCGGGGGTCATCCAGGTGAATTTGTTCTCGAACTGCTCCATCCCCTCGCGAGGGACGACATAGGCCATGATGATATCGACATCGTGGAGGCGCGCGAGTTGGTGGCCGCGCTCCAGCAGAGCAGCTTCGTCGTCGGCATCGACAGAGGTCGCGCCCTCGTTCCACACGATCAGATCGGCGCCACGCTCGGCGGCAATTTCGGTGCGTTCGAAAAGCGTATTGGTCGCTCGGGCGAGCTCGGCGTCGTCGGGAGGCGCATCGGGCCCGAGGCGAAGATCGCTCACCACGGTCCCGATACGAACGATTGGGCCCTCCAGCGGTTGAAAGAGCCGGAACACTCCCCAGCCGTGCGCCAAGAAGATGACGGCGGCGAGCACCGCGGCGGGTCGACGCCACCAGCGAGCGTCAGGTTCAGCCAGCGCAACCGCGATGATCGCTGACGTCAGGCCGAGCAAGCCGGTCACCCCCGAGAGTCCAAAAAGCGAGGTCGTCTGCATCAACGCCAGGTTGTCTATCTGGGTGTAGGCTAGCGCACCCCAGCTTCCCATCTCACTAAACCCGGACGAGGCCCACTCCGACACGATGACGAGCGCCGGGAAAATCGCCAGCCCCCAGCGGTCACCAGCCCGCCGGCGCAGCCACTCGAAGAGCACGTAGAGCACCGCAGACATCACGGCCGACGGAACCGAGAACATCAGCGCAAAAAACCAGGGCAGGGGCTCTGTGACGATTTTGAGTACTGCCAAGAATGCAGCGACTTGAAGCACCCCGGCGAAGACCAGCCTCGACTTCCATCCATCCGTGTGCCGCAGATAAATCAGCCACGGAACGCTCCCAATCCAGCCTGCCAGAGCGACGTTGTAGCGCATCCCCGATATGGCGGTCAGCACAATCCCTGCGAGCAGCCAATGATACGGGCGTGTCTCAAGGCCGATTAGTCGAATCGTAGAAGGCTTCTTTGCTGCGCTTGTGCTCATCACTGTCCGAGCTTTCAACCGGGCCGAAGTCGAGTAGGGGTCTATAAGACTATAGCAAGTTACTTAGGGCTTGCCGCAAATTCTTGGCAATTCCCCGCACACCAACGTGTGCATCAGCTGGTCGACTCGATCTCAGGGGACAGTCGAATCTCCTTGTGGTACGTGTACCCGACACGACACTCATTCGTTCGACAAACCGCCGGGTTCGCGGGGGCGCCCTCGCAAGCGGCGACGAGATACTCAACGGAGTCCGATATGTCCGTCCCCTCCGCCGTAAAGCTGCTCGAGCAATTCGATTCTCTTTGCCACGACGAGCGCATGCGTGTGCTGGGCTTGCTCGCTCAGCAGCATGCCGACAGCTCCGAGATCGACCGCCTCATCACCGAGTTGGAGGCCGGTGAAACTTTCGAGTCATTCCTCGCTGTGCAACTCGCCTCGTTGACCGGGCGGGTCGAGCCTCTTCGGCGGGCGCTGGTCTCTGGTTCGGCGCTGGTCATGCAGTCGGCTGCCAAACATTTGGCGCGGGTAGCCGGCGACGCAGACACGCTCGTGAACGCCTACGAACGAGCGGTCCCGGCGGTACGGCGCAGTCTTCTGCGTCGCATCGTGCGGCAGGAGCGCACGGAGGCGGCCGAGGCGCTGTTCCCGAAGGTCCTCGCCGAGGCTGGACCAGCGCGCGCCATGGTGCTGCTGCCGGCGTGTGGTTCCCAGACCGTTCGCGAGGCGCTCGTCAACTACGAGTACGCCGTGTCCAACTGGAAGTCATTGGCCATGCGCCATCCCGACGTCGTCTTGGCGACACTACGGGAGCGTCTCGAGGAGGCGAGTGTCGCCCAAACAGCGACAGTGTGGCGGCGATATCACCGGGCGGTGGGGGCCTTGTGTCTCGAACACGCAGAGGACATCGCGCAACTCGCCCTCGAGTACGGGCCGGCCGAGAGTCTTCCGTTCGGCTTCGAGGTTATCATCGGTGTGCTCGCCCGTCGCGTGCCGCAGCTGACCTTCGAGTTGCTCACCTCCGAGAAGAACGTGCCGAGACTCCAAGCGCGGGGGCTCCCGTCGAGCCTACTCGGAGCCATTCGCTCATTGAGCCCCAAACATCGCCGCAAGTTCGCCCGGATCCTCGGGCGGTCCCCCGACCATCTGGCCGAGCTGCTCTCCGCCCACGCCCCGTCCGAGCGAGCCGAGCTGCTCGAACACGCGCGCAGCGAACTCGATGCGGCCCGTGCGCCGTGGAGTCAGGCACTCCTCGAGGTGCTCCCCCATGAGGCTCGCCATCGCGAAGCCAGGCGAGTGTTGGAGCTGGAGGACATTCAGTCGGACCCAATTCAACGCCTGCAGTTGTCTGCCTACCTTCCTTTGGAGGAGGCCCGGTGTGTTCTCGAAGAGGCGACCCGGGCTTCCGATGCAGGCGAGAGAGCTATCGCTCTCGGTAGTTTGGTGCGCTGTGCCGGCCTGAACCGCCGCGGCGTCGGGGAGGTGCTCGAGTTTTGCCAGAAGATCGAGAATGACCAAGACCCGGTCAGACGCGCCGTCTACCGCGCGCTTTCCGAATGCCCGCCGACAGTCTTCCAGGATGCGCACGCCGAGCTGCTCTTTTCGGTGATCGCGTACGCCTTCGACGCACGCGACACCTCCTGGCAGACCCGAACCCCCATCCGTGATTTGTCGGTGCGCCTTCTTCAAGCCAACGCGACACGTCCGCAGGGGCAGATTTTTGCGCTGGCCTTGGACCTCATCGAACAGCTGGCCAAGCAGTCGGGGTATTTGTGGGTCGACCTCGAGCATCGTCTGCCGCGTGGGGCGGAAGAGCCGCTCATCGAGGTGCTCGAGAAGCCACTGCGCGACTCCGTCGAGCGCGAGGAGTACTCGCTGCTCTTCCTCTTTGCGCGTGCTCTCGGTCGCCGCGCTTGGAACTCGGAGGTCATTCAGTCGCTGCTCGAGAAGGCCACGCGCGCCAAGCCCGACAGCGTGGCTCATACCGCGATTGGCCTCTGGCTCGAGCACCCTAAGACCAGAGACGAGCGGGTGGTGGAAGTGCTTCGTCGCGACCGCAGCGCGATTCGGCTGTGGACGGTCTTCCAACACGTGCATCGGCGCCGCCAGGACTTGCTCGACGCCTATTTGACGAAGCGCGCGATTCTGGGGCGGTTCCTGTCTGGCGAGACCATCTACGTGGTGCCGGCGACCCATGGCTTCTTCCGATGGTTGCCGCGACAGCAGCGCGCTTACGGCGAGTTGCTCGACCAGCTCATCGACGATGAAGGCAACTCGACCTGGAACCGAACGTCGGCGATGCGGGTGAGGGCGAGGCTGCTCACCACCCGTCTCGAGGACCTCGCACCGTGGGTCGCGTCCGACGACGTTAATATCGCCGAGGCGGCGCTGCACGGGACCTCGCACCTCGATTGCCCGGCGCGCTCGTGTTCCTTGCTCGCCGAACATCTGGGGTCGAGCAGGGCGCGCGTGGCGATGTACTCGATGCACCGCGCCGCGAGCTACGCACCGTTGGCTGCGGTGCATCGGCTGCTCGGCACGATCCTCGAGCGCGACCGTCTCAAAGTAACCGTCGAGAAGGAGGCAGTTCGACTGCTGTCTCGTTTTCCGAGCAAGGAGAATGTCGAACTGCTCTTCGACTATGTCGACGGGCGCGACCTCCACCGCGACGTCAAGATCGCGGTCGGACTCGCCGCCCGCAATTTGCTGCACCTCGGGCGCGCCTGGGATATCGTCGAGATGCTGGCAAAAGACGGTAACCGCTATGTGGCGTCGAGCTTGGTCTGGGAGAGTTGTGCGAGCTTCTCCACCGTCGATGCTCGGCGTTATCTCGACATCATCTTGAAGGTCGCGCGTCACGACGATCCCATCGCGCAGACGTCGGCCGTCACCGCACTCGCGCGCTGGGCCGAGGTCGACCCCCACAAAGTTGCCGGCGTCGGAGAGCAACATCTCTCGGACCTCGACTCGGACTGCTGGAGGGAAGGACTGCGCGCTCTCGAGAGGGCCTCGCGTCATGGCGACGTGCGGCAGCACATCGTCGGTGCGGCCTGCACACTGCGCACCCTCGAACTCGACGCCCAGCCCGAAGCCGAAGCCGACCGAGACCTGCCGGCGAGGCAACGCCTCAAAGCACTGACCGCCCGCTTCGGCCAGTTGGGCGAACCGTGGGCTTCCGAGCTTCGTCCGCTCCTGCGCGACTTGGACCGGGAGCTCTCCGAAGATCCGACGTTGGCGGCGCTCCGCGTCGGCCTTCGGCTCGCCGCGCTTCAGTTGGACTCAGTCGAGTCGGCGCACGATGATCTGGTCGAGTTACTCGACGACCTTCGCGACACACACCTGACGCCGGCGGAGCTGAGCCGCCGCTTTTCATCCCATGCGAGCACCGTGCTCAGTGCGCGGAATGAATCGGTCTTGCGTTCCCTCACTGGTGTGATGGCCGACTCGCAAGACCAGCGCCTCCGTCGGATGAGCGTCGCCTTGCTCTCCGTGGTCGGCCCACGTTTTTATTGGCCGCCGGATACGGTCGAGGTGTTGCGTCAGCTTCGCCGCGATGATGATATTGCCGTGCGCACGGCAGCGCTCGATTTGTTTGTCGCCGCCGAGTGATGTCGAGACGTGCAACGCCATTTAGAGGAGAGAAGCGATGAAGCAATTTTCCCAAGCATGCCAACGAAACCAGGAGCCGATCTTGGAGGTGCTCCAAGAGGTGCTCGCCGACGCCGAGCGTGTGCTCGAAGTGGGGAGTGGCACCGGTCAGCACGCGGTCTTTTTCGCGCGACACCTGCCGCATCTCGTCTGGCAGCCGTCCGACCGCCCCGGCTCGCTCGACAGCGTGCAGGCTTGGCGAGATGACGCCGCACTCGACAATGTGTGCGAGCCGGTCGCCCTCGACCTGTTCGAAGAGTCGTGGCCGGTGGGCGAGTTCGACGCGTTCTTCTCGGCCAACGTCATCCACATCGCCCCGCTCGAGGCCGCCGAGCGCCTCTTCGGCCATGCCAAAGCGCACCTGCGCTCCGGTGGGCTCGTGTTGTTCTACGGCCCGTTTCGCTACGCCGACCGCCCCCTCGAGCCGAGCAACGAGCGCTTCGACCATTGGCTTCGAGAGCGCGACCCCAATAGCGGCATCCGCCTCTTTGAAGACATCGAGGCGTTCGCTCATCGCCACGATTTCACGCTCATCGACGATCGCGCGATGCCGGCGAATAATCGGATGTTGGTGTGGAAGAAGCATTGATGGTCGGACTCCCACAATTAGGGGCATAGCCGATGGGCCCCGACCCTGGGGGTTGCGTCTCGGCCAAGCTTGCTGCAGACTGCCCACACTTTGGCAAATGGAGTGGCGCAGCCGCACATGGTGACCACCCCTTCTGGGGGAATGGGTGCTCTGGCATCCCTGTACTTGGTGTGGAAATTCGAGCGTCCACGGCCCTGAGATTCGCAGGGGACCCAGCATGAGCAAGTACGATCAGAAGCCGGCGCCCGGCCAGTGGGTGCGGGTGCATTACAACCTCCATATCGGCGGCCTCTCAGTCACCAATACCCAGAATCGCGTCATCTATCGATGCGACACGGCCTACCTCGAAGACGCCGAGTTCCGAGTCAGCCAGACGATGCGCCAGCGCGTGGTGAGCGGGGAGCGTCGCACCGTGCACGCCAAGGTGCACGGGCGCTGGGTCGAACCCTCCGATGAACCAGAGTTGCCCGTCCCCGTGCGCTACAACCCCTTCGTCTCCGGCTCCTTCATCACCGTCGACGACCAGCAACCCGTCGAACACGCCTCCCTCGTCAAAATCGACGACAACCGGTGTTACGTCGCCGAAAAATGAATCGCGCAAGCCTGTTGTGATGTCGGGCGGACCGTTCTATGTTGGATGTGTTCTAAGAGTTACATGTCTGGTTTTTTAATGAGTTAGGACCCCCCTGTGATCACTCCTCCTGCTATTTCTTGGCTCCGTTTTCCTGCGACCGCCGCGTTGTCGGTGGCGCTCCTCGCGTCGGGTTGCGTCGGCGACGAGACCGACGCTCCGAACAACAACGGCGACAGTGCCCAGACCTGCACGGGCAAGTGCGACTCGACGGCGTCTGCGTTTCGCCCGCTCGTCAGCCTGACGCTGGTCGCCGACGAGGCGTTCGACGATCCCGTTTCTGAGGCCGATGCCGGCTCGACGGACACGGGCTCGGTCGATGGAGGCTTCGCCGACGCCGACGCCGGCGCCGCGGACGCGGGCACGGCCGATGCGGGTTTCGCAGACGCTGGCACCGCGGACACGGGCACGACCGACGCAGGTTTCGCAGACGCCGGAGACGAGACGACGGACGCAGGCTCGACGGACGCGGGCTCGGCGGACGCCGCAGACACCTCGACCGACGCCGAAGACGAGTCGTTCCGGCTCGTGGCGGCCGTCTCCGACGAGCAGCTCGAACAGCTGACCGGCGACGAGGCCCTGTCCGCCAAGATCTGGGCTCTCACCGGCGACACCGCGGCCGACGAGCCGCTTCAAGCTGAACTCAGCTACGATGCCGAGCGCGCGACGTTCGTCTCCGAGGCCATCGACCTCGCCACGTTGCCCAGCTGGGACACGCTGAGCATCCGCGTGTCGGGCTCCTTCGACGACAAGCGCTTCGAGCAGACCTTCGAGTTCGCCGCCGGCGAGTCCGAGGGCACCGAAGTCGTACCCGACCCGTTTGCCGCCGCCAAAGACGTCGAACTCGCGGTCATCACCATCGACCCCGAGCTTCCGGCTCCCGACTACGACTACCCCAGCACCGACGCGCCGTTCCGCCTCTCCGGCACCGAGTTCTGGCAGAAGTGGCCCGGCGGTCACAACCCGACCTACAGCTACTCCGAGGGCACCGAGGCGGGGCGCAAGTGCATGACCGCGGCCGCGATTCGCTTCGAGGCCATCATGGCCGACCCGCCCGAAGCCCTGGTCGAGCTCGAGGAGAACTCCGAGTGGGGCGGGCGCTTCTTCAACTGGAACGACGACTACAGCCACGAAGACAGCACGGGTTATCCCAGCGGAGCAGTGCTGTGGGCGTGGCGCACGCATCTCATCAAGTGGATCAGCCAGACCGGTGATGACGGTCGGTGCTACCTGCCCACGCGCAGCCTCGTCGAGCGCGCCGCCGCCAACTGCCTCCAGAAGGCCGAGCGCAGCGACGGGGAAATCCAGGGATGCCAGGCATATTGACGGGGCGCTGCGACCGAGCGCCCGAGCTTTCCGTTTTTTGAAAGATATGTTGAAAGATACAAGGATGAACCCGTGACACATCGCAGCTATTTGGCAGGTATTTGCCTCGTTAGTGCAGTGGGATTGGCAGCATGTAGCGGTCCCGACAAGAGCAAGCCCCTGGAGTCGCAGCTCGGCTACGACACCCAAGAGAGCAAGCTCGTCATCATCTTGAACCGTGATCTGCAAGGCGGCGAGAAGCTGCGCGCTCGCGTGCGCTCCCTGGCCGAGGGCGACAGCCTCGACTGCAAGTCGATGGCGCCCGACATGCCCGCGCATAACCAAAATCGCGGCGACCACGTCTACACCGGCCCGGCGGTCGACCTGTCGATGTTCGAGAACGCGACCACGCCCCACAGCCTCTTGGGCGAGACCGAAGAGCAGTACCAAGAGCGCCTCGAGAACACCTATTACGTCGACGTCTGCATCCAGGCCGGCAACGGCATCGTGCACCAGGCGCGTTACGATATCCGCCAGGCGCTCGACCGCCTGGGTGAGAACGGCAAATTCGACGCCTACGACGACGGCGTGCGCATCGTCAGCAACCAGGCCTACGCCGAAGCCTGCATCACCGAGATGGGCGATATCCCGTTCTGGGGCGAGCGCATCGGCGGTGGCCCCGGCACGCTGGCAGTGGCCAACACGCTGACGCTCGACGAGCTTATCAACGACGTCGGCATCCGTTCCGACCGCGCCCAGCTCATCATCGACTATCGAGCCGGTGAAGACGGCGAGCTCGACACCGACGACGACCGGACCTTCGAGGACATCGAGGAGCTCGACGACATCGACGGCATCGGCGAGGTGACCATCGCCGACCTCCAAGCGTACGCCGACTCCCAGGGCGACCGCTTCGCGCCGCCCGACTGGAACACCGTCGACTGCACCGAAGTCGGCACGCCCATTCCCTCGACCGTCGACGGCGTCCCCCAGGACAAATGGGTCGACGAGTGCGACAACCCTCAGACGATCTACAGCCACTGCGAGCCCGACGCTCGCACCGGAGCCAACGGCCCGCGCGTCGCTCACGCCCGCAACGAAGAGGGCACCCACTGGGTCCTCCTTTGCCGCAAGTCGCACCGCGAGACGGTGGGCCGCTACAACGACATGGCGATGATCGGGCACAACCCGTTCACCGGTCAGACCTGCTTTTTCCAGAACCAATTGCCCAACGGTGAGACCCACCGCCCGTCGAACGACGGCATGCAGATCCCGCACCCGGCCGACAACGTCAAAAGCGAGGCGTCGCCGCAGATGTGGAGCGACCTGTGGGGCGGCATCGAGGGCGGCATCGGCCCCGACGGCGGCATCCAGTGCCAGGGCTGTCACAGCACCGACCCGTTCATCCACACCCCGTGGATCGACGGCGCGGTCGACGAAGACGGCAACACGGTCGTGCCGAAGATGGGCGAGCACCCCGACTTCGTCGAGGGCTACAACGGCCCCTACAAGCTCGTCGACGCCGAGGACCAGGGCTGGGAAGAGCCCCGACACCTCGTCAGCGAAGAGGCGAGCGCGTGCACGAGCTGCCACCGCATCGGCATGGACCAGTGGACCTCGCCGAGCACCAACTCCTCGCGCAACAACCCCGACGGCGGCTGCGTCTTCTGCGGCCAGGCCCCCTGGCTCGACCGCCTCGAGGGCGCCGACACCCGCTGGGAGACCCTGTTGACCGAGAGCCACAAGGCCTTCGAATTCGTCTACTGGATGCCTCCGAACGCCCACGACGTGCTCAACGAGGAGCTGTGGGCCGACTCGGAGTACAAAAAAGCGATGGACTTCATCCGCCACTGCGCGGAAAACCCCGGCGACGGCGCCTGTGAGTGGGAAGACCTTCCCAAGCAGCCCGGCGACCCGACCGAGCTTCCCGAGGTCGAGCTGAGCGGCGAGGAGCTCGCCAAAGAGGCGCTCGCCATCCTCGGCGCGCCCTACGAGGCCGACGGCGAGTCGAGCGAGGGCACCCGCCGCTGCGGCGAATGCCACGCCACCTCGCGCTTCGGCTTCCGGAGCTGGCGCAAGCGCACCGTGACCGCCGTCCAGGACGGCATCGACATGAAGGCCGACGTCGAGTCGATGACGCCCGAGAAGGCGCGCGAGCTCGTCAACTACATGCGCCGCGACGACAACGAAGAGAGCGTCTTCGCTGCTTACAAAATTGGCATCATGGCCGCCGGCGCGCAGTTCCCCTTCTTCACCAGGCTGTTCGAGAAGGCCTACGGCGCCGACTGGGGCCTCGAGTACGGCGCGTTTTTGCAGCGCGTGAGCATGCCCAAGGGCAGCCACCCGCCGCTGAGCGCGCGTGAATTCGCCATCGTCTACAAGTGGTTCACCGAGGAGGGCCTCGCCCACCTCGACGAGTTCCTGCCCGAGACGCCGCCCCCGGCGACCTGCGACGACGTGCGCACCCGCTACGGGCTGACCAACTCGATTCCGTGGCTCGAAAACCACGTCGACGACATGCAATTCGACGGCTGGGGCGCGCGCAACCAGGAGAACGGCATCAACATGTTCGGTTGCACCGGCTCCGACCCGCTCAACTGCTTCGAGGACGGCTACACCGAAAAGGCCGACTGGGCCCACGAGGCCGTCGCCGACAGCCGCGTCGTCGAGATCCGCGACCTCGGCTTCGACACCTCTTACTGGATGCGCTCGTCGGCCGACGGCCGCTTCGTGGGCAACGGCGGCGGCAACAAAAACGGCTTCCGCGCCACCATCACCGACCTGGTGACCGGCGAAGATATCGGCGTGCGCGGCTCGTACGACCCGGGCTTCTTCCCCAACAACGACGGCTTCATCATGCAGGGCGCCGGCGCCGGCCTCTGCGGCCAGTCGGTCCTGACCCAGCAAGACGCCATCGAAGACGGCATCGACTTCAGCGAAGCCGGCTGCACCAACGCCGAGGGCATCAACCTGTACCAGCACGTGGCCGTCAATACCGACGGCGGCGACTACTTCGTCATCAACAGCGAGTTCACCAGCGACCCGGGCCGCGGCAGCGAAGACCCCGAGGCGCCGTTCTACGAAGGCTCGACGATGAAGTTCTCGCCGATGGTCTTCGACGGAACCGAGTGGACCCAAAAGGAAGCCGTCGTCGTCGACTCGCCCTACGAGGGTGACTCGGTCTTGTCGCCGTCCGGCAAGATGGTCATCAGCCGCTTCGCCGGCCCCGACGGCGACGCGCTCGGCTACATGATCCGCAAGGTCGACGCGACCCCGAACGCGCAGGGCAGCTACGACATCGACATCAGCCAGCCGGTCCAGTTTTTGTGCACCCCGGGCGCCAAGGCGAATATCTCGTTCGACGAGCGCTACTCGGTCACGCACCACTACGAGAACGACACGGCCAACCTGTACCTGACCGACATCATCACCGGCGACACCTATCAAATCACCGACATGCCGGCGAAGACCCGCGCGCTCTTCCCGCACTTCCGCTCCGACGGCTGGATCTACTTCCTCGTCTCCGGGCCCGACGGCGACAAAGCCGTCGCCTCGGACGCCGCGATTCGCTTGGCCCAGCAATTGTAGGAGTTCGGTTTTGTTTGCCTTACAGCCTCAACCGCCTCAATGACCCGATTCGGTTTTTAAGCCGACCATACCCACCCCCGTTGCCTCGCCCACTCGATCCGAATCAGCGAGGAGGCGTGGGGGGCGACCGATCGGGAGGATCGTCAAGAAAACAAAAAGGATGTAATGATTTTGTTCGACCAAAAACAAACCGGGCACAAAGCCTGGAAATCATTACATCCGGAGACGATCATGCCAGACACTCGCCTCAATGTCAGCCTCCAAAATCACGAGCGTTCCGAGCCGCAGCGAGCAGTGCCCGCTCACTTCAACGAGTATATCGTAGCCTGCGAGCATCTGCGCGGTGAGGGCATTTTCGACGAGATCGAGCAGCAGTTTCGGCTCGACCGAAGCGGCTACCAGTTTATCGACGCGGTGCTGGCGGGGCTGGCCTTTTTTAGCGCCCAGCCCACGTACTCGGGGCTTCGTGGGATGCTCGACGAAGTCAATGGCCGAGGGTGGTCGCAGGCCCTGGCAGCGGCAGGGGGGCGAGACAGGCTTTGCAGCCAGGCATCGATGTCGCGCGTTTTGGGCGACATTCCCGAGGAGATGGCGTGTCGATTCAAAGAGCAGTTGCTCGGAGCATGGACCCCGGCGGCGCCTTTTTCGGCCTACGAGGCTGTGCTGTGGCGCGATTGCACCGGGCAGTCCTGGCACGGCTTCGCCATCGATGGGCGCGTGCAGCCTTTTCGACGCCGGGCGCTGTGCGAGGGCGAGGAGTACCCGCCCGCCCGCCGTCGGGTCGACAGCTTGGGCGCCAAACCGGGCTATTCGGGCCGAAAGCGCGCCGACGTCCAGATGGAGACGTCGATCTTGGAGCATCTGGGAAGCGGGCTTTATCTGGCGATGAATTATGCGGCCGGAAACGGCCAGCTCAGCGATGACTTTGCGCAGGGCCTGGCACTGATAGAGCGATGGGCCAACGCCCGCGGGCTCGAGCCCGGCCGGTGTTTTCTGGCCATCGACGGCCACCAGGGAGGGTTTGCCCAGCTGCGCGCGGCGCTTCGCTCGCCGGTGCACTTTTTGACCCGGCTTCGTTACTACGAGCCGCTCAAAGATCCTGCGGTGCGCGCTCAGCTGGCCCAGCAGACATGGCAGAAGGTCGACGATTCCCGAAGCGGCCCCCAGCGCTGGGCGACCGAAATGGGCGACTACTGGCTTGGTGACGCCCGGGCCAGGCTGGTGGTCAGCTGCTTTGAGCCGACCGACGGCAAGAAGCGCGGCGCCGGATGCTTTGTCGACGGGCTTCAGTACGAGGTCTACGCCTGCGATCTCGACCCGACGGCCTATCCGGCCGCAGAAGTCGTCACCACCTACTACGCCCGGGCCGGCCGCCAGGAAAACGGCTTTGCCCGACTCGATCGGCACATGGATCTGGAGAAGATGTACTCGGATTGCGCGCCCGGCCAGCAGGTCATGATGGCGCTGGGGGTTTGGCTACACAATTTCAGGGCTATTAGGGGCGCCGAGCTCTTCGGCGAGCTCGAGCCTATCGACGTCGAGGCTGCGCCGCGCAAGCTCGAATCGGCCGACACGCTGCCGCTCGCGCCGACCGGTGCCCCCGCACCCCACGCAGCCCCAGCGGCAGGCCGTCCGGAGCCGGCCTCGCTCGCCGTCGGCTTCGAGGCATCGCACGCCTGGTGGCAGAGTGTCACCCGAAAGGTCGAGCAGCGCATCGGTGGGCTCGATGGATTCAGCTATGACGCTCAAACCCGCCAGATCGGCTGTGCGAAAGGCGCCTATCTGGGCCTGTCCGGAATGCGCCAGCGCGGCGGCCGTGTGATCGTCAGATTCCGCATCGGCTCCCCACAAGCCTGCCAGGGCTGCCCCTTCCGCCGCGAATGCACCTCGTCGACGTCGCCGACCTACAGAAAAGAGATCGAGATTCACATGCCGCCGCCAGCCACGCTGGGTGCGCACGATGAGCCAGCTGCGATCCAAGGCCAAGATAAGGCCGCTGACGCGCCGACGCATGGCAGTGATCCCGCTGATAAGGCGTCGCCCTCAACGGCCCTGCTAGGGCTTAGACTGTCGATTCCTGACGACTTGCCCGAACCCGGCGACCTCCACATGCGTCAGCCGGTACTGGTCGCAAGCACCTTTCGCAACGCCTTTCGAAAAGCTGCTCGAAGCCTCAAGGTCGAGGTGACAAAATCTCCACCGGATTCCTCAACTCGCCACGTAGACTATCTGGCGATGACCGCCGCACGTCGCCAGCGACGCCGGAAAACCTGGGACGAGCGGCTACAGTGGAACAGCCTGCCCCAGCAGGCCAACATAACAATCGCCATCAGAGCCCCCTTAACTGCCGCACGTCTTTTACCGGAGGCAAATACCCCCGCATCGGATCCCCCCTTTCAAAACAAGGCGAATAGGTGATCCGAATCGAGTGGGCCTCGCACGGGGGTGGCGGCGCGCAGGCGCCGGGGGCCGAGGCCGCGAACCTGCAAGGCATCTCACAACTGTTTCACATCAAGAACCGTATGCGCTCATCCTCCACATTTTTGTTGCTGACCCTGGCAGCCCTGCTCACCGCGTGTAACCCCTCCGGGGCCGACCAAACACGCGCCGAGCAGGACTCCCTCGGCTTTCCGTGGGACAGCTCCGAGAACGGCAAGGAAGACGTCTTCGGCCGCTCCCTGGTAGGCGTGCCCGACCCCTACGTGCCGGCGAGCGAGCTGCTCGACAACCCCGTCGACGCCGAAGCCGAGCTCAAGACCAACATGCGCCGCCGGCGCGAGGTCGCTTGGCAGTCGGCCTTCAAGGTCCTCGAACCCGTCCCGCTGCTCGGCCTCCAAGACCAAATCGAGGCGCTCCCCGAGTGTCCCGCCGAGGTCTCGACGCGCGACATCGACCGCTGCGCGCGCCAAGACGACGCCGACGCCTGCGCAGCGTTCGCGCCCAAGGACGTCGACGGCCTGTGCGCCTGGGACGAAGCGACGAGCACCTGCCAGCCCACCTGCGATCACCTGACGCTGCCCGACGGCCAGGAAATCCCGAAGATCCCGCGCTGGGCGACCTGGTACGGCGTCGAAGACATCAACCGCATCTTCAAGCACGCCTACGCCCAGCTCACCGACGAGGAGCGGCTCGCCCGCGCGCCGCTGTCGGACGTGCAGATCGGCGACGCCTTCCACTACAACCACACGGCCGTCGAGCGCTCGAGCCGCTGGCCGCTGAGGCGCTACACCGACGCGGTGCTCGACCTGTACGGCTGCGAGATCGAGCGATTCGAGGGCGAGAGCGAAGAAGACTGGCAGCAGCGCTGCGCCGAGGCGCGCCAGAGCAAGTTCAGCGGCTCGTCGGCCGCAGGCGGCGGCATCGCGCGCATGGTCTACAGCCCGGCGATGGTGCTGCACATGATGCGCAACTATCCCGAGATCTTGGCCTGCCGCGACGACAAGCTCGCCGACACCTGGTGCGCCGAGGGCGACGACTGCGTCGACCCGCCCGAGAACTTCTCGACGTGTTTCGCGAATGAGTTTCCAGCCGACGCCGGCGACCCGTGGGAGGGGCTCGACCCCGAGGAGGCCGGACACCTGGTCGGCCTGCCGTCTGCCGGCGGAACCGTGCTCATCAAGGCGACCTGGTCGCGCGTGGGCTTTGGCTTCGAGCTCCCCGCTTACGACACCGACGCCGAGGCGCTCGAGCGGCGCATCGGCCCCGGCCAGAACGCCTTGTGGGACGAGGAGGGCGACCGCACCTACGAGTCCCCGCAGGACCCCACCGAGCTCGCCTTCCCGGGCCCCAACGACATCTACACGATTCGCACCTCCTCGGGCGGCGTCTACCGGCTGACCGGCCTGCACATCATGACCAAGGAGCTTCGCCACTGGCAGTGGATCACGCTGTGGTGGAGCGACACGCCCGACTCCGACTTCGGCGCCGACCGCCCCGACAGCTTCGGCGAGCTCGACCCGGTGTGGAGCAACTACAAGATGTGCGTGGTCGTCGACTACACCGAGGCCGACGCCGACGTGCTCGCGCGCTTCGAGGACCTGCCCAGCCTGCAGGCCGCGCTGGCGGCGACGAACCCCGAGCCGGGCGCGCCCACCTGGTGCAGCAACCCGTATATCGAGCACGCCGAGGGCAACGCGCGCACCAACTGCATCGGCTGCCACCAGCACGCCGGCTCGCGCTACAAAGAAGCCCTGGGCGACGAGCCGCAGCCCTTCGACGTCGACGAGATCATCGCCCACGAATCGGCCGACATGAACGAGGCCAACCGCTACCCGGCCAACGGCCGGCTGCGCCGCCGCACGCACTTCGCCGCCGACTACTCGTGGGCCTTTAGCCGCCTGGACGATCTGACCGAGCTGGTGCGCACCGAGGTCGAATACCAGGGCGCACGCGACGAAGAGTGGGCCCGCCGCAACGACATCCTACACGGCGAAGGCTCGCCGACGCGCGGCGAAGAGGTGTTCCGAAACGCCACCGCCGAGGAGAGCTGCACCGACTGCCACGGCGCCGAAGGGGAGGGCGGCTTCGGCCCCGCGCTCGCCCAACGCTTCGCGCAGAAGACCGACTGGCAACTGTTGCACACGATCATCGAAGGCCGCGGCAATATGCCCGCCTGGGGCGAGCGCCTGAGCGACGAGGAGCTGACCGACTTGTTTACGTATCTGCGGGCCAACTTCGAGTGATCGGTGCGAGTGCATCCCTGCTCTCGCCAACTTCGAAAAATTGGAGGCAGACCTTCCAGGTCTGGAAGCAAAGCGCACGCTCCTGCAACCAGACCTGGAAGGTCTGCCTCCAAACAACTCGACCACTATTCCAACACCTCCAGCCGGTCCCCCACGCGCACCACGCCCTCATTCTGCTGGATCAGATTCTGCCCGAAGAGCACCTTGCTCCCCTCGCGCCGATAGGTCGCCAGCGTCCGCAGCGGCTCCTTGCCCTTCTCGCCGGTCGCCTGGTCGATGGTCGTGACCACGCAGCGGTCGCACGGCTTGGCCACGCGAAACTCGACCTTCCCGATGCGCACCCGCTCCCAGTCGTCGGCCGCGAACGCCTCGGCGCCGTCGACCACGATATTCGGCCGAAACCGGTCCATCGGCACCGGCGCGTCGAGCCGGCCGTTCAGGTCCTCCAGCGACGCCTGCTCGATGAGCAGGAAAGGGTAGCCGTCGGCGAAGCTGACGATGTCATCGGCGCCGCCATGCTTCGGGTCGACCGCGCGGCGGGTCGACTCGGGCATGAACACGAGCCGACAGTCAGTGCCCAACTCCTCACCGAACCACCGACCCGCCTCGTCGCCCGCATCGAGCGCCTTACACCGCTCACCCCACACCTCGACCTCGAGCTCCGCGCCTCGCCCGAGCTCCGCAGGCACGACCAGGGGCGCCGCTCCCGCCCGCTCCAGGCGAAGCTCACCGCCCCCCAGGCTCGGCCGCACCAGCGCGAGCTTCGGATGCGAGCGCTGCGTGATGAACGTGCCGTCCGGCGCGACGACCATCCAGCGTCGGTCGTGCGCGAAGCCGCGGTCGGTCACCCGCGCGGCGTCGACCTCGACGCCGGCGGCGGACTTGACGGGGTAGATGTGCAGCGAGGAGATGACGATGTCGTTCATGGCGCGGTCGGGGCTCGGAGGTAAAAAGTCTCCGGGAGTGTATGATCGTAGGGACTCACAGCGCCAGACTCCCGAAGCTCTCAATCGCCCCCGTGACCGAAAGAGGGTACGGTGCGTGGGCATCTTGCCCTCGCCAGCGAGAGCTGGAAGCACTCGCACCGAAAGGGGGTACGGTGCGTGGGCATCTTGCCCTCGCCAGCGAGAGCTGGAAGCACTCGCACCGAAAGGGGGTTCGGTGCGTGGGCATCTTGCCCTCGCCAGCGAGAGCTGGAAGCACTCGCCCCGAAAGGCGACAGCGCGATGTGTTCGGTGCGTGGGCATCTTGCCCTCGCCAGCGAGAGCTGGAAGCACTCGCCCCGACAGACGACAGCGCGATGTGTACGGTGCGTGGGCATCTTGCCCTCGCCAGCGAGAGCTGGAAGCACTCGCACCGACAGACGACAGCGTGACGTGTTCGGTGCGTGGGCATCTTGCCCTCGTCAGCGAGAGCTGGAAGCACTCGCACCGAAAGACGGTTCAGTGCGTGGGCATCTTGTCCTGGTTGCAAGGCCGTACGCTCATGCAACCAGCGCTGGAAGCGCTGCCTCCAAATGAAGGCGACTGACCGTGACCGTGGCCACGGCCACGGGTAGGGACTTACCCCACTAGTCTTCGCCCTCGGCAGGCCCGCCGCCGACGGCGCGCCGCGGATCGTCCTCCGGGTTGACGTAGGTGATGTCGAAGGGCCCATCCATCACGATCTCCATGACGGTCTCCTCGCCCTCGGCGGTCCAGGCAAAGTGTGGCTGCTTTGCCGGCGCTCGCACGTAGGAGAAGGGTTCCATGCGCGTGGACGCCTGCTTGTCGAACTCGGCCTCGTTGGCGAAGTGGACCGCGCCGGAGAGCACGGTGATGCGCTCGTCGGTCGACGAGTGGGTGTGGGGCGGCATGACGTAACCGGCGGGAAAGCGCAGCCGGACAACCGCGATCTCGTCGTCGTTCAGGTCGCCCTCGATGACGGCGAGTTCGGCGCCTTTGGGTAGGAGGTTGCCGGGGGCTGCCCACTCGAAGACGTCGGCGCAGGCCGATGGTGGTGGGACCCGCCGGGGATCGATCAAATAGTAGACATGTGACGGGGATGCCAACTGGCGGCCGGTCACCGCTCGCGCATCGCGGCGATGTCGGCGCGGCAGGCGTCGTCGAAGCCCAGCGGGGGGGCGTCTTCGTCGTCGACGACGCGCTTGCGTACCTCGTCGAAGGCCTGGGCGCGGTCGTAGGCCCAGTGCATGACGCACGCGTCGTTGTGGTCGTGGTGGGGGTGGGCGGGGTCTTGGTGGTCGTCGACCATCGGCAGGCCGTTGGCGACCAGGCCGAGGGCGTGGCCGACCTCGTGGGTCCAGATGGCCAGCTCGGTCTGCTGGCACGCCTTCTCGACGAGGCCGCGGCGGCGAAGCGTCTCGCCGCTGTCGTTGGCGCAGGTCTCGTCGAGTCGCTCTTTGAAGACCACCACGTTGCGGTTGGCCCACGACAAGCCCAGGATCTGGGTGTCGGCGGTGTCTCGCTCGTAGTGGCCGTCCAAAAAGAGCACGTGCATCTTGATGGTCTCGGCGTCGACGTCCAGATCGAAGGTGTCGCGCTCGACGGCGTCGATTCGCGACAGGGTCCACACGTCGTCGTCGCCGCCGGCGGCCAACGCCTCATCGAGCACCACCTCGACGCCGCCCGGCTTGTCGACCAGGCCGTCGAGGCCGTCGACCAGTTGGGCGATCGACTCCGGGGAGGGCGCATGCCCGCTGACGTAGTCGACCTCCAAGACCAGGCGCCGATGGCTGTCGCTGCGGATATAATCCTCGACGCGGGCCGGGTCGACCTTGTCGAAGGTTCCTTCCGGGGCGGGCTCGCCGCAGCTGGCGGCCGCGAGGGCCGCCAGCGCGAGCATGATGGGGCGTAAGGTGCGCGACATCACTCGGTGACTTCCTCGTAGTTGAGGTAGAGCACCGCCTTGTAGAGGCGGACCGGCTTGCGGTCGGCTTTCACGTAGACTGACAGCTCGAGGTCCTCGGTCAAGCGCACGCCGTTGGCGGTCAGGTTCTCCGCGACGATGTCCTGCTCGGCGTTCGGCTGCACGAAGCCCGTGCTCATCGAGAACGGGGTGCCTTCGCCTTCTTCGAGGTCGGCGAGCAGGTCGATGATGGTGGTGGTCAGGTCACCGCGGCTGTACTTGATCTGCTCCTTTTTGAGGGGCGCGGGCGTGCACGCGTCGACCGGGATTTCGACGCCGGGCAGGTCCTGGCCGAATTTGGGCGCCTTGAGCCTCCAGCGATGGCCCGTGCCCTCGTTGACGAACGGCTCGCGGTCGAGCGTGGTGTACCAGGCGTTGGTGAAGCCGTCCTGCAGGTCCTCGGTCAACCGAGCGGTGTCGGCGTACGGCGGGTTGCGCAGGGTCGTGCCGGCGGGGATGAAGTCGCCGTCGCCCTCGTAGCAGTCGCGGGTGGAGACCCAGCGGCCGTCGGGCTCGATCTCGTAGCCGGGCAGGCGTCCCGACGGAACCTCGGTGTCGAGGTCCTCGATGAGGATCTTGTCGTTGGGGTTGTTCGTGATCGTGTGCACGATCGCCAGCTTGGCCTCGGTGACCTCGAAGGTGCGCCCGGCCTCTTTCCACTCGTCCGGCAGCGGCACGTGCGCCAGCAGGCGGACGTCGGTGGGGCGCTTCTCGTAGTTGCCCCACAGGTACTTGTACTCACCCTCGTGCTCGCCCAGATAGATCGTGTAGTCGGAGCTCTGAGCCATATTCGACTCGTCGAGGTCGAACATGTACTCGGTGAGCTCGAGCGGATCCATGTCCAGGTTGTCGTCGAGCGGCGGGCAATTCTCGTAGTCCGACATCGTCGGCTGGCCGGTGACCGGGTCGAAGTTCAGGTACGGCACCGTCTCGTGGCACGTCAGGATATGCTCCATGGTCACGTAGTGGTCGGTCTTGCACTTGACCATCGCGCCACCGAGTCCGGCGCACCACTGGCCGCGGCCCGGCCCGACGCTGTACTTGAGCGTGGGCACGTTGGCCACCGCGATGCCCTGGTGGTTGCCGTCGGCGTCGCTCAGCGGGCCGACCCATCCCTCCTCGTGCACCCCGTCTCTGGGGCGCTGCATGGCGCCCACGAAGTCGACCGCGTTCCAGCCGAACCCGTTGTCGATGGGGTACAGGGTCAGCGAGCCGTCGACCATGACGTCTTCGTCGCAGCCGTTCTGGCAGATGATGCTCGGGTCGTCGGCCGCGGTCACCCCGTCGACGCCGCCCAGCACGTTGTCCAGGGTGAACGTGTACTCGTTGCTGTACTTGTAATCAGCGGGGTCGAGCAGCTCGGCTTCGTTGGGGTCGATCTCCTCCTGCTTGTTTCCGGAGTCGTTGTTGCCTGCGTCGGCGTTGCCGCCGTCGTTGTTGCCGGCGTCGTTGTTTCCGCCGTCGATGTCGCCGGCGTCGGCTCCGTTATTTGTCGTCGATTCGAGGGGCCCGTCATCTTCCGTCCCATCGCCGCACGCTGCGACGAGGGATAGGACAATCAAGGCGATCGTGGCGAACCATGCCATTCGAGTGTATTTCGTCATCGGGGGGCTTCCTTCGGCGGTGCCGGGCTTGAAGTGCAATTACGGAGCACTTTCGTCTTTCGGTGGGAGTGCTTCCAGCTCTCGCAGACGAGGGCAAGATGCCCCCGCACCGAATTACTTAGTGCAGTGTATTCGAGCAGTCTTAAAGTTGTTTGAAGTGGCGAAGCGACTCGCTACGCCGATGTCTTCATGGCCCTTTAAGAACGCAACTCACATGCCAAGGAGGTGAGGGTCTGCAGGTTTCGTCGGAGGAAGTGCGAATGCGGTTGCTGAGGCGGGGCGTCAAGGGGAAAGAAAAGAGGGAGGTTGTCGACATTCGACGCTTCGTCGTCGGCCGCGCGACGGTGCACAAGATGCATCGACCTGTGGTGGCGCGAAATTTCTGCGTGGGTTTTTGTTGAGTGGCCCTCGGTGGGACGTATACAGCGTTTTTCGACGTTCATAACGCGAGCAATTTGCGCGCAACGTCTCATAAATGAAAAAGCCCCCGGCGAGCAGGGGCTCGCCGGGGGCTCGGTCTTGGGGGCCTACGCCAGAGGCCTCAAGCCTCGACCGGCTCGTCGACCTGGGGCGACTCGCCGCTGTCGACCCGGGGCTCGTCGCCCGCGTCGATGACGGGGTCTTCGTCGGCGCGCTCGCGGCCGGTCGACTTCGCCCAGGTCGGGCGCACGCGGTCGGCGAGCTGGTGGCGGCCGGCCTGGCGGAACAGGCCCTCGAGCTGGCTGGCCACGCCCTGGTAGATGTCGTCCCAGTAGTCGACCGCGCGGTCGTGGTCGGCCTTGGCCTGCTGCAGCTGGCGCTTCTCGCGGTTGGCGTCGGTGCGCTCGTCGCGGTACTCGACGAGCTTGGCCTCGAGGGCGTCGGCCACCGGCACGCTCTGGAAGGTCAGGCCGACGTCATTTGTCACCGGGTCGGGGTTGGCGCGCAGCAACTCGACGACGTTTTCGGCGTAGGGGATGACGCCTTCTTGGTCGTGGGGCGGCTGGTTGTTCAGCCCGAACTGGCGAAGCTTGTCCACGCCGACAATCTCGCCGGCGGTGTTGCGCACCGTGCGCAGGCGGTGGACGAGCGACTCTTGCATGGTCGCGTTGCTGGCATCGTCGGCTTGCTCGGCCGCGTATTTCAACGCGGCCTTCTTGAGATGATCGTTGGCCGCCTGCATCTGGCCGGCGATCCAGACAAAGAGCGTCTCGAATTGCGTCTTCGTCCAGCGCTGGCCATCGGCACCTTTCTGGCGCCGCTCGAGGTCCTCGGCCACCGCCGGGCCATTGACCTCGGCCATCGCCACGAGTTGCTTTCCATTCGCCAGCTTGTTCTTCGTAGTCTTGTTCAACGAACCCTGCATCACATCCTCCTCATCAAGAAATCAGAAAAGAAATCAACGGCGGTGCCCTCTTGCGAAACACGCATGGGGCGCCGGGATTACGGGTCGTTTCCCCTACACAAATGTGAAAACGATAACCGGCAGCATAAAAGACCGGTCCCGATCGCGCAACGCGCGTGCGGGGAGCCTGTGTGAAACTCACGAACGCCGAAAACTCGCGCAGGAGGGCTTCGCGAGTTTCACAGAAGCCCAAAACTCGCGCAGAAGGGCTTCGTGAGTTTCACAAAGGCCCAAAACTCGCGTGGGGAGGCTTCGTGAGTTTCACAAAGGCCCAAAACTCGCGTGGAAGAGCTTCGTGAGTTTCACAAAGGCCCAAAACTCGTGTGGGGAGGCTTCGTGAGTTTCACAAAGGCCCAAAACTCGCGTGGGGAGGCTTCGTGAGTTTCACAAAGGCCCAAAACTCGCGTGGGGAGGCCTCGTGAGTTTCACAGAGGCCCAAAACTCGCGTGGAAGGGCTTCGTGAGTTTCACAAAGGCCCAAAACTCGCGCAGGAGGCCTTCGTGAAATCGGGGGAGGCCCTGCGAGCGCGAGGGCACCATAAGGTGAGCGACCACCACGCGCGCTCGCCGCTGTTGAACGTCCAACGCGCCTGCAGACGTGTCACCCCGCCTCGCGGTCCGAGATCGAGGCGCGCGTCCACCGCATGAGCGAGCTCATCGACCGTGCGGCGGTCGCCCTCGAGGGGATAATGCACGAGACGGTCGCCGCCCGCATCGGGCGCTCCCAGCGATGCGTAGGCTTAAGTGCAATCACATAATTTTTGGCAGAAACGGTGTCTAGATTCGGGTCTTGCTGGGGAATGAGCCCCACCTTGACCGGAGACGAAATCATGGGACGTCCTGCCAAACATATCCAGCTCGCAAAAGAGCAAATCAACGAGTTGCACGAGTTCTATCACCACGCCAAGGTCGCCAGGGAGCGAACGCGAGCCCAAATAGTGTTGCTCGCTGGCGAGCAAGGCCTGTCTGCCCCTGAAATTGCACGCCTCGTGAACATGAGCCAGCAGACCGTGGGTAGATGGATTGCTCGATATCTCGATGAAGGCATTGATGGGTTTGCAGATCGGCCTCGAACCGGTGCTCCATCGAAAGTAACTGAGGAGTTTGTCGAGCGGCTCATCGAGGTGGTGCGCCACCGCCCGCGTGCCCTGGACCAGTCTGTTTCGACCTGGACGCTCGAGCATCTTGCCGAGTTCATGGCCGAAGAGTTCGATATCGAGGTCAGTGGCGAGACCATTCGCCGGCATCTCGCCGACAATGGAATCGTTTTGCGCCGTCCACAGCACAAGATCACAAGCCCCGATCCGTTGTACCGCGTAAAAAAGCGCAGATTGAAGCCACCCGAGAAAACTTAGGCGACGACGAGGTGCTCTACTACGCAGACGAATTCAACATCAGCTGGCTGCCCACGCTTCGAGCCATGTGGTCGCCCGTCGGCCAACAGGTCATGATTCCGACGCCTGGCATCACCACCCGACGCTACGGACTCGGCGCGGTCAACTGGCAGACCGGCGACTGCATCGTTCTGGTGCGAAGGCGCAAACGACGCATCGAGGCATGTGAGCTGCTCGAAGCCTTACTTACCAAGCACCCCGACAAGACCGTTTACGTCGTCTGGGACAACGCTGCGATGCACTCAAAAAAGGAAATCGATCACGTCGTCGACCAGAGCAATGGTAGACTCAAGCTGCTGTATCTGCCGACCTACTCACCATGGCTCAATCCGATCGAGATGCTGTGGAGGCACTGGCGCCGGGAAGTGACTCACTGCGAACTGTTTGAAACCATCGACGCGCTTGTCGATGCCACCAATGACTTTTTCGATCGCTGTAATCGACTGCGCCATAAGGTGCTATCGATCATTGGCTCAAAGCACCAAGACTTCCGTGTTTGCACTTAAGTGCAAACACGGAAGTCTTGTACTTTAAGAGTCGCACTCCGGCCGCTGAATCGCCTGGGAAGCATGCACCCGTTCTTGGTGGTTGGTTCTTGGTTCTTGGTCGATGCTTCGACGTCTTTACCAAGAACCAAGAACCAAGAACGGCTGCAACTGTCATGGAGGCTCATAGGAGCAGGCACTTCTCGTAAGTCACAGAAATTGTGTGCTTGTACTTAGAGGACGTCGACCAGCCCGCCGAGCACGCGGCGGCGCACCGCCTCGCGCTGGCGGTGCTTGTAGCGGGCGTGGGAGGCGCGCCCCGCGCGGCTCTGGCGGTGGCTCTCCTCGTCCAAGATCTGGACTTCGAAGGGAAAGAAGAACCTCACCTCGCCGCGCTCTTCGTTGGGCGCGGGCACCCGAATCATCTGACGACAAGTAAACTGGATCGCCCGGTAGGTGGACGAGCTGAACGGGTTGTGGCTGCGCTCGTCTGTGCCGCCGGCGGCCGGGGCGCGCTCGGCGATGCGGCGAAGCTCGTCGCGCGCGGTGCGCCAATCGGCGGGTAGCTCGGGCCCGGCGGCCTCGAGGCGCTCGAGCTCGGTCTGGAACCACTCCAGGTCGATGAGCGTGTTGCGCGAGCGGCTCGGCTTGACGTTCGCGAACATGACGATGTTCTGCTGCCTCAGCCGGTGGGCCACCAGCAGCGCGTCGAGGCGGTCGCGGGTCACGAAGCGCACGCCCACGCGGTCGAAGACGTCGGCGGCGACGTTCTCGGGCTTGTGCAACAGCTTCATGAGCACCGAGCGCGCCGGTTTGACGGGCTTGATCTCGAAGTCGACCAGCGCGATCGCCTCGTCGTCGTCGCCCAGCCGAAGGCCCTCCTCGTCGAGGTGCAGGTGGGGCTCGAAGCGCGCCAAGACTTGCTCGCGGATATGCGAGGCGTAGCGCTCGTTGAAGAACGATGAGCAGTGCGCCGCGGTGTGCATCACCCGGAGCAGCGCGCACGTCCACTGCCGGCGAGGGGAGGGCTGCTCGGACGACGCCCACACGAGCAGCTCGGGCACGTCGGTCTGCTCGCGAATCTCGGCGGGCACGCGCTCGGCGTCGAGCAACTCCCCTTCGATGAACGCCACCGCCTCCCGGCGGATCTTTTCGACCTCGTCGCGGTGCGCCTCGAGCTCCCAGTCGAACCCGTAACACGCCAAAAACGCCACGGCGCCCTCGCGGCCGTCGACGTCCAATTGGGGTACGTCGATGGCGGAGAGGCCGCCGATGATCGAATGGAGCGAATGCCAGGGAAAGTTCACAGCGCGGGCTTTACGGCAAGGACAACGAAGTGGCGGGTCATTTTGACCCATCGGCGGGTGTTTGTCAGCTTCGAACACCGGAGCGTCTAGTGAATCACCCACAGCTTGCGCACGCGCTTGTCGTCGGGGCCGACTACGGCGTCGACGAAGAGGCGGTCGCCGATGCGTTGGGTGCGTTTGACGTCGACGGCGCAGTCGCCGGGGCACAAGGCAGCGAGCATGTCGTCCGAGAGGGTGTCGGCAGGCTTCTCGACGGGAGGGAGTGAATCGACCGGGCCCGTGCCCGCTTTGGAGCCGTCGGAGGCCCAGAACTGCGCGCCGTCTGGGGTGTTCACCTTGAAGTAGACCTTCTGGTCGACGATCCGGAGTTGATAGGACTGCGAGCCGACCGACACGTCGGGGTCGGAGAAGGCGTGGAGCAGGGAGGTTCCCTGCTTGGTGCCGTCGGTGCGCCACAGTTGCCGAGCGCCGCCTTTGCCGACCGCGGTGAAGACGGCGACGCCGTCGAGGTTGGCGAGGACCTCGACCAGGGAGCTCGACTTGCCGGGGGCGATGTCGGCCAGGATGAAGGTTCCCTGGTCGGTGCCGTCGGTCGACCAGGGCTCCCGGCCGTTCGGCGCGCCCGCCTCGCCGTTCACGAAGAAGACCCGGTCGCCCAGCGCCTCGACCTCGGTCGGGGAGCTGCTCCTCCAACCCTTCGCCAGGTCGAGCACGCGGTGCTCGCCGTCTCCCGGGTTGTCGACGACGCGAAGCTCGACGCCGTGCGCATCATCGCGGCCGACAAAGAAGACAAGGCCGCGGCTTTCGACAAAGTGGCGGGACGGGGGATGGGGGTTGCGCATCTCATAAGGGTCCTCGAGCACGGCGAGGAGTTTGGTGCCCTGGCGGGTGCCGTCGGTCATCCAGACGGCGTATTCGTCGGGCACGTTGCCCTGCGACTCCTCGAAGATGAACTTGTCGCCGAGCACCCGAGTGACGTGGATGTCGCCGAACCGCCGTGTCTCGGGGGGCCGAAGGTCCTGGAGGCTGCGGGTGCCCTCGGGGGAGCCGTCGGTGGTCCAGATCTCGACGTTGGGCTCGCCCACGCGCTGGAAGAACAGACGGTCGCCCACGCGCTCGAAGACCTTGGCGATCAGCATCCTCGTGTGGTCCGTGCCCGGGCCGAGCACGGCGAGTTCGGTGATCTCGAAGTCGTGCGTCGGCTGCGGGGTCCCGCTGTCAGGGGAGTCAGCCTGGGTAGGCGATTGGGCTCGAGGCGCGGCAGGCTCGTCGTCGGTCGTCGCCTGCGCAGACGCGTCGTTGGCCGGCGGCGGCGACGACTTGCATCCCGCTGCGCCCAGGCTCACAACGACGGCGACGCAGATGGCGAAGAGGGCGGTGGACAGCGCGCGGCTGCGCATCCCGTCGCCTCTCATCGGCCGAGGCTCGGCGTGGTCGTTTGTCCGTGGTGTGTGCATCGGATCTGGTCTCCAACATTCATTGAAAGCATTGAAAGCAACATGTCGAAGCTACGCGCCGAGTATGGCGTCAGCGTTCGCGCGAGATGATCATTTCGTGCAGATGGGGTGCACTCGAGGTGGCCATTGTAAGGGAAGGGGGGTCCCCGGCGAAGCCCGGGGCAGGGGCACTTTGTTCGGTGGGAGGGCATCTTGCCCTCGTAAGCGAGAGCTGGAAGCACTCGCACCGATAGAGGGTTCGGTGCGTGGGCATCTTGCCCTCGTAAGCGAAAGCTGGAAGCACTCGCACCGATAGAGGGTTCGGTGCGTGGGCATCTTGCCCTCGTAAGCGAGAGCTGGAAGCCCACGCACCGATTGAGGGTTCGGTGCGTGGGCATCTTGCCCTCGTAAGCGAGAGCTGGAAGCACTCGCACCGATTGAGGACAGATCTCCGTGCAGTTACTTAGCTCGTCGCGGATGCAGGCCGCGCGCCGTCGAGCGCGACGATCCAGAGGCCATGAATAATCCCGGGGATGTAGCCGAGGATGGTCAGGATCAGATTGAGCCAAAAGTGATTGCCCAGCCCGACCTTGAGGAAGACCCCGAGCGGGGGCAGCAAGATGGTGACAATGATGAGAAGGATTTTGTTCACGGGATACCTCCTAGGTTACAGAACCGCGTCTCTCGAATTGTTGCCGCGGAGGCGCGTTGTATCAACCTTCACGCCTTCGCGCCTTCGCGCTATGCTGCACGAACTTCGAATGGCTTTGATTTGGGAGGATTGCATATGTCTGTTTTTGGTTCGCAACGTGTTCGTCGGCAGGTGTCGATGGTGTGTTTGGGGTTGGGCTTGTTGGCCGGAGGCGCGATGTCGTGCGACGCAGACGAGGCGCGCGAGGGCGGCCTCGATGCAGCCGGCGCGGATGTGTCGGATGTCGCCGAGGACTCGGGGGGCGACGTCGCCCCGCAAGATGCGGCGGCGCAGGACGTGTCCGACACGGCCGTCGACACGGGGTGTGAAGGCGACGGGTGTGCCCAGGCCGACGTCTCCGACTGCGTCGACGGCGGGCCCGGCTGTGAGGAGCCCGACGCGAGTGACCCGCCGGATTGCCGCGGCTTGCGGGTGTACGACTGGACGGACCTGGACGACGGGGTCATCGAGGGGAGTTACTTCTCCGACCATCATTGGGGCACGAATATCGAGCACGACCCGGAGTCGATTTCGGTGGTGAGCGCCGAGGACCGGCTGCGCGAGCCGGGCACCAAGAGCCTGCGGTTCTACATCGACCCGCGCAATCCGTCGCCGCCCGACTCGACCTCCCACGCGGGCAACCTGCGCGCCGAGATCTACGAGTCGTACGAGTTTCACACCGGCGACACCGTCTCGTGGGCGCCGGACAAGCCGCTCAAAAGCGAGGAGTGGATCAGTTGGTCGTATTATTATCCGCCCGATTTCGTGGCCGGAGACACCGCCAGCACCAAGTTCATGCAGGCCCACGTGGGCCACGGCGCCGCCCCGCTCGACCTGCGGGTGTGGAACCCGAGGGAGTATCCGGACTACCCGCAGGGGCGCTGCGCCGGGGGCGACTGCGACGAGTTCGTCTTGCACCGCCTCTTTCCCGATGACGGCATGGACGGGGAGGTCGCCATCACCGACGTCAAACCCGAGGCCGGCCAGTGGTACGACTTCGTGCTGCACACCGTCTGGGACACCGAGAGCGGCGGCGAGGGGCTGACCGAGTTTTGGATCAACGGCCAGAAGTACTATAGCAGCGCCGGCGGGAACACCTTCGAGAACCCGGAGAACAAGGACCACCCCTACGGCGCGATGCTCAAATTGGGGATGTACCACGGGACGTGGCGCTACGAGGACGACATCCAGCGGTCGCTGGACGAGGGCGTCGACCACCTGGAGGTCTTTATGGGGCCGGTGCGCATCCTCTCTCGCCTCGAGGGCGACCATATCGGAGCCGACGGGCTCCACTGCGTCACCCCGCAAACTGCGCGCCCGTAAGTGAATTCACGGAAGACTTTCGCGCGAAGTGTTCGGTGCGGGGGCATCTTGCCCTCGCCAGCGAGAGCTGGAAGCACTCGCACCGAAAGCGCGCGAAGTGTTCGGTGCGGGGGCATCTTGCCCTCGCCAGCGAGAGCTGGAAGCACTCGCACCGAAAGCGCGCGAAGTGTTCGGTGCGGGGGCATCTTGCCCTCGCCTGCGAGAGCTGGAAGCACTCGCACCGAATATGGGGCGCCGCGACGGTTGGTCGTTACGGCGGGGCGGTGATATGCATCCAAGACAGCGTGCCGTACCTGCCATCCACCCTCACACGACGACGCCATCGATATGATTACCGTCCACCACCTCGAAAACTCTCGGTCGCACCGCATCCTCTGGCTCCTCGAAGAACTCGAGGTCGACTACGCCATCGAGGAGTACAAGCGCGACCCGAAGACCAAGCTCGCGCCCGACAGCCTGCGCAAGGTCCACCCGCTGGGTAAGTCGCCGGTGATCTCCGACGAGGAGCGCACCGTCGCCGAGTCGGGGGCGATCATCGAGTATATCCTCGACGTCCACGGCGACGGGAAGCTTCGCCCGGAGGAGGGCACCGACGCGTACCTGCGCTACCGCTATTGGATGCACTACGCCGAGGGCTCGGCGATGACGCCGCTTTTGCTCGACCTGGTCTTCGGGATGTTGCCGCGTGAGTCGCCGTGGCCGGTGCGCCCGCTCGTCAAGCTCATCTCCAAGGGCGTGCGCGGCGAGTTCATCCACCCGCGCGTCGAGCAGCACGCGGGGTATTGGGAGGAGGAGCTCTCAGCGTACGATTACTTTGCCGGCGACGCGTTCACCGCCGCCGACATCCAGATGAGCTTCCCGCTCGAGGGGCTGACCACCAGCGACAAGTGGCGCAAGAAGTATCCGCGCGTCGTCGCATACCTCGACCGGGTGCGAAATCGTCCGGCCTACAAGCGCGCGGTCGACCGCGGCGGCGAGTTGTCGCTCGATATGTAGACGGGCGGCCGTTTGGGGTCGAAGGGCTCTTGTCCGTGGAGCCGGTTGGCTATCTCGGAGACGAATCGGTAGTGCTGCGCCGGGTTGTCGTCGGGGCTGAGCACGAAGACGAATGTCGAGATGCGTCCGGCGTAGGCCACGTGAGTGGTGGCCTCGTCGAGCTCCAATGAGACCCCTCCGTCGACGCGCACGATGAGCATCTTGTGCGCGTCGAGCCCGTGGTACAGGTGGTGCGGGACCGCGCCCTGGTCCTCGATGGGCATCATGCCGATGCGATTCTGCTCCAGGAAGCACTCCATCAGATCCCAGGTGTCGACGTCGACGTCGTTGGCGAGGAGGTCGGAGGCGTGGACGAGCATCTCTTCGAAGCTCATTGGCCCGGCGAGGTCGAGTTCGATGGCCTCGTCGAAGAGGCGCTTGAAGGCGTCCTCGTCGCGAAGCCCTTCGTAGGAGGCGACCCGGCGAAGCTCGTGGCCGAGTTCGTGGTGGCGTGTGCGACCCAGTCGCGCCCACACGTGGCGGATGGCGCCGCGGCGGCTCACCTTATCGGCGGCGTACAGCTTGTAGGCCACCACCGCCAGGACGACCAGCGCGAGGCTAAAGCCCACCGCCAGCCAACCCATCTTCCAGATGAGCCATCCCGAGATGAGCACGCCGGCGATCTGGACCCACGGATACAGCGGTGAGCGGAAGCCCGGCCGGTAGAACTCGAGCTTGCTCTCGCGCATGACGATGACGGCCACGCAGATGAGCGCGAAGAGGATGAGCTGGAAGGCGCTGGCCAGCTTGGCGACCGCGGCGATGTCGAGGGTGACCAGGCACACGATCATGGTGACGACGGTGCCGATGACCGCCCACACCGGAATCCCCTTGGCCGAGATCTCGCCGAAGGCCGGGGGCATCAACTTGTCGCGGGCCATCGCGAAGGGGTAGCGGCTGGCCGACATCACCCCGGCGTTGCCCGTCGAGGCGAAGGCGGCGATGGCCGCCACGACCATCATCATCACGCCGATATCGCCGGGGAGCCAGCTATTGAAGGCCTCGGCGGCCGTGGCGACCGGGGTGAGGTCGGTGTAGAAGACCTCGGGGTCGAGCACGGCGTTCATCACGTAGACGCCCACGCAGTACAGGGTGGTCGCCGTCGCCAGCGACAGGATCATCGCCAGGGGGATGTTGCGGTCGGGGTTTTCGACCTCCTCGGCCACGCTGGTGACCTTGGTCAACCCGGCGTAGGAGACGAAGACCATACCCACCGTGGCCATCAGGCCGCCGATGCCGTCGGTCAGAAATTCTCGTGACTCGCCGCCCGCGTCGGCCGCGCCCGCGGCGCTCGCTGTCGCCGTGGGGTCGAAGAAGAGGGTGGCGAGGCCCTGGGCGACGAAGACGCCGAGCAGGATGAGGAGCACCGAGACGAGGAAGTTCTGCAGGCCGCTGCTCTCTTTGGCGCCCACCAGGTTGAGCACGCCGAAGCCGACGGTGAGCGCGACCGCCAGCGGCACGATGGGCACGTCGAAGAAGATCCCCAGATAAGCGCCCATGCCGATGAGGGCGAAGGCGCTCTTGAGCACCAGCGCGATCCAGGTACCCAGGCCGCCGATCATGCCGATCAGGGGGCCCATGGCGCGGTCGACGATGAAGTAGCTTCCCCCCGAGCGCGGCATCGCCGTGGAGAGTTCGGCGATGCTGAGCATGGCCGGCAGGATCAAGACGCCCGCCAACAAATAGGCCAGCACGATGGACGAGCCGGTCTGCGCGGCCGCGATGCCGGGCAGCAAGAAGAGCCCCGAGCTGAACATTGCCCCGGTGCTGATGGCGTAGACGTCGAAAAGCTTCAGGTTTTTCTTGAGCTTGGCCATGACTGGTCGAACCCTCGATTCGCCGGGCGAATCTCCCACGGTGGTCGGTCAACTCCCTCCATCAAAGCTAAGAGGAGGTGGTGGGTTCGTCCATATAGTAATGTCGATGGTTTGATTCGGTTTGGTCGAAGTTTTGGCGACGCCGGGAGTGTTATTGCTGATAGTCGAAGTAGAAGTTGGCGGAGACCGGCAGGTGTTGGGAGGGATCTTCGATATTTACCAAGTCAGCCACGAAGCGGCCGAAGATGGAGACGATTCGACCGGTACGAACCTCGGTGATCTGGATCGTGCAGCTACCCTGCGTCCCCGCGATGAAGTCGGCCTGGTGGTACGTGTTGAAATGCTCGATGGTCGTGGTTTCGCCGCAGTTGTAGGTGCCCTCTTGGACGTCCGGGAGGGTCAGTTCCCAATCTCCGCCGGCTCCATTGGCCCACAAGACCATGTTGCCGTCTTCTTTGGTCACGCTGTAGTACACGAAGCTCTGCGAGGCGCCGTCGACGTCGGCGTGGATCCCGACGCTTTCGGAGGAAGGTTCGGTATCGGGGAAGTCGATGTCCGAAAGGGTCGACCCTGTGTCGGAGGAGCTGGAGTCGGCGTGTTCGGCGTCTGAGCCGGAGCTCGAGCCGGAGTCGGGATCGCTACAGCCAACGGTCAGCAGGGCTGCCAAGGCGATGGTCAGCAAGGGCGTGGATGGGCGCGAAGACATCATTTCAACCTCCCAGATAGATCGTAAATGGGCTGGGAGGCTACCAACCTGCGCGCCCATCGACAACAGCGTCACGCGACGCTGGAGCGTTTCTCGGGCTTGATCCCGCTGCATGTAGTTTTAGCTTTAACACTGCAGCAGCAATGACTTTCCGTTTGCAAGCTTGGGGGACAGTGATGAAGCAGACCACGTTATGGATGGGATTCTCTATCGTCGTAGGCACGATATTGGCCGCGGCGCCGGTCGCGGCACAGGAAGAGGGCGACAGCGAAGAGGCCGCGCCGATGTCCGAGGCCGTCACCATCGACCAGCCCTACGAGGAGCCGGCCGAGGTCGCCGGGGTCGCGCGCGACGAGTCGCTGTTGCCCATCGGGCTCGCCTTCTCGGCCGGCGGCGGCTATGCCGGCTTCCTCAACGATGAGGTCAACGACGTGGTCGACCCGGGCGGCGGCTGGGAGGCCCGCGTGCTCGTGGGCACGGATAGCTGGCTGGGCTTCGAGGCCGCGTACCTGGGCACCTCCAACGAGTTCGACGCCCTCGGCCTGCCCGACGACGCGTCGCTGGTCGGCCACGGCGCCAGCGCCGCGCTGCGGCTGGGGCTTCTGCCGCCGGTGTATGACTTCCAACCCTACCTACTGGCGGGGGCGAGCTGGATGCACTACTCGGTCGAGAACGCCGACGAGGACGCCGCGCCGCTGCGCGACTCGGGCGACGTCTTCTCGGTGCCGTTGGCCGGCGGGTTTTCGTACGGCTACGACTGGCTCTTTGCCGACCTGCGCGTGCAGTTCGCGCCGTCGTTCGAGGAGGACCTGTTGCGCGAGTCGACCAATGGCGACAGCGACGTCGGCACCTGGCGAGCGGTAGCCAATATCGGCTTCGAGCTCTGAGGCGACATTCGGGGGACTGGCGCTGGTATTCCGATTCACTAAAATGGCAGGGCTCATGCCTATGTTATATGAGGCGGCGTGTGTGACTGTCTCTTGATGCCCGTCCCCTATGCTAATTTTCCAGATCCTCATCGTCTTGCTGCTCATCGTGTTGAACGGCTTCTTCGCGATGTCGGAGCTCGCAATCGTCTCGGCGCGTAAGGCGCTGCTCAAGACGATGGCGGCCAACGGGCGGCGTGGGGCCGGGCGCGCGCTCGAGCTCGCCGAGAATCCGGGCCGTTTTTTGTCGGCCGTGCAGATCGGGATCACGCTTATCGGCATCTTGGCCGGTGCGGTGGGCGGCAGCGCGCTCTCCGAGCCGCTGGGCGACGTGCTCGCGCAGATTGCGTGGGTCGAGGAGAGCGCCGACGAGATCGCCTTCGGCCTGGTCGTCGCGGCCATCACCTACATCTCGCTGGTCATCGGAGAGTTGTTGCCCAAGCGGCTCGCGCTCAGCCACGCCGAGTCGATCGCCGCGGCCGTCGCGCTGCCGATGTCGGCGCTGGCGCGCGCGGTCAGCCCGCTGGTGTGGGTGCTCGACGTCTCCACGCGTTTCGGGATGCGCCTCCTGCGCATCAGCCCGTCGCAGCGCTCGCCGGTGACCGACGAGGAGATCCGCGGGATCGTCCACGAGGCGGCCGAGGCGGGCGTGGTCGAGCCGGCTGAAAAGGAGATGATCTGGGGAGTCATGCGGCTGGCCGACCGGCCGGTCGAGGCGGTGATGACCCCGCGGCCCGACATCGATTGGATCGACGTGGGCGCCGACGAGGTGATCGTGCGCGAGCAACTGCGGAGCACCACCCACTCGCGCGTGCTCGTCTGCAACGGCAAGGTCGACGAGGTGTTGGGCGTCGTGCAGGCCAAGGATCTGCTCGAGCGCAGCCTCGAGGGCAAGGAGCTGGACCTGCGCGCGGTGGTCAGGGAGGTGCCGGTCGTCCCTGAGACGATGAGCACGCTGAGCGTGCTCGACCTGTTTCGCCGCTCGCCGGTGCACCTGGCCGCGGTCGTCGACGAATACGGCAGCCTGATGGGCGTGGTGACCACGAGCGACCTGACCGGCGTGATCTTCGGCGAGCTCGCCGAGCACGACCGAGCGCCCGAGCAGCACGCGGTGCGACGCCCCGACGGCTCCTGGCTTCTGGACGGCGGCATGCCGGTCGACGAGGCCGGCGAGCGCCTCGAGCTGCGCAAGCTCACCGGCGGGGAGGGCTATCACACGCTCGCCGGCTGGCTCATCAAGGAGTTCGGCCGGCTGCCGAAGGTCGGCGAGGCGGTCACGTGGAGCGAGTGGCGCTTCGAGATCGTCGACCTCGACGGCTACCGCATCGACAAGGTGCTCGCGACGCCTTCGCAGCAGGCGGAGCCGCCTGTCGAGTAACTTGCCGCTCGCGACCCGTCACCAAAAAAAGAGCGCTACGTACCCACCGATGTAGACCAAGAAGATCGCCGTTCCCTCGAAGCCCACGTGCAAAAAGCCTCGCTTCTGGCGGCGCAACAGCCCGAGAAGGAGCATCGTCGTCGCCAAGACGCCCATCGCGGCGAGGAACGCCGATTGGTCGCTGACGGCGTGGTAAATCGAGCCCTCCGGGTAGGCCACGTCGCCGATGGCCACGAAGAGCACGTCGAACATGTTGCCGCCCACGATATCCCCGATAGCGAGCACCGGTGCGCCGATGCGAACCGCGGCCACCGCCGTGAGCAGCTCCGGCAAGGAGGTCGCCTGGCCGATGAGCAGGCTGCCGACCAGCGAGTCGGCCAGGCCGAACTCGGCGCCGATGGACATGCCCGAGCGCGCCAGCACCCAGCCGCATAGAGCGACCACGGCGGCGACGACGGCGAATCGAGCTGCGAGCGCGCCGTTGCCCAGGTGGGTGTAGGTTGCGTCCTCGCCGTGTGCTTCTTCGGGCGGCGGGATGCGCTCGGGGTCGGTGGGCTGCTCGGCGTCGTGTTCGTCTTTGTGCACCGCCAGCCAGCCCGGCGCTTTGCGGATGCGGTTGACCACGTGCAAGCCGCCCAAATACGCCAGCGGCAGCGCGATTGTCGCCGGGTGTATCCCGAATACGCTGATTTCGGGGCTGACGAGCGCGACGACCACCAGCATCAGCATACTGATGAGCACCATGCCGGTGGCCATGTTGTCGGGCGTGGTCGCGTCGTACTCGAGGTTGTGACGTTTGTAGAGCAGGTCGGCGATCACCAAAAAGGACGTCTGGGCGATGATGCCGCCGAGGCCGGTCGACACGGCCACCTCCGGCTGGTCGTTGACGCCGGCGGTCACCACCGCGACCACACCGGGGATTGACGTCGACAACCCGAGCAGCAGCGCACCTGTCAACGCTTCGCCCATTCCGGTGCGCCGCGCGAGCACCTGGGCGAGCCGCCCCATCTTAATGCCAAGCCATGCCACGATGCCTGCGGCGATCGCAAAGCTGACGATGCTCGGCCACAGGGGCCATTGCGCGCTGAAGATCCAGTCGAGCATGGAAGGGCACAGGTCGTGAGGAGATGCCGTGGACGCGGCGTGAGCGTACTCGCCTACAAAAGTAGCCGCGCAAGCGGCGTTGACCTGTCGGTATGCCGTGAGGAGCGCACGCAGCGGCATTCCTTACGAGAACCAAGAAAAAAAGGATTTCGGATTGAGGTGGTGATAGGCTAAGGTGAACTTAGAGCCTTGTTACTCTTAACCCACGACGCATTGACGCCCAGGCGCCTCTGCGATGTGCGCTTTCGGGTTGTTATATGTGGAAGTCTGCTTGGATTCGCGGTCTGCTGACCTTCGCGTTGGCTGTAGCCGGTCTCTCCTGTTCCTCCTCCCCGGATTCTTCCAAGCAAGTGCCGCGGCAGGTCGACTCGGGCTTCGTCTTTTTGGAAGACGCCTTCGTCTTCGAGAATTTCGGGGGCGCGTCGGCCGGCCCACAGCTCACTCCGAGCTTGGTGGCGCGCATGTTCGGCGCCGAGAACGTGTGTTTGGGCGGGGAGCTGCCCTGCGAGCTCAACCCGGTCGCCGAAGGCTGGATGAACGCGACCAACGGCACCTTGAACGAGGGGCGAAGCGAGGGCTTCGCGGTCACCTCGTTGCTCTTCCATGCAGGCGAGCTCGACCCGCGGGATTTTGGCGGTGAGACGGTCGCCGACCTGCGGCTCTTCGGCAACCCGGCGCTCCAACAAGAGCTCGCCTACTGGGCGGCAACCCAGGCGGTCCCCTCGGCGGTCGAAGGCGACGTGCGCTATGCGGCCAAAGACGTCCTTCACTTCTTGGCCAAGGCGCTCCAGCCCGACAGCGACAAGCACTACCGACTCGCCATCGCCCAGCGCACCGAGACCGGCTTTGCGCGCGGTCACGCGGTCACGCCCATCGGCTACTACAAAGGCGAGGGCGACGTTTACTGGCTGCGCATCTACGACAACAACTTTCCGGACAAAGAACGCCGCATCGAGATCAACCCGGTCGCCAATACCTGGCGCTACGAGATTCCGTCGATCGATAACGACGAGCCCATCATCTACGAGGGCACCCCGGAGAACGGCAACCTGCTATATTTCTCGGCCGTCGAGGACCGCCTGGGCGAGTTGAAGGCGCCGTTCGCACCCGACTCGGGTGTGTTCACCATCAACTACTCGTCGATCTCGGTGGTCGCCACGCGCGGCGATCGAGAGACCGGCATCCGTGACGGCGAGGTGCTCGAGGCCGACGGCAACCGGGTGGTGCCGGGCTTCTCGGCCTGCCCGCGCTGTGGCGCCAACGTGCCGATCATCAACCAGACGCTCATCAAGCAGGGTGTTGAGACCCCCGAACCCGGCGACCCCATCGAGATCTACGCCGAGGGCGAGGTGCGGACCAACCAGGGTGTCGGAAGCGGAAGCGGGCGTAGCGGCAGGTCGCCCGCAGACGGCAACCTCGACTGGATCACCGGGACCGGACCCAACTACACCACCACGGCCTACCCGGAAGGCGATGTGTCTAAGGACGAAGTGACCTTCCGTGAAGGGGGCTCGACTACGTACAAGTCGGGTTCTGGCAATGGCGTCGCCATCTCCACGCAGTCAGGCGAGGATGGTGTGTTTTACTCGGTTACGGTGGAGGTAGAAGGCTCCGGCGACCCGGACACGGACGTCACCGTCAAGGTCACGACCAACGAAGATGGCGAGTCGGTCATCGAAGTGGAGAATCTGCCCGAGGGAAAGGAGGTCTCGGTATCGGTCCGACGGGTCGACTCCGATGGCAGCAATGACACCCGCGAGTCGGCGACCTTCAAATCCAATGGCGGAACCTCGAAGACCACCGTCGACCCGGCCGATGGCAGGATCGCGGTCGAGAACGCCGACGACGTCACCGGCGGCATTTGTGCCAACGGCGTGCTCGACGCCGGCTTCGAGACCGATGTCGACTGCGGCGGCGAGTGCGAGCCCTGCGCGGAAGGGAAAGGATGTGAGGTGGATGAGGATTGCGAGGGCGGCACCTGCTACGGGGAGGGCGAGAACCGGATCTGCCGTTCCAATCAGTGTCGCGACGGCGCCAAGAACGGCGAGGAGACTGACGTCGACTGCGGCGGGAGCCTGTGCGGACCTTGCGAGGCGACCGTCGATCAGCGCACGACCCCGGCGTGTGTCGCACCGTCCGACTGCGACACCGGCCATTGCATCGACGGGCGCTGCCGGATTGGACAACCGATTGTGGTCAACGTCGACCGGCTTCCACAAGAAGGCGTCACCATCCGCTACCGTCTCGACGGAGTGAAGCACAGGTTCCGGATGCAGTCAGACACGCCGGAGGCGCCCGAGCAGTTCGTGATTGGAGCGTCGTATAAATATCAGGTCGACGACGCCGGGAAATGTGTCGCCGACCTCACCGAGCACTATACCGGGATCACCGCGGACGACGACCAGGAGGTGCGTGGCATCATCGACGTCGAATGCCCGCCAGAGGGGACCTACTCCCTCATCGCAGATTTTCAGTATCAATTTGATCTCGCCCCCGTGCCGGACGACGACCCCGTGACGGTGGCATTGGTCAAAGATGGCGTGTCTTCGGAGTTCACGATGAGTGGGGACTCCGGCAACAAGGCGTTGGGGACCTTTTCCGACTCGTGGAGCGCTGAGGTCATCAAGCAGCCGCTGAGTGCAGTCGAGGATCCCTACAACCCCGGTCAAATGGGCAGCTATGATTGTTCGGTCATGTTCGGCGATAGCGGACGGAACAACAGGCGCTACATCACGGTGCTGTGTGTGTGGACGGAGACGGCCACGTGCTCGGACACCGTCGAGAACCAGGACGAATCCGACGTCGACTGTGGCGGCGTGTGTAGCCCCTGCGCGGAGAACCAGCAATGCTACACAGACAGTGATTGCGTGAGCAGCACGCAGTGTGTCAGCGGCACCTGCCAATCGGCCACGTGCGATGACGGGCTCCAAAACCAGGACGAGACCGACGTCGACTGTGGTGGGTCGAACTGCAGTGGATGCACCGACGGGCAAGCCTGCACCGTCGCCGGTGATTGCGCCTCGAATTATTGCCTCAACGACGTCTGCGCCACGCCGACCTGTGACGACACCATCCTGAACCAGGACGAAAGCGACGTCGACTGCGGGGGGCTGACGTGCGGCGGGTGCGCTGATGGGCAAGTCTGCTCGACGGCCAGCGACTGCACCTCGAATTATTGCCTGAACAATGTGTGCGCCACGGCGACCTGCTCGGACGGCGTGCAAAACCAGGACGAATCAGACACTGATTGCGGCGGGGTGTGCTCGAATACGTGCGCGATTGGAGACAGCTGCAACGCCGACGGTGATTGTGCCGGAGGCAACTGCTCGGGCGGCACGTGCGCAGCCTCGTGCAGCGACGGCATCCAGAATGGCGACGAGACCGGCGTCGACTGCGGCGGCTCGTCTTGCGGCGGCTGCGGCGCGGGCTCGGCGTGTACGCTCGACACGGATTGCTCGACCAGCAACTGCGAGTGTGGCGCAAGCTCGGGCAACTGCGCGGGCAACACGGGCACTTGCGGGGCGGGCAAGCTCGTCGTCGATCAGCCCACCACCGACGGCACCACCGTCAGCGGGTCGTTCACCGTGCCCGCCCAATGCTCACAGGTCTACGTACAGGCCTGGGGCGCCGCCGGCGGCTCCGGCAACGGCGCGAGCGGCCCCGGGCCCGGCACCGGAGGCACTCCGGGCGGTGCGGGCGGCTACGTCAGTGGCACGCTCAGCGTCAGCCAGGGCGACGTCATCGACGTATGGGTCGGCCAGGGCGGAGACTTCGGCGTCGTCTACGACTTCGGCGGCACGCCGGGCATCGGCTCCAAATATGGCGTCGACACCCGCGGCGGCCTGGGCGACGGCGACTCGTTCACCGGCGGTGGTGGCGGTGGCGGCGGGCTGACCAGCGTACAGGTCAGCGGCAGCACGTCGGCTTCGTTCGTCGTGCCCGCCGGAGGCGGCGGCACCGAGTTTGGCCGCGGCGACGACGTCGCGGCCGGCTCGGGCGGCGGGGCGACCGACTCGAACGGCGAAGACGCCTTCGTCGCCTCCGGCGAGGCCGGCGGTGGTGCGGGCGAGGTGGGCGGTGTGTCCGTCGGTCCGAATAACGCCGGCGCCGCGGGAACCTACGGGACGTATCCCACGGGGTTCAGCACGGCCGACGGCCTCGACGGCGTGCCTGCGAATACTTCGGCGCCCGACTACTCGCTGTGCCAGGGCATTAGCTCGGGCTCGGTGGGGGCCGGTTCGAATCAACTGGGCTCCGGTTTCAACGCCGGCGGTGATGGATGTGTAGTGTTGCGGTGCGTGGCGCCATGAACACAGGACGTAAGATGCGACGACAATATTTGTATATTCTCTTGGGCGCGGCGTTGAGCGCAGGGCTCGCCGGGTGCGTGAACGACCCGGCGCCGGACGACTCCAGTCCGACCACGCGCCTGGGGCTCGACGAGTCGATCGACTGCCCCGAGGGCGAGGTCGGCTGGCGTTTTGCCGAGTCGCTCGAACCCAACTCCGAGGAGTACGCCAGCCGTGCCGGGGACAGTGCGACCGTGCGGATCACGGAGCGTTACGCCATCGAGATCCAGTCGGCCACCTGTGGCGCCAACGACAGCGCTGAGATCAACCAGCTGCGCAACGAGTGCGCAGGCTCGTTAACGTGTCGCTACTCGACGAGCTGCGCGCAAGACTTCGAGGTAACCTACACCTGCGGCGCCGGCGACACGAACGACGACGGCACCCAGAAGACCTACACCGCCACCGGTAGCACCGTCGAGATGACCTGCGCGCAGCCGGCCGAGGAGGCCATCGAGGTCGAAACCCGCACCGCGTGTATTCCTCGCCAGTGCCACGGCCGCGCGCGGCGCAACCTAGACATGGAGTGTGTCGAGAACCCCAGCGCCACGGACGTGGCCATGTGGGGCGGCTTCGATACGTACACCCTGTACAGTCCCCGCCGAGGGAACCAAGAATTTGACTATGTCGTCCCGCACTACGACGCCCAGACGCAGCGAAATGTCAACGTTTTGCGAGGCGTGGACGTCGATACCCGGCCGCATCCCGACATTCATGATGGCGGCGGTTTCGGGCCGGGCATTCCCATCTATCCGGGGATGCCCTACACCATCAGACTGTGGACCAAATTTGGCTGGGGGATCGTGCCGCCGACCTCGAGCGTGGTCGTCTGGGTCAGCGACGAGTACGAGCACAAAGAGACCAAAAAGCTCGTGCAGGGCTTTCGGTGCGTGGCGTTCAAGCGCGACATCGTTCCCGACGAGGCCGAGACCGTCGGCGAGGAGCAACGCTTCACCATCGAATACCAAGGGCCCATCGCCCAGGATTGCGCCGATGGAAGGAGCGTCTCCGAGGACAACGCCGCCAAAAAGCTGGGGCTGTCGGTGAGCGAGTTTCGCCAGCAATATGACTACTTCAACTCGGCGTTGCGCGCCTCCTACGACATGGAAGGACAGGCGGCCTGGCACAAGGTCGACGTCAACCCGCAACGCATCGGCGCCGATTACCTCGCCAGTCATACTCCCGAATGCGTGCCGAACCCGCAGGACTTCTTCTTCGACGCCGCCAGCGGGACCTATGATCTGATCGCCTTTTACGAGCAGCGCGAATTCGCCAAGCGGCTCGATATCCACTTTGTCGAGCCCGACGTCGGCCGCCGCGCGTATATCATGCCCGGCGACATCGAGGCGCGCTCGGATCTGACCATTCGCACCGAGTCGAACCTAAACGCCAGCCTGCCCGTCGACCTGAGCTGGTCGGTGGCGAACCTCAACGAGGAAAACCCGTTCAACCCCTGGGCCGAAGACGTCGAGATCGGCGGGGCCTGGGAGGACGGCCAATCGTCACCGACGGCCAATTACGGGCCCAAGAATCTGCGAGCCTCCGTCTACATCGTTCCGAAACAGGCCACGTGGGACACCTCGAAGTTGTTCCACTACAAGCTCGGCGAGGTTCCGCTGGAGGGCCCGAGTCCCGAGGGGACGACCCAGTCGGTGAATCTGCCGATCACCGAGAAAATCAAAGGCTACTTCACTGCGTTTGGGTCGGGAGTACGCATCACTGGAGACTCGCGCCTGTTCAGCCTGCTGTATTGCATCGAGTCGGACGACCGGCCCGAGTACGACGGCGACGCCTTCGTGACGCGTCAGGGAACCGAATATTATTCCTGTCCCAATCGCGACTACTGCACCCGGCAACTCACCCCGAACTACACGCTCAGCGAATACGTCCCCGACCCCTCCTCGCCGGACTGGGATTCTCCCGAAACCTACCACACGGCGTACTCGCTAGAAGTAGACACTGAGACGGCCGCCGAGAATGCCCGCAAAGTCTTCGGTAAGACCTTGCGCGGCTGTCGGGTCTCAGAGGGCGTGCTGCAGGTCAATCTCGACCGCTTCGTCACCCCGCTCGAGCCGATCGCGACGACCGGATTTAGCGGCAGCTCAAAGAACACCAAGACCGGCAACGCGAAGATGTCGGGTAGCAACGACAACGACACCGAGATCAACTGCCAGGGGCAGGCCAAAGACAACTGCGTGGAGACGGTCAACGGCGGCAACCGCACCGACGGGGAGAGCGGCCGGTCGACCTATGACCTCGAGAACCAACTGAGCCGCAACCCGGGCCAGGAGGTCAGCACGAGCATGACCGCCGAGATGCTCGGCTTCCAACTCATCGACCCGATGGACCCGGAGAGCTCGTCGGTCCCTTTCCCAGCCGATTCGTCCACAGCGTCCTCCACGCCGGTCAAGATCACGCTGGCGCCGCCGTGGGACGACATCAAGAGTGCGCTCGAGCGGGCCAACCAGGGCAACCCGTCGACCGAATGGACGACCGGACGCTACGGCGGCCAGATGGGCTTGGGCGTCGGCTGGGGCTACAAGTGGCGCTGGCAGATCGGCCCGGTGCCGGTGTTGGTGACGTTCACCTTCACCGTGGGCGCGTCGGTCGAGGTCGAGGCGCAGTTGCAATTCGGCCCCGAGGAGGACCAGAAATATCCGTGCATCGGCACCGACTCGTGTGTGGTGAAGGTCGACGAGCCGGCCGGGTTCCGCGAGGCTGCGCGCAACTGCAACGTGCAGGGCGGTCGGCTCGCCGAGCTGAGTAGCCAGGCCGAGGCGAACGCGGTCGACGCAAAGCGCGGCGGCGACGAGGTCTGGCTGGGCGCTCAACTCGCCTACCAATACCCCGAGCCCCAGTGCGCGACGAACTTCACCCGGTCGGAATGCCTCACGGGCAGCGAGACCGAGTATCGCTGGATGTCGAATTCAGTGGCCTTCGCGTCCAACGACGCAGAAGCCGCGCCGACGTACGACTCCGACGCCATCTACAACGCTACTCAGTCGGGCTTGAGCACCAGCTACCCGAACGCCAGCGCGGTGAGTTACATGCCCGACGGGACGCTGCGCCGGCTGGGCGTGAACTACCAGAAGCCCTACCTGTGCACCTTCGACGCGGCCGCCAAGGAGCGCTTCTTCCGCTGGCAACTGGCGCTCAAGATGGGCGCGGCCGCCGGCTTCAACCTGACCGGCTGCGTGCCGAGCGACAACCCCGGCTTTTGCCTGGGGGCAGGCTTCAACGTCGTCTCGTTCAATATCGGGCCGGTCTACGAAAATATCTACCACTGGCTGTACCGAGACGGCGAAGCCGAGCCGTTTAGCCGCCGCGGCAACACCAATATTTCGGTGCCCTGGGCGCTCAAGCTCTTTACGGGCTCGGTGGACGCCGCGGTCAACTTCTTGTGGTTCTCCATCAAGTGGAATCTGTTGACCTACGACGGGATCACCGCCGCCGAAGGGAAGCTTTACGACGTCGATACACCCATTTTCGAGAGCTTGGAATGATGACGATACAGACCAAATGGCTCCTGGCCGTGGCCGGCGTCGCCTGTGTGGGTGGGGCGGGCGCGTGGCTCTACTACGCAGCGCCCTCGACGCAGTCCGACGCGGCCGTCGAGCGCGCCGAGCATGCCCATCTGGTAGAAGGTGTTCGAGCGTCGGGCGAGCGTGCTCGCGGGTGTGCTTTTACGCCGGGCGTCCAACTCGCCTACGACCTGGTGAGCGAGGATAAGGCCGATCTCGATCTGAGCGGTCTCGGCGTGAACGTGCCGGTGCAGGCGGGCACCGACCTGCGCGCGACCACCCGGGCGCGCCTGGAGCTGCGGGCGCTGTCGACCGACCCGGAAGGGAGCGTCTTACTGGGCCGCTTCGCCAGCATCGAGGCGGATACCATCGTCGAGGACGCCGAGCTTCGTGCGCCGTTCTTGGTGCGCGTGGGCCCGGACTGCGGGATCGACGGCTTTGCCCATCGAAAGGGCATGGACGCAGGCTACGCTCGCGTGCAGCAAGCGCTGGTGCACGAGCTTGGCTGGCTGTGGCCGGCCGACGGCAAGGGCTCTCTCGGAGGTCGTGGCGCCAACGGCTCGTTCGTGGCCACCGTGACCCAGACACAGAAAAATGGCGAGCCCGCGCTCGCTCAGGCGATCACCTCCTTCGAGCCGTGGACGCAGGGTGCGGGCTCGGTGGCAAGGGTCACCGACAGCCACCAACTCGTCGTTCCCGGAGACGTCGCCTGGTTCGAAAGCCTCGAGGCGCGAGCCTCGTACGAAGGCGCTCACTCTCGGGTGCAGCACACGACGCGGGCGACCTACGCCGACGACGACGTGACAACGTTAGACGACGCGCCCACGGCGGAGTCGGCCTATGTGTGGGCCGACCTCTTGCCCCAGATGATTCCGCTCCAAGAGCGTCAGCCTCCGAGCAAGGCCGAGCTCGCCGCGCTGGCCGAGGCGCGCAAGCTGACGGTCGACCAGGCCGTCGATCAATACGTCGCCCGTGCCACGAGCGACGAGGTCGGCATCAAGGATACGTGGCCTCCGCTGCGGACCTTCCTGGAGGCCAAGCCCGAAGCCGCCAACGCGGTCATCGACAAAATGAAGCGCGGCGAGTTGCCCGCGGAGGCGACCATGGGCGCCTATATCGCGCTCGGCAACGCGCGCACCCCGCAGGCCAAGGCGGCGCTGGAGGGCGTGATGCGCGACGAGAACGCGCCCACCATCGAGCGCAGCCGGGCGGTGCTCGCCCTTATCGACCGCTCCGACGTGGGCGTGGAGCTTGCGAGCTACCTGAGCGGGCGGTCGAACGCGCTAGCCAGCGGCAAGACCAAGGGCGAGCGCGTCATGGCTCGCCAGTCGTTGCTGGCGCTGGGAGCGATGTCGGGGCGCAAGCCGCACGACCAAGATATCAAGCAGGCTGCGCTCAGCCAGATCGCCACGCTCCTCGAAGAGGTGCGCGGCAAGAGCGCGGCGTACCAGCGGCCCGTCTTCGGCGCGCTCGCCAACGTGGGCGAGCCGGACTCGCTTCGACTGGTCGCCCATATCCCGGAGCACGCCGACCCGCGTGTACGGGAGGTGGCTGCGATCGTGTTTCGACGTATGCCGCCGGCGGCCACGGCCGACTTCACGGCGCGCTGGCTGGCCAAGGAGACCGACGCCAACGTGTTGCGCAAGCTGTGGCACACCGTCGAGCTGCAGACCTTCGACGCGCGCGAGATGACCAGCCGCGAGGTGCTCGAGTACGCGGTGCGCGACCTGCGCAAAAAGCCCGGTCCGATCACCCGCAAGTCGCTCATCAGGCTGCTCGGCCGAGCCAAAGCCCAGATGGAGAACGACGAGCTGGGCATCGAGGACGCCTTCGCCGAGCTCTTGCCGTACGAGTTCGAGCAAAAGACCGGCTTGCACCGCATGATGCACGAGCATATCGAGCCCGAGCGTCGCGATCAGATCTATCTCGAGGTGGCGCAACGCTTGAACGCCCATTCGAGCGAGGCCGGCCCGACTGGCGACAAGACGACCCCCGGCGATATTCCGCTTCCCGCGTTCGACAGCGGCGCAGGAGAGACGGCCCGATGAGGAGACACGGTTCCATGAGACGATTTGTAAGCAGTAGCATTGTCTTGGTGCTCCTCGTCGGCGCAGTCGCATGCGGCGACGACTCGCCGGACGATTCCCAGAAGCCGGTCACCCCGCCGGACAATCCGGAGCGCAACCTGCCCACGTTGGGCGGTCCATCGGGCGACGCCGGCTACGACGCGCCGCCCGAGCGCGACGCCTACGTCCGCGAAGACCGGGTCCGACAGGACACCGGCGCCGAGTGCTGCCCGGTGACGTTCGCCTTCGCCCCCCGCAACCCCGCCGAGGTCGAAGAGGCCGTGCTCCGCGGCAGCCTCTACCCGCTCGACACCGCCGAGGGCGTGCCCTTGCAGGAAACCGACGGCGTGTGGACCGGCGAGGCCTGCCTCGCCCCGGACCAGTACGGCACCTATCACTACGAACTGGGCCTCGAGACCGGCGGCGACGAGCTATTCGTGAGCATCGCCCACAACCCGTACGCCCCGACGGCCACGGTCGCCGGCGAGCTGGTCAACGAGTGGGTGGCGGCCGATGACTGCGCGTCGATCGACGTGGCGGTGCATGCGCAGACGTCGGAGTAACGCAGAGTCTCCCCCAGTTCCGGCTCCGCCCCCGCGGCGGAGCGAACGTACGAGAACCGACCTCCCATGATGGGCCAACTATATCCACCCCCGTAGCTCCGTGTCATAAGGGCATGGGGTTCCCCGACGGAGCCCATTTCATGCGGGTCCGCGACGTCCCGCATGAAGTTCGCGATCACGCTGCTCGAGCGCCTTCACTGCGCGCGCGAGCCCGTCGAGAATCGCTCTTCGTTTGTCGGGGGCGGGCCGCTCGTCGAGCTTGACGATGAGAAAGCCGGGCTGCAGGCGCGTCTCGTCGGCGTCGTAGGCCAAGTCGCACAGCGCGTCGACCAAGTCGGGGGCGTCGAAGAAGGTGCGGGTTTGGGCTGGATCTTTGCTGTAGACGCGAAATGTCTGCTCGAGGTCATCGAGGCCGAGCATGAGTCCGCCAGGGATATCGGCCGGCCCGTAGAGGCCAAGTGAACAATAAAGCTGCAGGTCGTCGGGCAGCGGGATAGTGACGTCGGCCTCGAAATAGAAGTCGAGTTCGTGGTCGTTCGGAGTGTCCCGCACGACGCCTCTTCGGCGCGTATAACTTCGCACCGATACCTCACAGTCGCGAACCGGCTCGCCTTCAGCCGCGGCCCTGTTTCGTCCGATCGGCACGGGCACAGGCCCAGCCGAGCCGCCTCTTTTGACCAGCCAGACCAGTGCGCCGATGGCGGCCATGCTGCCAGCGATGATGACCAGGAAGACGAGGGCGATGACGATGAGGTTGATGTCCATGCGGGGATGCTAACAGGCCAGCGGAGTGAATAGGAGGGCGTCGTCGACTTAACCCGACCGCTGCACGTTGACCTGCAGGCGGCCGGATGCGTCGCGCGCCACGAAGACTCGCCACGGCCGGCAGCACACGTCGCAGTCGCGCACGAACTCGCCGGCGGTGTATGGGTCGACCCACAGCTCGAGTCGCTCGAAGCACCAGGGGCACTGCACGGTGAGGGTGGTTTGCATGGTGGTCAGTCTTTCTTTCGAGACTTGCGGTATTTCGGGTTGTTGGGGTTGAGCTGATCGGCGCGGTTGTCCTGTTGTTTCTTGTGCGCTTCGTTGTTCGGGTTCTGCTGGTTCGCGTGGTGGTCGAGCTCCTCTTGGGTAGCTTCGCGCTCTTGGGGCTCCTCTTGCGGTTGCTGTTCGTCTGCCATCGTGACTCTCCTTTGCCGGTGTCGACCGAAAACTACGCCTTCGGACGTCGAATCTGCAGACGAGTCGAGGGGCGTCAAGTATGCGTATTGTCTGCGCGTCGTAAGGGCATGGGGTTCCCCGACGGAGCCCATTCTATGCGGCCATGCGACGCCTGGGGGGGGAGTCGGGTTGGAGCACGGTTGATGAGCGAGTGTGCGATTGAGTTCGCCGAGGTCGTGATTAGCCTCTGCAGACCGGACCCAATCGAAAAAGAAGCGTTCGACTCACGCAGTTTCCTGCCGCACATGGTGGATATGATAACTGAAACGACCGATTCGACGACCGAGCAAGACCGTACCTTTTCGACGATGCAGCGCGAGATTGCAGTGGCTGCACGCGAGCAAGGAGGGGAGGCCGACGATAACTTTCGTCTGCGCTACGCGGTGCGACGCGCCGAGGAGGCGAATATGCCGGAGGGCCTCATCGAGCGCGCGCGACGGCAAGGCGTCGGCGAGGTGGCGGGGCCGACGTACGAGGAGGTGATCTTCGAGGGCTACGGGCCGGACGGGATCGCCGTCCTCGTCGAAGCCATCACGGACGACGTGCGTCGGACGAGTCACGAGCTCGAGGAGTTATTCGAAGCGCACGGCGGAAATATCGGCGACGATGGCTGTGTCGAATGGCAGTTCGAGCGTCGCGGAGTCGTTCGCGTCGACACACGCCATGTCGATGACGAGGACCAGTTCATGTTGGAGGTCATCGAGATGGGCGGCGACGAGCTTCGTGGCCCGATCTTGCGCGACCGCGACGACGGGCGCGTTCCGACCTACCGCATCTTCTGCGATTCGACCGACGTGCGCCAACTCGACCGGGCAATGGAGCGGGCCGGCTACCCCGTACACACCGCCTCGACCATGTTCGAGCCCACCCAGCGCGTCGAGCTGTCGCCCGAGCAGGCGCGGCGCTTCCTGAGCTTCTTCGAGAAGATCACCGACCACGAAGACGTGCAGGGGGCCTACGCCAATTGGAGCGTGGCGTAGTTCGCCCCACGGGGGCGTCGCCAAGTGAGCGACATGGCTGGCAATTGTGCCTGGTGTTCCTAAGTTTTGCGCGCTTACTTGATGACTCGAAATGGAGTGAAAGATGCCGACGTGCAAACAGTGTGGGACTGAATTTGCCTCGCCGATTTGGAAGCTCGACGCGGTCGACTTCATGGAGACCGACATCGGGCCGCAGTCAAAGCGCAGCGAGAAGCTACGCCTCGACGCAGGTGTGTTTTGCAGGGCTGCGTGCATGGCCGAGTATCTGGGAGGCGGCGCTGAACAAGCAGCGCAGGGCGGCCACTCGCAGGGCCGTTCCTCGCAGGGCAGCTTTACGCAGATTGGCCATACCCATGTGGGGAGGCTCGGCTCGGACGACCGGCCCGGCCTGCCGCCGGACGCCGCGCTCGCACCGCGTCAGCCGCTACAGGGGTATCGCCAGGGCCTCCTCGATGTCGAGGGCAAGAGCGTGCCGTATATCGTCGGGTGCCGTTACGACGGCACCTGGATCGCCGAAATCCAGCTGAACAGCAACGCGACCGCCAGCGGACGAGGCGCGTCCGAGCACGAAGCGCTGGCCAACGCCTTGAGCGTCATCACCGGCGAGCAGATCCATCCCGACGAGGTCGAGAAGCGAACGGGGTGAGGGCTCGAGGATTAGCTGAGGCAAGAACACAAAAACGAAAAAACCCGGCCGATGTCGGCCGGGTCTTTGGTTCAGCTCAGTATCTACTAGAAACTACTATCGTTGGTGATATAGGGCTCGCCGAACCAGGTGATCCCAGTAGAGATGGTCCCGCCGGCTGCGTTGCAATCTGCGACCAGGTCATTGTAGGCGTGGATGCCCTCCGAGTGCCACACAACGTCCCCGGTCTCCACGCATTTGTACCAGACTTCTCCGTTTTTGCTCCCCCTTTCGATCTCTTTGTGGATCACGTCGGCGGGACCGACGCTGACGTCACCACGGCCGGCCATGCCTCGTGCCTTGGGCGCCGGAGCACGGCCTTGCTCGACGGTGCCGCGCATGACCGTGCTGCCTGCGTGTCGGCATTTGCTCTCGAAGAAGTCGAAGGCGATGGCCCCTTTGGAGGCCAACATCGACCAATTGGTTCCGCGGCACACGTAGATGTCGCTTCCCCAGGCGTCGAAACCGTCGTCGCGCTTCAAGTCGGTGCGAGAGTCGCCCACGCGGTCCGCGTCCCTGCCGGTCCGGCCGACGGGCTCGCTCGTCGGCAGCAGGCTGGTGGCGTGTTTGATTAGAGTTCCTTCACCGGCTTCCTTGCACTCGCCTTGGAAGACGCGAAGGTCGGTGCGATCGCCGGTGTCGCTCATCACCTCGGCGGTCGTCGAGCACTCGTAGATGACGCCGACGGTTCCTGGCGACGGAGCCGCGCCGCCATTCATGCAGTCGAGCGCCCACTCCTCCCAGGTCTCCAACGTGCCTTCCGACTCGACGTAGGGATCCATGCTGGGGTCGTTGTCGCAGACCTTGATCCAATCGCCGTCGTCATTGACCGCGTCGTGGTAGGCGTCCCCGCCTACTGCGAGCTGCCGGGTATCGAAGACGAGGTGCTGCTCGTCGAGGTTTCCGCATCCCACTGCTGCCAGCGAAACGGCGGCGGTCAGGGCGAGTCCCGCAAGACGCGGGGAGAGATGTTGCGTTCTGTCATGGAGATTCTTCATGGTGTCCTCTTTAAAAAAATTCAGGCGTTGAACATTCGGTGGTGAGACACGCGCCACCACGAACCGCTCGGTGTGATGGCGCGATGAGCCGCGGCTCAGGGCAGGGGAGATTGAATCGCGCCGTCCCAGTAGTACTGGCTGATGCACCAGCTCTCGCCGCCTTCGACGACCTCGGTGTCGTAATTCGCGTCGATGGTCACCTCGACGAGCTTGGCGTTTGTCAGCGCCGCGGTGAACGGCTCTCCAGCGGTGAATGCGCCGTCGACCGTGCCGGCGTTGGTGACCTCGAGGGTGCCTTCGCCGGCGATAAACGTCTTCTGGCAGGTCTGATCGTCGCAGCCGGCGTAGATCAGCAGACAGTTCTCGCAGGTCGCGTAATTAAAGTCTGTGAGCTGGTAGGTGCCTGCGGAGGTCGCCGCGCCGGCGAGGTCGGGATAGATCTGCAGCGACAGGAAGTCCTGAGTGGCTTGGCCGTCGGTAGCCGCCTCGACGATCAGTGCGCCGCTATCGGTCGGAACCGCCGAGTTTCCACCAGCGGTGGTGATTCCGTCGCGGTCGCAGGTGGTGACGTCCGGAAAGGCGTCCATCGGATCGGTCGCCGCGGTGAGGCTGAGGCTGTCGATGCACGAGGTTAGGCCGCTGTCGACGCGCTCGAAGCCGTTCGCTGTCGCGGCAATCTCGACCAGTTCGACGTCGGAGATGTCGGCTTCGAAGCTTCCGGCGGTGTCCTTATCCCAGGTGGTGATATCCATCGAGCCCCCGATCGCCATGAAGTAGGCATCGCAGCCCTCCGACGAACAGCCTCGTCCGACGACCAGCGCGTTGTCTTGGTCGGCCAGCGGGGAGTCTGCGAAGTCGACCGAGCCGGTGCCCGTCGCTCCGGCGTCTTTGCCGATCCAGAGCGAGAGCATCTGCGCGCCGGTCTCGGCTTGTAGCGACCAACTGTTGGCGCTCTCGTCGAGCTCGAGGTCGGCCGCCTGGCTGAGCATGTCGTCGAATTCGCAGGTTTCGACGTCGGCGTCCTCGTCGCCGGCATCCTGTTCGCCGCCGTCCTCATCGCCGGCATCCTGCTCGCCGCCGTCCTCATCGCCGGCATCCTGCTCGTCGGCATCGGGGGTACCAGTGTCCGGCTCGCCTGTGTCCGCACCGTTGTTGGCGCTGAGATTCGCGTTATTGCCGGCAGGGTTGTCGTCGCCGCCACAAGCCGCCAACGCCACCGACGCCGCTAGACAAGCCACCATCATCAGTCGCCTAGATTTCGTTCCGTTTCTCATCGTTTGCCCTCATGACACATCGAATTAGCAGATCGAGTTCCTCGGCCACCTGCCTAGCGACCTCGGTCATCGTTGACATTTATATCGTCCCGCCCGAGGCCATAAGGTACAACTAAAACAGTCTAAGGATGTGAAAGGTGTGGATCTTCAGTGGTTTACGTGTCTTTGGTCGTGCCCCTCGTCGTCGACGGTGCAGTTTTGGTGCCGAAACGCTCGAAGGTGGGTCGGACGGGGTTCTAGAACGGTCGACTCCTCGGAAGCAGCGGCACGACGTGCATACATTTGGAGCACGCCCGTTCATCACCGTTCCTCCGCTTCGATCCAGAGCCGACCTATGCCGACCCGTGTCTTCCAAGCCGTCACGCTGAGCTGTGTTCTCCTGGCGGTGGGTGGGGGAATGACGTGCTGCTCGACGCCTCAGTCGCCACCGGCCAACCAGGTGCAGGCGAGTCAGTCCGGGGAGCGCCGGGCCGGTCAAATGCGAGCGATGTGGCTGTGGAGCGAGTCGCCGAACGCACAGGCGCTTATCGAGAACGCTGATGGCGCGGCCGACGAGCTGTTCGAGTTTTTGCGTGCCCCACACGGACGCGAGGCGCAGGCGGTCGACCGGCTGTACTTCGAGGCGCGCAATCACAACAACGACGGACGATTGGCGCGGCTACGAAGAGTGACCTACGACCCGATTGGCGACGAGGATGAGCGGCCTGCGCTTCGCGCCTTTTTGCGGCGCGCGCACCAGCAGGGAGTCGCCGTGGAGTACCTGGACGGCCAGGCCATTTGGCTGGCGAGCGAGCAAAACGCCAAGGTGCCCGTGCGGATTTGTCGCGACATCGTCGACTTCAATCTGGCCACGGACGACGCCGAGGCGCGCTTCGACGGGGTCCACTTCGACATCGAGCCTCACACCGTCACCGAAGGACCCCACGCCGGCATGTGGTGGGAGGAGCGGCTCCCAAACGGCTACAACCGCGAGTGGACCGCGCGCTGGAAGCGCATTTTGGACTCGTGCAGGGATAGCTTCGCCGCCTACGAGCAGAAGACCGGCCAGCACCTGACGTTGGCGGTCGACGTGGGCGCAGACCTGGCCCATTACAACGCCCCCATGCGTCGTTTTCTCGACCAGGTGGACGCGCCCACGGACTACGTCACCGTGTTGAACTACTACGACAATCGCCCCAACCGTGACGGCGAGCCGTCGTTCTTCCATGGGGCGCACGACGGCAACGGCGTGGTCGGCGGCGTCGAGCAGAACCTCGACCTGTGGCGCCACACGCCGGTCGTGTTCGGCGTCGAGACCGGCCCGGAGCGTATCGCGCCCGATGCCTGCTCCTTTTACCAGGAGGGTTATGAGGCGCTCTACGGTGTTCTCGACGAGTTGCGCGGTCGATGTCGAGCGCGGGCGGGGGCCGCCACTTGTGCAGGGGCTGCCATCCACCATTTTGGCCCCGATGCGTATCGGCAGATGAGGCGGTAGGGTGGTGACGTTGTAGCACTAAGACAAACGGTGGTACCCATAGGGTTCACGGGCCTCTATCGTTGCAACGTACGATTTCTAAAGGATCTGCTCGATGAGAACTTGGAAGAAATGCTGCGTCCTCTCGCTCACGGTTCTCTGCCTCGCGGCGTGCTCAGCGACCGGGAAGGGGGCAGATCGGCTTCCCGAGGAGTCGCGGGCGTCGGCTGGAGAACCCACCGACACGAAGCAATCCGAGCAGGCGGACCCCGACGAAAGCGCTGACCCTGGGATAGAAGCCACGGGCGACGAAGAGTCTCCGGCTGAAGCTCCCGAGCTCGGCCCCATGGTCGAAGAAGACGTGCTCGACAGCGAAGCTCCCGCTGAACCGAGGCCACCCGAGCTCGGCTCGGAAGGTTGTGCGACGAGAGCAGAGGGGCGACGCATCATGGAAGAGTCGAACGCCTTTATTCGCGAAACAAAACTACGTGAGGCGTATGGGCGGGGCTGGAAACGACTCATCGATGTCCGGGAGTTTTCGATTCAACGCCAAACGTTGACCAGAGTTCGGCCCGGAGGAGCCCGAGGCGACGGGCTCGGGGCGCTCTTCGTCGACCCCGACGGTCACCATTGGTTGGTCGCCTACGAGACGACCTCGTGTGAGCCAGTCACGGTCGACTTCTTTCTCGACGCCGAAAAAGACGTCTTCCCGGTATATCCCGAGCAGCAGTGCCAGCAGACAAAGACGGTACCCGTATGTGAGTCAATGGGGGCCAACGGATGTGGAAGGAAAAGCCCTCTGCGCCGGATTTATGTTCGGGTCCCGGCCGATGCGAAGCTGGTGCCCTCAACCACGGTTCCCGTCGAAATACCCACCTGTTATCAGGTCGAGCCCAAGGGCGGGTTTATTCCTCGTCCATGATGGCTTCTGGGGGGCGGCCTGGTTCGCTCAACGATTGAGCTGCGGTTCTTTTTCGCAGTTCGGCGAGGCAGCCGCCCCACCGGGCTTGTCCCGGTGGACGGAAAGCCTGAAAGCTAGATGCGCGCCCACCCACCTCTATGGCGCGCGCAGCGCGCCGAGTCGACGGCCGGCACCGGTCACGGTGTCCGGTCTCCGGTCACGGCTCCCAACTGTGGCAATCGAGGCTTCAGTCAATTAGAGTTGGAGCATCAGTCCCTGCAAGGCAGGGGGGCGGACTCCTTTTGGCTCGATCAACGAATGGATAGAGATGCGGACACTGTGAACCTGGCTCGCCGCGCCAAGCTCTGCTTCGGTGGCGTCGCGCTCTCAGCGTATGCTGGCTATTGGGCGCTGAGTTATGCCGGTTCGATGGCGAACTCCATCCGTAGTGTTCACGGAGTGCGATGTGCCGGACGGTTAGCCTTGGAGAACGAGGTTTGCCACACGCCGATGTACGTGGTCATTGGCGGCTACACGGTTTGGGTTCTCAGCGTCGTGCTTGCCGTAGTGGCCGTTCATGCGCTCTGGAAGGGTCGTCGGCTGGCAACTACGAGACCTGACGAAGCCTAGCTTATGCGGGTATTCGAGGGATTTGCGCGTCCTGCGCACGCTTTCGCCTGGGCCGGTCAATTCGCTTCGTGAAGGGGTCGATGGTCGAGCCGCCCCTCCGTCTCGTGAACAACACTCGACACCTCCCCATGGCGCTGGAAAGCGCGCCACAGGGAGGAGCATCTAGCGGATCGGCTGCGTGGCCGGTTTGCGCCCGGTAACGCGAATGAAGAAACCCCTGTTCATTTTCGACGACGATCCCAGCACACTCGATGTCCACTTCGAGACTCGAGAACTCTGGGGGTACTATGAACCGCCCGAGATCGAAGCTGGATTGTATACCGGGTTTGACGCCGAGGGAGTTCCCTTCGAGCTCGAATGTGCCGATGACGGTCGAGTTTTTCCTGTTCTCCGCGAGCAGATCGAACCTGCGTGCGATGAGTTCAAGGCTCGCCTGATCCAGACTCTCACCCAGCTTTACGAGCTTCGTGGCAGTCAGCACGACCTCGCGCGCATCCCCCAGATGTCGCTCGCGGAACTGAAGGCGCTGGCGATCGAGTGGTTTAGCTGTCCCCACGCGGACGCAAGACAAGGGCTCGACATCATCAATTCGGTCGCGGACGTGCTGATCGGCGAGTACACAGATCGTTGGGCGCGTGGTTCACTGCGCCTCTGGCACCTCAGGAGGCCGCTCTTCGCCTGGTGGGGCAAGCGGAGGCGTAGCTTCGAGCAAACGAGGCAAGAGGTACTAGCGCGACTTCTGTCGTCGTTCTTTCCTCTCTTCTTAGTTTGCGAAACGAAGATCGACGCCCCAACGCTCGAGCCGCATTTGATACAGGTGGAAGAGCGCCACTGGCAGGTCGAGTCGACGGTGACACCAACGGACCTCATCGACCACCTGCACTGCGGAGATTTCTGGCTTTACCTTTGCGAGCAGTCACTTGCTCGCGCCGCACTTGAAGAGGCTCTGTCGAAGGAGCCGAAGACATTTCTCGAGGCGGTTGCTACTCTCGATTGCCCGGCGCTCGTCCATGCTTTCGCCGACGATGCCGAGTGGTACGTCTGCGCCGACATGTCACGCGACATCACGCTCGCAAGCCCGTAAGGCCAAATCCTGAGTCCTCACGGTGCCAGACACCATGTCGGCCGTCGGTAAGGGAAGCACATTTCCCGACGAAGCCCATTCCATGCGGCCATGCGACGTTTGCTGAGGCCCGGGGCGCCGTGGGATACCTCGACACGTAGTCGATAGGGCTGATTGAGTATCGCTACATTACGATGGCGCGCGAGGGGCGAATCATGTAGGTGGCCGGGTGTTCGCGGAATCGACGGGCGCACACGTGCGTTAGCCGGAGGTTCTGCTTCCCCCTAGGAGTCTTATGAGGATGCCACCGCGGCTGGTGCCGCTTATCGAGTACGGTGTGATTGAAAGCGTCGTTCGGCCGCTATTGAGCGGAAAAGAAGCGCAGGTCTATCTGGTCGAGTCCGGCGGGGAGCTTCGCGCCGCCAAGGTCTACAAGGACATGCAGAAGCGCTCGTTTCGCAATCGCTCCGAGTACACCGAAAGCCGCAAGGTGCGCAATTCGCGTGACCGGCGAGCGATGGGCAAGCGCAGTCGCTACGGGCGCGAGCAGGAAGAGGCCGCCTGGAACTCCGCCGAAGCAGACATGATCAAGAAACTGTACGCCGCCGGCGTGCGCGTGCCCAAGCCGCACACGTTCGTCGACGGCGTTCTGGTCATGGAGTGTGTCGAGGGACCCGACGGCGGGGTCGCGCCGCGCATCGCCGATTGTGCGCTCGACAAAGAGCGCGGCGTGGCGTTGTGCGACCAGATCTTGAGGGAGGTCGTCAAGATGCTGTGCGCAGACGTCGTCCACGCAGACTTGTCGGTGTTCAACGTGCTGCTCGAAGAGGATGGGCCGGTCATCATCGACTTTCCGCAGTCCATCGCGGCCGCCCGCAACAATCATGCGCGCAAAATCTTGCTGCGCGACGTCGCCAACATCACCGACGCGTTGAGGTTCGGGCGCCCCCCGCACGAGCTGCGCTATGGGTACGAGATGTGGGACCTGTACGAGCGCGGTGAGCTTAAACCCGATTCGGAGCTCACCGGCAAATTCGACGTCCCGCAGCACGACGTCGACCCGGACATTCTTCTGCTCGAGATGCAACAGGTCGAAGAAGACGAGGCGCTCGCCGCGATCGATGAAGATCTAGTGGTGTGACACCGAGATTCGATTCACCTTCGCCGGTCTAGCACCACCAGCTTCGGCGCTCACTCCTCGACGATGCGCTGCATCGCCTGCGGGGTTCGCATCCGAATCTGGCGGCGCTATCCTCGCCGAAAGGTTGAATCTCACTTCGGTGTCACACCACTCGACTTCGAAGAGTATGGGTGATCCTTAGCCTCGTTGGGCGCGCCTCGTCTCGAACTCAATCAGAGTTCGTCGACGACCTGCTCGGCTTGCTCGTCCGTCAGCAGCGAGTTTTCCAGGACCTGCTCGAGGAGAACCTCACGGTCGAGGTCGGACACCTGGGTCATGCACTCGACGTGGGTGAATCCCTTGCGCCAGGTGTCCGGTTCGACTTCACGGAAGAGCACGCCGCGTAGCGTCCCTTTCGGCTCGATCTTCTCCTCACACACCACACAGCTCGATCGCGCGCTGGGAGCGACCTCGACGCGCGGCGTCTTGGTCCCCTTGCCCACGCTCTTGGCGTCCTCGAGGATTTGGTCGAGATTCTCGAGCTTCCCGTACTTCTCGGCAGCCTCGAGGAAGGCCTCGCGGTCCTGGGCCGCGCCGCAGGCCAGGTGGTACCATCGGTAGCTATCCCACCGCTCCTGGTACACGCCGAAACGCAGCTCGCCCTTGTCGATCTTCTTTTTGCATTCGCCGCATTTGGAGCGGCTCGATTTCGCCGCTTCGATGATGGATTGCGTCATGGTTCAAATCTCCCGTCGTAGAACTGTAGAATCACCGTCGTACTGTCGGATCGCGTCGACGTCCAGAAGTAAGAGAGTGGTAGGCGTCAGAAGGGAAGGGCGTCGGAAGGGACGTACATTCCCCGACGATGGAGCCGACCCGTGCGTTGCGGTGTCGATCGGATGCCGGCGCGATTTTTGCGAGGGGGGGATCGGGCGTCGCAACGGCGTTGCGAAGTCTGCAGGGGCTTTGCCCCGTCGATCAACCCCTCTTGTAAAGACCTGCAGCAAGGGTTTGTCGACAGGGCAACGCCGTCGCGATTTTTGCGGCGGGGGTGATCGGGCCTCGCAACGGCGTTGCAGAGTTTGAATGAGGGGTGATCGGGCGTCGCAACGGCGTTGAAGAGTTTGCAAGAGGGGTGATCGGGCGTCGCACCGGCGTTGAAGAGTTTGCACGAGGGGTGATCGTGCGCCGCAACGGCGTTGAAGAGTTTGCAAGAGGGGTGATCGGGCGCCGCACCGGCGTTGAAGAGTTTGCAAGAGGGGTGATCGTGCGCCGCAACGGCGTTGAAGAGTTTGCAAGAGGGGTGATCGGGCGTCGCACCGGCGTTGAAGAGTTTGCAAGAGGGGTGATCGGGCCTCGCACCGGCGGTGCAGAGTTCGCAAGAGGGGGGCTCCGTTCGGACAACTAGGACGAAGCGACGGGATCTGAAGACGAATGAATTCTATGACTTTCGGACGCCGCGTCTGCCGTGGTAGGCGTCGCACCGCTGACATGCCGCAATGAGCGGGTCTTTCTGAGAGGAACTTCAATGACGACGCGTGTATATCAACTCGCAGCAGAGCTGGGTCTGGGCAAGTTCGAGCTCATTGACGCCATCAATTCGCTGGAACTAGACATCTCGGTCGACAACGCCATGTCGGCGCTGACCCCCGATGAGGTCGCCCAGCTCAAGCGTGCCTTGAAGATGGAGGCATTCGACCCCAAGCCGGCGCTCGGTGCCTGGCGATTGCAGTCGCTGACGCGCGAGGGGAGCCCGGTGCGGACCGATCAGTCTCATCTGGTCATCGAGGAGCAGCGGCTGTGGCCGGTCAGGCCGTCGTTCGCCGGCTACATTTCCAAGCACTCCAAGCACGAGTACCAGATCGAGTGGGACGACGAGGTGGGGCGTCTGACGGTCAGCCGCGACGGCGAGGAGTCCCACATCGGGCTCATTGGCGTGAACGACGACGAGCTTCGGATTCGCTGGGCGAAGGACACGCGCAAGTTCCCCAGATCGTTCAAAAGTGGCGGGAATCTGGCGGTGTACCAGCGCGAAACCAACCCCGCGACCAGCGAGCAGTTGTTGGCGGGGGCGTTGCTTCCGGAATCCTGGGAGCTGACCTACCGGGGCATCGAGCTGTGCGACGAGGGAGAGCACGAGGAGGCGCTCGAACTCTTCGATCGCGCCCTCGAGATCGACCCCCAGCATGCGCAAGCCTGCTACCAACGCGGCGTCGCCCAGGCCGAACGCGGCCAGTTTGACGCCGCGCGCGCCGACTTCGAGCGTGCTCTCGCCATCGACGAGCACCTCCTGGGCGCCCGTGAGTCGTACGCCAGATGCCTCGAAGACCTCGGCCGAATCGGCGAGGCGGCCAGAGCGTGGCTCGAGGTCGCACGCGAGGAAGCTGCAGGGTACTTCGAAGCGACCACAGGTTTGGCGTCCTCATCGAAGCCACTCGACGTGAACGTCTCGCCCGAGACGTGGACGTATTGCGCCAACGCTTTTGTCAAAGCAGGCGAGCCCGACAAGGCCGTCGAAGTGCTCGAGGAAGCCGCTGGAGCGCTCGACGCGGCCCGAGAGAAGCTCGGTGAGTTGTCCGACGACGAGTGGGCCGAGCTGGCGGCGATGCGCGAGCGGTTGGGCGATTCTTCGGGATAAGGTGGTTTGCAGGTGTGATCGACCACGTGTCGAGCGTCGACCATTTGTCCCCCCAACCTCCCTACGCTTGCGCTCCGGTCGGATGGGGCTACAGAGGCCTCACTCGGCTACGCCTCGTGCGGCGCGCTTCGCCTACGGCTACGCTTATCGGGTGGGCTTGTTGTGGGTTTTGAGAGGGCAAGAACGCAAAAACCCGACCGTTGCCGGTCGGGTTTTCTAAGTCGGAGCGCCCGGATTTGAACCGGGGACCCCTTGCACCCCATGTCAGGTTTCTCGGGCCAATGTTGCTCAAGTGTTGGGCCGCAGCCAGTACCGGTGACAGGCCGGGCACTCGACCATCTCACCCTCGAACTCCACCTGCCAAGGTTCGGTGCATGAAGGTGTCCAGCATTCTGCGCATTAGGTGGAGCGCTCGGCATATACGATGTTGTAACTGTCCTGTCTCGGATATAAGAAGCGCCCGCCAGTCAAACCGCGCACAGCGAGCCAGTCCTGAGCATCGGCGATACGTTCACAATCTTCGCTTCCGAGTTTCCAGCGATAGACGCCATCTCTGTCGTTGTATGGCCTCCAGAAATACGTCACCTCGCCGACAGTACTAATCGCCAACGGGAGCCTGAGCTTCTTTGGGATCGGCCAATAGGTCTCGCCCGTGCCCTCGGCATCGAGGTCAACATGGCATGCCGAGTCTTTGAAGAACGGCACGTAAAGGAAGCTGCGCGGCCCTGTTGCGCAAGCGGCATAGCACCCAAAGACATGCTCGTAGCTGTACAAGAGTTCGCCGTTGCATCCGTAGGCGCGAATTCCCTTCATGTCCGCAAAGTCCCTTTGCTCATCGTCGTGGATGACGACAAATGCATCGTCGAGCACAAGCACGTCCCACATCCAATCGTCGCCGACGATGAACTCAGCGTCGAGTTCACCATCCCAGCTGACGATCCAAGCGTATCTGTCGCGCTTACTACGTGCACTTTGACCGACGATCAAAATCCTCCCGTCGTTCAGCCCGCGTATCCAGCCGCCGGTGCAGTCTTCTGGGGCGGGAAACGACGTAAAACCACCGACATATACATTGGGTGGCGGCCACAGTTCAGCTTGACCGTGGAAACCCTTCCATCGGGAAAGTGCGACAAACTCCGCCAGGTCGTCGACGTCGAGGTCTTCGATGGGCTCAGGGAGCTCAAGCTCGATTGTGGCAACGGGAAGCGGTGGCATCAGGTATCTCGTATGCGAGTAGTCTTCCCATCACGCCGACCGGCGCACAGCGTTGCTCGTGATGGTCAAGAGGCCGCTGCGCGGGTATACTCAATACACTCCATTGAATTGCAGGGGCGCGCTAATCATAGAACACTGTCAGCGGCAGCGATGGCAAAGCAAGATTCAGAAAGCAGTGCGCAGCAGGAACGTCGGAAGAAGCTTGTCCGCATTGGGGTCTTTGTGGTGCTGATTTGGTTTATTGCTGTGTTTGCTCTTCTGATTCTGTTGCTCACTCCAGGCTTTCTTTTAGTGTTTCTGGTCCCGTAAAGCTCACCGCGCTTCGACCGGGGCAGCTGTTTTGCCGGCGGCACTTGGACTATTGGTACCTCTTCGAGGCTCCTATGACATCTGTAACCTACAGGTTGTGGCGTCAGGTAGATGGCAGAGGCATGTTTGCGGAGGTGACCGTATGCGACTCTGAAGACTATTCAGAGTCTCTCAACGTGATCCCAAATGAGTGGCTGCGTGGTGCTCAAGAGGGAGTTAGAGAGGCGTTAGCCGGATTCCCAGACATCGATTCGCACCGGGTAAGGTGCTGTGAGGTCACGCGGCTTCTTACTGATACCACGGCCAGAGCAGTGCGCATCGCGGCATTTATGGCAACTGCGCGATTCCTAGGGAAGGAGGATCACTTCGAGTTTCGCAAAGTCGACGGAGAGTTAGTTGTTGCCCGACGTACCTAGAGGGTGTCGATGTCATCAGCGGTGAGGATTGGCCAGAACTCCAATCGAGCCGCGTCGGAAGGGAAGTACACTCCCCGACGATGTCCACTCCATGCGCATCTGCGACGTTTTTGATGAGCGGATCCGCAGGCGAAGCGCCGTCTGCTGAGGCCTCTGTAGCCGGGTCCGACCCGAGCGCCAGCGAGGAGAGGGCCCGGGGCGCCGTGGGATGCCTCGACAGGTGGTCGATGTGGCCCGCCCCTCCGTCTCGTGAACAACACTCGACACCTCCCCATGGCGCTGGAAAACGCGCCACAGGGAGGAGCATCTTGCGGATCGGCGGCGTGGTCGGTTTATGCCCGGCAACGCGCTCGCGTTCTGAGCCCCAACACCTGAGCAAGGAGTAGACACATGTCCGAATCACCATTTCACCTGGCCTTTCCGGTCTCCGACCTCGAGGCGACGCGCGCCTTCTTCGTGGACGTTCTCGGCTGCCGCGTCGGCCGAACCGACGAGCGTTGGATCGACTTCGATTTCTTCGGCCACCAGATCTCGGCGCACCTGCGACCCGAAGAGGTGAGCGCCTCGCGCACCAACGAGGTCGACGGCGACGCCGTGCCGGTGCGCCACTTTGGCGTCGTCTTGGCGTGGGAGAAGTGGCACGAACTCGCCGACCGGTTGCGCGATGCGGAGGTCGAGTTTCTCATCGAGCCGCACACCCGGTTCGAGGGCAAGCCAGGCGAGCAGGCGACGATGTTCGTGCAGGACCCGAGCGGCAACGCCTTGGAGTTCAAGTCGTTTCGGGACCCGGACCAGCTTTTTGCGACGTGATGGGGGCGTCGGAAGGGAAGTACATTCCCCGACGAAGCCCACTCCATGCGGTCGCGCGACGTTCTTGGATGAGCGGAGCCGCAGGCGAAGCGGTGCCGATGCGTTGTTTGCTGAGGCATGGGTAGCCCCTGGAGGGGACGTCGACTTGCAACTTCGAGAGCTGAGGATTGCGCCGACGAATGTGCAGCACAATGACCGACGAACGCAAAGCCGCTGTCGAAGACTTGTATCGGGTATTCGTCCTGGACCGGCGAACGCCAATGGACGATTACTGCCGGTGCTGTGTCGATGAGCAGGACTACGCGCGGCTTGTCGATGCGTTTATGGCGATTGATTGCCTGGGCGAGTTATCAAACTCTCTCTAGGAGTGCGCGCTTCTTCTGTTCAAACTCGGCGTCTGATAACACCCCTGAGTCATGGAGTCCCTTGAGCTTTTCGAGCTGCTCCAGCGGGTCGGCGCCCCCGGTGGAGCTCGAATGAGATGGTGCGGACGGTTGCGACTTCGCGCGCCTCACTGACTCTAGAAACTCGCGGTTTTCTGGATTGTCTCGCATGCCGTACTCATACTCGTCATTTACCTCGAGCGCGAGAAGCGCTTTGTCGGCCGAAATATCCAGAGTGCGGATCTTGTCGACAGAAATCTGCTGGGTTCTCTCCGCGTCCGCCGAGCCCAGACGGAAGGAAGTGCCGACGAAAACCAAACGCTTGTTGGTGAGGAGCAAAGAGCCGGTGAATTGATCGGAGGCTTTCAATTCGAAAATCTCTCCGATCCATGCATCGACAGCGCCAATGATTCTTTCGTCCGCCTCTTGGTGCTGCTCGCGAAACCGACGAACTCCTGTAGGTTCCTTGGACTCTTTATCAGTCGCGCCGCCGCCATTGCGTCGATGAATGAAACGCACGCCAAAGAAGATGAAGAGCGCAAGCCCGATAAGCGAGAGTATCATCAAGGTTTCCATCAGTAATCTCCACATGATCCGTTGTATTTGGCACGTGATGCAGTCCGGCGATCGAACACGCATTGTACGGAGTGTCGCCCACGGCATCTCGGCCCGCCCTGAGTAAAAGGTTTATGTTCGAAGTGTAGGCTGCTGTGCGAGTCGATGCAATCGTGGTTGAGTGGAGTTTTGATGCCGTTGGGGGCAGAGGATGCGCGGACTTCCGTAGGCTTGACGGCTCTCCTCACCACGTGCCCCGCAAGGAGCCACACGCTTGCGCTCCGGTCGGATGAGGCTACAGAGGCCTCACTTCGGCTACGCCTCGTTCGGCGCAGCCCAAGACTACTCGGTCGCTGCGCTCCCAGCGCGCTTCGGCTTCGCCTACGCTTATCGGGTGGGCCTGTTGTGGGTTTTGAGAGGGCAAGAACGCAAAAGCCCGACCTTTGCCGGTCGGGTTTTCTAAGTCGGAGCGCCCGGATTTGAACCGGGGACCCCTTGCACCCCATGCAAGCAAGGGGTCTAGATATGAATTTCTTGGTGTGACCGATGAAGCCCGCATTATGCGGGGTTGGGCGGCGCTTGTTGGTCTTCGTTGGTCGCGAAAAATGCCGATCTTCGACTTGTCAGGAAACTTGTCAGGTTATGGGGCTTGTCCGCAAGAGTTAGTCGGTTCGGCAATCCAAATGCGTTCTGCATTTTCGTAATCGCTGATATCAAGCGCGATGGGAGCAATTGTCCCCTTGTTCCGAATTGGGCGCTCGCTGCTGAAGGTTGCACGCAAAACGACATCGGTCCCGAGTCTTGAGGGTTGCAGGCGTAGCGTTACGTCGAACTTGTCGGGGAAGACGTCGTACCCCATGTCAGTCGGGAACCATTTGAGTCTCAGCGCAATGCTCGTCGGTCCTCCCAGAACAATCGCATGACCGCGACAATCTACCATTGAGGTATGTTTGCCGTCTCCGAATGCCCCTGCAGGCTCGGCTGATGCGAAATACGGCGACCACCTAGAAAGATGAATGGATTCTAGCTCAGGGGACTCTAATCGGATCCTGTGGAACGGAAACACGATTTGTCCTTCGCCAAGCGGCTCCAGGTAGATTTGAGCATCGAGACAGAAAACGAGCCTGTCCTTTGGTCGACCGACCGAGGCTGCAGCTAGTAGCATTTCTGCATCAGGTAAGCGCTGAACCGGCACCAAGACCGATACGAGATCGCGACGTCTTGCGGTCCGTGTCGTATTGTCCTCACGCCATGGCACCTCAAAGTCGATGCGTCCGCCCTTCGGATTATTGACGAGATAAGGCGCCCGCTCCGTCCCAAAATAGAAGGCTACTACCACTCCGTCAGCGTGGTCGATCGTGAGGCACTCGAGAAGCTCAGGTACTAGTGACTCGAACTTCGAGCTGATGCGCTGGTACCAGTGCTCGCGTTTGTCTGTGGCCACGTCCGTGATGCAGTGTGCCTCGTCGTCGAGGCCGAATAACCACAGCAACTCTGCACCTCGAGCTGCGTTCGCATGTCCGGCCAACTGCCGCGCGTGCTTGAAGACGTGATCGTCTTCGGGGATGTGTGGGTGGTCCCCCGGAAAATGAGCCTTGAGTTCGACACGGCTGTCCTCGACTCGGTTTCCCTCGAGCACCATGTCGATGACTCGGCGTGCCCACGCCTCCACGTCGATTTTTCGCATACCTCTCCCTGAAATCTCGAGCTTCCTGGTTGGGCCGTAGCATAGCGGGCTGGCCGTGAAGTTACGAGTGCAATCGATTGCACTTCAAACCCAAGGGGCGCCATGGGCGACTACGACCAGAAGCCGGAGCCCGGCCAATCGATGCGGGTGCACTACAACCTGCACATCGGCGGGCTCTCCGTAACCAACACGAGGGGCCGCGACATCTACCGGTGCCAGACCGCCTACATCGAGGACGCCGAGTTCCGGGTCAGTGAGAAGATGCGCCAGCGCGTGGTGATGACTGAGTGTCGCAACGTACACGCAAAGGTGCACGGTCATTGGGTCGAGCCCGAGGAGGAGCCGGAGCTACCTGTGGCGGTGCGCTACAACCCCTTCGTCGCCGGCGACTTCATCACCGTCAGGACGGCCAGCCGGTCAAAGAAGCCCCCATGGTCAAGATCGACGACAACCGCTGTTACGTCACCGATGCAGACGTGGAGGCCCTCGAGTGAGATCCCCCTTCTGATTCGCACCCCACCCACCTCATCGAGACGCACGAGGTCATCATGTATCAGTCCCAGCAACTCGCTACGATTCATGCCAAGCCTGACTGGATATCTGCGCTCCTGTACCGGCGTGATCCGCAGTTTGAGAGCGCGCGCAAGTTCGGCTTCTTCGTCGGCATCGTGCTCGACCACTGGCGAGACGGCCGCCCCGGGCTTAGCTCGCTCACTGAGGTGTACGCCGAAATCGCCGAGCTCGGCTGCCGGGTCCAGACGTCGCCGGATTACAGCCGGGTCGAGGCACCGGTGCTGGTGTGGCACGTCGATTGGATCCTCGAGGCGTTCCATGCGGCCCGTGACCGACTGACAGCATCAAAGCATAAGGGCGGGGTGGGGCGAGCTCGAGGGGAGGAAGCCTGGAGCCTCTGGTCGAATGTCGACGTCCTCGACGCCACGCAGTCCAAGGTGGCGCGGGCACTGGATATCTCGAACGCCACGGCCAGCCGTCGAATCGCAACCGCTCGCCGATATGTCGAGCGCGAGCTCGCCGACCGAAATCGATTGCACGTGTGACGATCGAAGATGCCGCTCCGGTGCTCACAGACGCATCTTAACCGCTGGAAAAATTTCCCCGCCGTTGTTAGCATCGCCGCGAAGACCCTCGTATATTAGGCGGACACGCTCCGCCAGAATTGCCACGAATCCCACACTGGAGGGGGACATGCAGAAGCTTTGGCTAACCGGTCTGAGCGCCCTGGTACTGAGCGCGCCGCTGGCTGCGTCCGCGCATGAAGGGCTCAAGGACAAGAAGGGCTGTCACACGAAGAATGACGGCTCGGACTATCACTGCCACAAGTCGGAATCGACGAAAAAGACGCCTGCAAGCACTGATTCGCAGACCGCAGCGACTTCGACCGGCACGAGCGGCTCCACGGCCGACTCTACAAAGACTGCCGACGCTGGCAGCAAGTGCGATCTCGACAGCTTCGATGGGCAGTTAGTGAAGTTCGATAAGGCAGAGGACCTGAAGAAATACGGCTTTCAGCTTTGGAGTGAACGGCCGAAGCTTGTTGGTGATGGCGTGGCATATGACAAGCTACAAGGGCGGAAGGGAAAGCTGCTCAGTAAGCCTATTTCCCACAGTAGCAGTGGCTTGGAGGAACAGTACTATCAGGTCGTTCTCGATGACTGCTCGAAAGTGTATACCAGCACTCTTGGTTCACCAAAGTCCGGGACAGCGCTGCAAGACTTCATGGCCTCCAACGACGTCTTCTACGTTCTCGAGGACGGCCTGGATGCGGATGTGACGTTTCCGCACAGCCAACTACGGAGTCGGGAGGGTGCATGCGTAAGACGCAGCCTCAAGGCGCCCTCTAGCGGTAGCTATAGGGTCACCATCGAGGTCTGCATGCGAGTGGGCGCTCCGAAGACCCTCGATGATGACAAGATCCCGCGGGTTCGCGTCCTTGTCCGAGGTCGTGAGCATTTAGTCTATGGAAAGGCTTGGCAGTTGATCGCAAGCCGAGATGGAAAACGTTTGTTCAAGGGCCGCTTGGGCGACAACACGCCAACACTTCTGGACTGCAGTCAGTACGGTTGCACCCACATGACTCTAAGTACCCCGATTTCCGGCAAGGAACTCACCGAAGGTGAATACACATTCCACTTCACTTATGCACAGAATACCGATCGCCAGCACAAGATGCGGATCAAGCTGACACCGGACGAGAAAGGGGAGAAGACCGCAGAAAGTGAGAAATAGGTCGTCCGACCACACTGCTTCCGCGGCTCTCCAGAAGCGAGAGAAGGCTAAGCAGTGAAAGCCCCACCTACTCATTTTCCGCGTAGAGAAAATGAGAGTGAAAGAGCCTCCTATCCGGAGGCTCTTTCTGCTTCTTGGAGTATTCGTGGCTGAGCATTTCGACGAACTACCCGCGGCCGACTACGCCACCGTCGATGGCTACGACGGCGACTATGTCATCTCTCGAGATGGCGAGGTGTGGTCGCTCAAAGGACCCTCCCCGAATCGGTTGTCGACCTTCGCCGGCGCCCTCGGTCCACGAGTGACCCTGTGGCGCCACGGAAAACGTACACAGCGCTACGTGCACGTCCTCATCAAGGAAGCCTTCGGCGACGACGACGTGAAGCCTGACGACTCGCTCGCCTTGTACATCCGAGAGCAGTACGGAGACGATCCTGACGTAACAGCATGGGCAGACCAGACCTTCGGGCGCCCGGACGCCGACAGACGAACTAAGAACTCCCTGTGTGTCAACGGACGGGCAAACTGATCGCGCTCAGTTCGGCCAAAGTGATCGCGATTTTCGGGCGGATGTCATGGGCGATTTCTCGTCGTTCTCCTCAAGGTGCTGGTTCGGCCAAAGTGATCGGGTTTAGGCCGTCTTGGCTCGGGCTTTCGACGGCGGGTTTCGATACGAGTGCCCGTCGAGCGTGACGACGTGGCAGTGGTGTAGCAGTCGGTCCATCGCCGAGCTGGCGAGCAGCGCGTCACCAAACATGGCGTACCACTCGTCGATGGCGCGGTTGGATGTGATCACGAGCGAGCCCTGCTCGTAGCGGCGGCGTATCAGCTCGTACAGGTCGACCGGCTCGTCCTGGGCCAGCGGACGCAGCCCAAGATCGTCGATGATCAGGAGGTCGACCGCGCACAGCTTGTACATCAGCTTGTCCCAGCTGCGGTCGGCGCGGGCTGCTCGAAGCTCGCTCAAAAGCTGATGTGCGGCGACATACCTGGTCTTGTAGCCGGCTCGACAGGCCCGGTGACCCAGCGCCTGGGCGATGTGCGACTTGCCCGTGCCGGCCGGGCCGACCAGGAGCACGTTTTCTTGGCGCTCGACAAAGCTTGTGGTGCCGAGCTCGATGATCCGCTCGCGTGGGATCTTGGGATTGAAGCTGAAATCGAAATCCTGAAGCGTTTTGTGGGCCTCGAAATCAGCCTGGCGAATCAAGCGCGTCAGCTTATTGGCATCGCGGCGCTCCACCTCGTCGTGGAGCAGTCGATAGACAAAGTCGACGTAGCCAAGCTTGTCGTCGACGGCCTGCTCGGCGCGAAGCTCCAGCGTATTGAGAAGCCCCGACAGCCGCAGGCGCTTGAGGATGGGGACCAGATCATCACGAGCGCTCATGGTAGACCTCCTCGGCCAGGGCCAGCTCCTCGAAATTTCGGGCAAAACGCGGGTGGGCGAGCTTGCCGTGCACGTAGACGGCCTGCGGGATGGCAGGCTCTAAGTCGATGCCCTCCACCAGAATCCGCTTGATGCCTTGATAGGTGTAGTTTCCGAAAGCGCGAGCCCTTCGGCAGGCGCCCTCGGCACGCTCGACGGGGAACTGCTCGAGGTACGACACGATCGCCTGGACTGCGCGCAGCTGATTGAAGACATCGTCGGCCCCGAAGACCTCCTCGACATATTCGCCGACGATCGGGCTCATCCGGTCAGCCTTGTCCTGCCACCACTGACGGCTTCGGTGGCGCAGATCGCGCCGCCCCTCAGGAAGGTGTGCCTCATGGGTGCTCTTTCTGGGACCGCTTCGCTTGTGCGAGGTGCACAGCTCGTCGTCATAGAAGATATCGACGCTTGCGCCTCGAGCTCGGATCCAGACGGTCTGGCCGATGAGCCGAAACGGCACCGAGTAGAGCCGGCGCTCGAATTCGACGTGGCTGTCGCGGTGGACCTTGGCCTTCTTCCAGACCACCGGCACAAAGGGCGTCGGCGGCAGTGCTTTAAGTGCTTCTGCCTCCTCAGCGTCGAAGTGCTCGCGGGGCACCCTGTGAGTGGTGCCGTGGACTCGCCGATTGGCAATCTGGTCGAGCCACAGGCTCAATTGCTCCTTGGCCTCGTCGAGCTTCTCGAGGGCGCGCGGCGCAAAGAAGTTTGATTTGACGTACTTGACCGCCGACTCGACTTTGCCCTTCTTTTCAGGGGCATACGGCGGGGTCGGGTCAATCATAAAGCCGTAGTGGCGAGCAAGCTCACGGTAGCTTCGGTTGAGCTCCGGTTTGTCCTTGAGCCCGAAATAGCAGCGCACAACCGCCGCTTTGAGATTGTCCGGCACCACCGTCTCGGGCACGCCGCCGAAGTACTCGAAGGCGTCGACGTGCAGGCGAAGCCAGGTGTCGACCTTTTGGTCGAAAACCAGGTCGACGTACATCAGACGGCTGAAGCCCAGGACCATCACGAAGGCATAAGCCTTTCTGACTTTGCCGCTCATCGGGTCGAAGAGTCGGCCGACATAGCCAAAGTCGACCTGGGCAATCTCTCCTGGCGCGGTCTCGACGCGAATGACCACATCTTGCGGACGTGGGCCTCTGTCGGCTTTGATGCGGGCGCACATGCGCTTGACGGCGGACAGGCTGCCGTCGAAATCGGCGTGCTCGAGCCGAAGCCTGTCCCAGATGGCTCGGGGTGAGCGCGTGCGCTCGTACATCTCTTCAATCTGTGCGCGCCACGGCTCGACCGTGGAGGTCTCCTGGGGCGGCGTGCTCGTCGGAAGGAGCTCTGCGACCGCCTGCTTGAGCTCGTCCAGTGGGATGATCTCGGAAGGCTCGCCTTTGAGCAATCCAGCCTCATCGAGCGCGTGGCGGTATTTGCGCTCGGTATTGGGACTCATCTTTAGAAGGCGGGCAATCTCGCGGCAGCCAACGCCCTCACGGTGCATCCGCACCAGGTCTTGTAATCGATGCATGTCGATCCTCTCATTGCTCATCGGGTCCTCCAGAGCAGGGGCTAAAGCCATCTGCTCTGCATTCTCCCAGTCTGAGCGTTTCAGGTCATCGACATCCGCCCGATTTTGCGATCACTTTGGCCGAACCAGGGCCGATCACTTTGGCCGAACCAGCCGTGGTCACTTTGGGCGAACCAGCTACGATCACTTACCCCGGTCTGTGACACCCTGTGTTCGCAGTCACTGCCAGACCGACTGACCGTGACGTAAGGGCGGAGATAAAAAACCTTCACCCGAAGAAGGTCATCAACGCCCAAGTCCGGGCCATCAACAAGACGGCCCGCGGCCTACGCACCGAAATCAGCAAAGGGGTCCGCCAAGAGGTCGCACTGAAGGCGAGCAGCGTCAAAGACTCGCTCAAGAGGCACAAGGCAAAGCGGCGGCCGAACCCGCGGGCCACCCTCGACGTCGACGCTAAGCCCATCCCCCTCAAGCACGATGGCGCCCGACAAATCCGAAAGGGTACCAGCGTCCGAGTGAAGAAGAGCTCCGGCCGCAAGCTCATCAAGCATGCCTTCGTGCCGAAGAAGCTCGGCAAGCATGTCTTCCAACGCAAGGGCGACTACCGGCTCCCCGCGTCGGAAGGGAAGTACATTCCCCGACGATGTCCACTTCATGCGGTCGCGCGACGTCGTAAGATGAGCTGAGCCGCAGGCGAAGCGACGCCGAAGCGCTGTTTGCTGAGGCCGCTGTAGCCGGGTCCGACCCGAGCGCCAGCGAGGAGAGGGCCCGGGGCGCCGTGGGACGCCTCGACACGTGGTCGGTGTGGCGATCTCCCAACGACCCGCTTCGATCGAAATGGCAATCTTCGATTCGCCCGCACGTTGCGACGCCCAGCCAGGTTGTGACGTCGAGCGATCGACCACGTGTCGAGCGTTCACCATTTGTCCCCCCAACCTCCCTACGCTTGCGCTCCGGTCGGATGGGGCTACAGAGGCCTCACTCGGCTACGCCTCGTGCGGCGCGCTTCGCCTACGGCTACGCTTATCGGGTGGGCTTGTTGTGACGGTGTGGGGAGAGTGGGGCAAGAACGCAAAAACCCGACCGTTGCCGGTCGGGTTTTCTAAGTCGGAGCGCCCGGATTTGAACCGGGGACCCCTTGCACCCCATGCAAGCCTTGGGCGTCTCGTTTGTACCCACATGGCGGCGAAAAAGTCCGCTTTTAGAGGGTTTGGGCGGGTTTGGGGTCTTTTGGTCCGTTAATGTGTGGTCTTTTTTGGGCTTGTCAGAAAACTTGTCAGATTTGGTGGGGTCACGCTTCATGTTCGCCAGTACGCTCGGTTTCCTTCGGACTTGAGATGGTGCAATTCGCTTTCTTCCTCCACATGCCGGTCTTGATGTGATGGCGTGGCTAGGAACCTGATCCACGAAGGCCCGTTCGAAATGGCTGGCAAGTTGTTCGGGAACTCCCATTGTCGGCAAAACTCGAATACTCCAGGGCCTGAAACTAGCACGCCGGCTGGACCACAAGAGATGGTCGCTGACTCGTATCGAACCTCTCTTCGTAACTTGCCGACTTTGGCATTCTCGTACTTAACTGTGCAACTTTCCAGCTCTTCAGGAGAGATAAACGACGTCATCAACTGGAGCCGATGAAAAGGCAAGAACAGGCTGTCTCCAGGAAACGGCTCAATGTAGATCTTGGCCGTCGCTTTTAGAAAGCCGCCACCTTGGGAGCGTCTTTGAATCTCAATTTCACCATGAAGCAACTCAATTCCAGGCAGCTTTTGCACCGGCACGAGAACTCGGACTAAATCGCGTCTCTTGGCAGTCCTTGTCGTATTGTCCTCGCGCCAAGGCACTTCATAGTCAATCCGTCCGCCCTTCGGATTATTGACGAGATAAGGCGCCCGCTCCGTCCCAAAATAGAAGGCTACTACCACTCCGTCAGCGTGGTCGATCGTGAGGCACTCGAGAAGCTCAGGTACTAGTGACTCGAACTTCGAGCTGATGCGCTGGTACCAGTGCTCGCGTTTGTCTGTGGCCACGTCCGTGATGCAGTTTGCCTCGTCGTCGAGGCCGAATAACCACAGCAACTCTGCACCTCGAGCTGCGTTCGCATGTCCGGCCAACTGCCGCGCGTGCTTGAAGACGTGAACGTCTTCGGGGATGTGTGGGTGGTCCCCCGGAAAATGAGCCTTGAGTTCGACACGGCTGTCCTCGACTCGGTTTCCCTCAAGCACCATGTCGATGACTCGGCGTGCCCACGCCTCCACGTCGATTTTGCGCATACCTCTCCCTGAAATCTCGAGCTTCCTGGTCGGGCCGTAGCATAGCGACCCGGTCGTGAACTTACGAGTGCAATCGATTGCACTTCATACCCAAGGGGTGCCATGGGCGACTACGACCAGAAGCCGGAGCCCGGCCAATGGGTGCGGGTGCACTACAACCTGCACGTCGGCGGGCTCTCCGTGACCAATACGAAGGGGCGCGTCATCTACCGGTGCGAAACCGCCTTCCTGGAGAAGGCCCAGTTCCGAGTCAGTGAGAAGATGCGCGACCGCGTCGTATTGACCGGCTGCCGGAACGTCCATGCCAAGGTGCATGGGAGCTGGGTCGAGCCAGACGACGAGCCCGCGTTGCCGGTGGCCGTGCGCTACAACCCCTATGACGCCGCCGACTTCATCACCGTAGACGACGGCCGTCCCGTCAAGACCGCACCGCTGGTCAAGATCGACGACAACCGCTGCTTTGTAACCCATGACGACGTCGAGCCCAAAGATGACGAAGCTGACTGAGAAACAGCGTCGGTTTGTCGAAGCCTACCTGGGGAAGGCGTGCGGCAATGCCACTGAGGCCGCAAGGATCGCTGGCTACTCCGGGGACGACGATACCCTTTCGTCGACCGGCTACGAGAACCTTAGAAAACCTCAGATTCAGGAGGCTATCGACGAACGTACCGACGAAGACCCGCTGGTCGCCGACAGGATCGACAGACAGCGGTTCTGGACGGGCGTGATGTATGACCCCAACGCGACCATGTCCGACCGCCTCAAAGCCTCCACGTTGCTCGCCAAGAGCCAGGGCGACTTCGTCGATCGGACCATCACCGAACACAAGGGCGAAGTGACTTACAAGCTCGACGTGCCGTGGGAGAAGGGCGACGATGCCGAGTCGTTGTAAAGGGGCGTGCCTGAGATAACAATTCAGATCCCGGAGCTGTACGACAAGCAGCGCCGGGCGATCTTCACTGGGACGCGCTACGCGTGGATCGAGGCGTCGACGAAGGCCGGTAAGACCTTTGGCTGTCTCGTCTGGCTCTTGGTCCAGGCGCTGCGTTGCGCGGACGGACAGAACGTGTGGTGGGTCGCCCCGGTTGGCTCACAGGCGCAGATCGCTTTCGACCGACTGCGCAAGTACCTGCCGCGGGCCATCTACCGCGAGAACTTGTCCGAGAAGTCCATCGCCATCAAGGGCGCTGGCAAGCTCTGGTTCAAGTCGGCGGACAAGCCCGACTCGCTGTACGGCGAAGACGTCCACGCCGCGGTCATCGACGAAGCCTCCCGCGTCAAAGAGGACGCCTGGACGGCCGTTCGCTCGACGCTGACGGCGACGCAGGGGCCGATTCGCATCATCGGCAACGTCAAGGGCCGGTCGAACTGGTTCTACAAAGGCTGCCGCCGGGCAGAGCAGGGCGCCAAGGGACACGCCTACGCCAAGCTCACCGCCTACGATGCGGTCGACGCGGGCATCATTCCTCGTGAAGAGATCGAGGACGCCCGAGAGGCGCTTCCCGAGCACGTCTTCCGGGAGCTCTACCTCGCAGAGCCAAGTGACGACGGCGGCAATCCGTTCGGCATGAAAGCCATCGACGACTGCGTCGCCCAACTCGCCCCCGGCCCGCCGGTCGTCTGGGGCTGGGACCTCGCACGCTCGACGGATTGGACGGTAGGCATCGCCCTGAACTCCGAGGGCAAGGTCTGTGAGTTCCACCGCTTCCAGAAGGACTGGCCAGCGACCGAGCGAGCCATTGTTCGCCTGACCGACGGCGTCGACGCACTGGTCGACTCGACCGGCGTGGGCGACGTTCTCATTCAGTACCTGCAACGCAACGGCCGCAACTTCGAGGGGTACACGTTTACCCCGAAGTCCAAGCAGTACCTCATGGAGGGGCTGTCGACGGCCATCCAGGGCCACAAGACGAGCTTTCCCGACAACGAGATCAAGGCCGAGCTCGACACCTTCGAGTACGAGTACCGCCGCAACGGCGTGAAGTATTCGGCGCCGGAGGGCCTGCACGACGACTGCGTCTGCTCGCTCGCTCTTGCCTGGAAGCACTTCGACGGCCTGTACCGAGTCAAGAAGAACCAACCCGAGCCCACCACGGTCGGCACGCTGCCGAACCGCGGGCGTATGTCCAAAAAGTGGTAGCCAATGGGAGCTCCCGACCTTCACAAGAAGTACGGCGTCACCAAGCTGTGCAAACGTCTGCACGAGGCCGACGACAACCCCGCGTGGGAGGTCATCGACGGGGGCAAAGCCTTCACGCTCGTTCAGAACCTCGAGGAGCAGGGCTACCCGAACGTGCGCTACGAGCGCGGGCTGCCGCGGGGCAAAGACAACACGCCCGACTTCAGCTATCGGGCCCGCGGCGTCAAAGGCGACCCCGGCGTCCTGTGGCAGACGTATGTGAGCGATCCGCTGGTCAAGTCATCGGTCGACGCGACCCACGAGGGGCTTGCGAGCGGGCAGTGGACGTTCGTCGTTCCCGAGAAGACCCCGGCGGGCATTCGCAAGAGTGTAGAGCGCCACGCGAAGTTCTGCCAGCACACGCTGATCGACTCCAGACCGTCGCACTGGTCGGACTTCCTCAAGGGCTGGACGTTCGGCGACCGCGTCTACGGCTTCAGCCTGTGGGAGATCGTTGACGCCACCGACGGCGGCATCAACGCGCTCAAGTACCGTCGGCCGGGCACCGTCGGAAAGTGGCTGTTTACCGAGGATGGGCGCGACTGGGCCGGTACGTCCTTCGAGTACGACGGCTCCAATTTCCCGGACGTCACGATCTCGTCTGAGCACCTGCTGTTGTACTCGACGGGTATCGGGCTCGACCTGGAGGGACTATCGGCACTTCGGCCGGTGGTGCGCTGGGTCGAAATCAAGCAGCTCATCACGCAGATCGAGACGGCTGCTGCCGAGTCCCACGGAAACGGCACCGGCGTCGTTCGAGACCCCGAGGGCAAGGCCGACACCGACGACCTCAAGAAGGTCATCGCCGAGCTCGAGGCGGCCGCGGCCTCCGACGATCCCATCGTCTACATCGGGCGCTTTCTCTACGAGCGCATCTCCCCGAACGGGAACCTGCCCGACTTCGAGGCCCTTCGCCGCTACTGCGACGAGCAAATCAGCCTCGCGCTCAAGTCGACGGGCTCACTCGTGGGGCTGGGGGACACCGGGACGTACAACCTCGCCGAAATCAAGGACAACGTCGAGAACATCCGGCGTATCCGCTACTTCGGCGAGCAGGTGTGTGCGCTCATCAACGAGCACATTGTCCCGCGCATCATCCGCAACGCGTTCGGCGCGCCGATCAATCCGCGGTTCATGCCCAAGCTCACGTTCTCGCTGGGCTCGGATACCAAGGACCCCGACTGGCTGGAGAATCTGACCAAAGCGACGCAGGCGGGCTTCATCGACCCGAATGACACCGAGGTCCAGAACAAGGTGCGAGAGTATCTCGACCTCGCTCCGGTCGACGAGAGCAAGACGCCTCCGACCAACCCCGACGGGGACGAAGAAGACGCGACGGACGACCAAGAGAGTCAGTTCTCGCATGAGCCGCCGCGGCCCGGTGAGTCGCACGCAGAACGCGCCATCCGCGTCGGTGACTTCGTACTACTGGAGCGGCCGACGGAGCTCAACTACGACCCGGAGAAGCTGCGAAAGTGGGTCTTGGAGAGCAACAACGAGATCGGTCGGGCGCTCAGAAAGACCGCGGCCGAATATCGTGACCGGTACGTCGAGCTGACGCGCAACGTCTCGGACCCGCAACGACTGATGCGCATGAGCCGGGCCGTCCGAGATCAGTACCTCGATCGGTACGCCGATACCATCAAGTTCGAGCTCAACCGTCTGGCCCTCAAGGGTAGCGCGGCACAGCTCCGCCAGCTCGGGGCGCTCGAAGTCGAGCAGGGCCAACTGCCGCTGCCGCGTGTGTCCAAGTCGGCGGGCAACCCCGACAAGGTCTACGGCCTCAAGCGCCTGTCTGACCAGTTCCACCGCCACATCGACATGCAGGCCCAGCGGATCGCCCAGCACGCGATCAACGTGACGCAGAGCTACTTGGACAGCAACGCCGTGGTGGAGCTCCCCGAGGACGCCCCGGAGAAGCTCAAGCCTCAGATTCCCACGGCGTCCGCCTTTGCCAAGCACGCCCAACGCTACACCCAGCGAACGTTCAACTACGGGCGCGAGCAGATCGTCCAGCGCATCCGCAACGAGGCTGAAGCCCGCGGCATCGGGGACACCCGTATCGTCATGGAGTTCAGCTCGGTGATGGAAGAGGACTCGTGCGAGCCGTGCCGCCAGAACGACGGCCGCCGCTACTTCCTGAACTCCAAGCCGTACCAGCGCGACAAGCCGCCGTACCGAAACCACGAGGGGCCGTCGGATACCTGCCTGTGCCTGATGAACGCGATCTTGCCGGCGGAGCAGGGCTACCGCGATATCCTCGCCGAGCTCGACGCCGGCGGCAGCAAGGTCACAGGCTTCGCCGACCCCTACCTCCGCCACGTCATCACGCTGACGCAGGACACCGCCCATGACTAAGGCACCCGAACAGCTCAACTACTGGATCAAGCTCGCCGACGCGGAGGGCAAGCGCACCTCGTGGGTCAAGGTGCTCCCCCTGGGGGAAACCATCGACTACCACGGCCGCACCATCGAGCTGTCGGCCGACTACCTCACCAATCTCGTGTCGGAGACGCAGCGGCTCAACGCCTACTTCGACCAGAAGGCTCGAGAAGGGGGCGGGGAAGCCTACCGCCAACCGATCTGGAGGGAGCACCAACCCAAGACCGAGCGCGACGGCTCCGTCGACGACGTGAAGCTCACGAAGCACGGCGGGTTCAACGGCGTGTGGGTCAAGCTCAGTCGCACCGAAGACGCTCAGAAGGCCATCGACGCCGGAAAGATCAAGTACGTCTCCGCGGGCATCGTCCCCGAGTACACCGTCGAGAGCGGGGAGTCCTTCGGGCCGGTCATCCGTGAGGTGTCGCTGACGGCCGACCCGTTTCTGAAGTCGATCGGCACCATTCAAGACACCTTGGCCGTCAACCTGTCGCAAGACGCACTCACGCAACTCTCCATCCAACTGGGAGCAGATGACATGGAAGAACTACTCAAGAAGCTCGAAGCCCTGACCAAGACCGTCGACCAGATGGGTAAGACCGTCGACTCGGTGGCCGCTCGTCTCGACGCCCTGGAGGCCGACGAAGACCCCGAGCCCGACGTCGACGAGTCCGAAGAGACCGAAGACGTCGGCGCCACCGACGAAGAGCCCGAAGAGGAGGGCGCCAGCGACGACGAGTCCGCCTCCGAAGACGAGTCGGAGACCGATGACAGCGACGCCGGGCCCGGCAGCACCACGACCGTTCTGGACGTCGACACGAGTGCGGCCGAAGCCAAGCTGTCGAAGCTCGCCAACTTGGTCGACAAGGTCAACTCCGGCTTCGAGAAGCTCGCCGGGCACGACAAGACGATCCCCCGGCTGTCGAAGCTCAAGACCGAAGAGCTCGGTCACCAGGGCGACCCCGAGGCACCGGCGGTCAACCTGAGCTACGAGAAGAAGATCGACAGCCTGATGAAGAAGCACGACTGCTCGCGGCTCGAAGCGATCGAGCTCGAGATGAACCAGTAGCCCCAAGGGCTGACGAGGCCCGCTAACCCGTACCACCAGCCATTTAACAGTGAATCACGGCTCCACCCACGACCACGATTGATACGACCACGAAAGGGGCCTCCAGTCCTTTGGAGGATCTATGCCTTTCGATCAGACGCAAATCAACGACGCCCGCGCCAAAGAGGTCTACAAGGGCCTCAAGGAAGAGGGCGAACTCAAGACCAGCATGGTCGACGTCATGTGCCAGAAGGTGCCGAAGTCGGCCATCCCCGGCATCGAGGGGAAAATCAAGTCCCTCGACTTTCAGGCCATCGTCGCCACCAACAGCCTGTCGGGCTTCCGCGCGCTCGACGCCACGTCCGAGGAGATGGGGACCCCGGTCAGCGACCGCGACTTCAAGATTCAGAAGATCCAGAATCACAAGTCGTACGCCCGCGGCCTAGAGGGCGACCAGCTCTTCCAGAAGATCAAAGAGAGCTTCGTCCCGCACCTCGACACGCAGGCGGCTTTCGAGAAGGACTTCGAACTCAACACCATCCTGTCCGGTAGCGGCACCGCCGTGACCAACGCGCAGGACGTCACCGTCCGTCAGCTCTCGGCGGGCGCGAGCGAGACCTGGGACGACCCCAACTCCGACCCGTTGGGTGACCTGCGAAGCGCCGTGCAGGATAGCTTGGCCGACACGGTTTACCTGGGCACCACGAAACAGAACCAGCTTCAAGACCACGACCAGTTCCAGAGCCAGACCGGCTGGAAGTACGCGACCTCCAGTCAGATCGCGAGCTTCCTGGAGGACTACCTCAAGGTCCAGCGGGTCATCCTGAACGACGTCGTCTATCAGAACGGCGCCATCACCGACACGGCCGACGTCAAGCGGCTGAACGCCGACCAGGCGTGCGCCTACAACTCGGCGAACCTGTTGTACCTCGACTGGAGCGACATGGAGTTCGTCACCGAGGACGTCAAGTCGGACAACGTGCGCAAGCTCCACGGCATCGTGCACGGCTCCATCATCGTTGTCGTCCCGGACTTCTTCATCGCCTTCCAGGACGTCGCATAAGCCCCCGCGGCTGACGTCACACCGAACCAAGGGAGCGGGTAGCCTCGGAGGGGGTTCGACTCCCCCTCTCCCTTCTTCATCTGCCGCACTCATCAACACTACCGGAGCAACAGATGGCGAACGAAGCCACAGACCATCATCCGTCGGTCGCGCACCTTCTCGAGTTCTTCACCTACGAGCACTTGCCGGAGCACCTCCAGGCGGTCTCTCGTCCGTTCTGTGAACTGGCCGAAGAGCTGGCAGCTGAACTGCCGAGTAACCCGGAGCTGACCGCGGCGTTGCGCAAGCTGCTGGAGGCCAAGGACTGCGCTGTGCGGGCGACGCTGCAGCCGAAAGCCGCACTGCCGAACTGACCAACGCAGAAACACGCATCACCACAAGAGTACACGAGGCCTTCATGGGTAAGACATACCGCAAGCATAAGGGCAAATGGGTAACTCTCGAGGAGTTCGAGAAGCTGACGGCGACCAATGCCGACCCACCGAGTCAGGACCGCGAAGGGGGGCCCGACACCCCGCCGGCGACCGACGACAGTGAGCAGGACACCCCGCCGGACGCCATCGAGCTGGGGCCGCCCACCGATGACCTCGAACAGAAGCGACTGGTGGCCGAAGCCCGCGGCGTTCTCGAGCGTGAAGACTGGCGCGAGATGGGCAGCTTCCTCGCCGAGCATCGTGAGGAGCCCACGCCGAAGGGCACCGAAGACCGCAAACAGGCTCTCCGAGACTTCATTGAGGCTCAGTAATGACCGTGTCCACCACGCATAGCGTCACTGCTCAGGACGTACTCGACGAGCTGCCGCAGCGCACCGCGCATGTGGACGCGACATCGGAGCCCCTGAACACGACGCAGATCGAACGGTGGGTCGCGCAGGCGTCCGGCCAGCTCAACGCCATCATGGCGCGGCACGGCATCGAACCAACCACGTTGGGCGACGACGAGTCCGAGCTCGTGCGAAGCGGCATCATCGCCTTCGCAGCGGCCAAGAGCCTCACGCGCACGAACGCCTCAGATGCCGACGTGCGCCGCCAGTGGGAAACGTGGGGCTCGGTTCGCAAGACCCTGCGCGACTCGCCACAGGACCTCGGAGACAGCCAGAAAGCCGAGAATCAGATCGCTTCCAACGTCGACCCGGCCAACCCCACCCCGAAAAGGTGGGACACGGACGGGTTCACAGGGTGGTAGCCCATGCCGAAGAACGTCGTCATCACTCGTCAGATGCAACTCGTCCTCGAGAAGGGCGAAGAGCCCAAGGGTCACCGGGACTACGCGGTGATTCCCAACGATCTTTACGAGGCGCATCCCGACTGGTTCCAGCTCATCGAAGACGTGCCGGTCGAAGACCGTCCGGCCGAAGCCCTGGAAGAGCTGACCGTCGACGAACTCAAAGAGCACCTTCGCGAGCGCGACCTTGCCACGTCGGGAAACAAGCCCGAGCTCATCGAGCGGTTGACCCATGCTTGAAGTCCGCATCGGCGCCGGAACCGAGGACGCCTTCGCGCGGCTGCTGGGCGTGACCAACGACCTTCACATCGAGCGGGTATGGCCCGACCTCGCAACTGAGGTGGTTCACCCGTTCATGTTGGCGCACTCCAAGAAGCAGTTTGCGACCGAGGGCCGCCACGGCGGCAGGCCGTGGGCCGACTACTCGCAGGAGCCGCTCTACGCAGCGTACAAGCTCATGAAGGTCGGGCACCTCGACCTACTCCGGTGGCAGAAGGGCGGCACCTTCGAGCAGCTCTACCCGTCGCTGACCGACCCGAACCACGACCTGCACATCTTCCGAGTCGGACGGACGTCGGTGAGCATCGGCTCCGCCGTCGACCACGCCTACAGCCTGACGACAGACACCGAAGGGCCGTTCGGCGAACCGTCTCCAGGGCGCGACGTGCTCGCTATGCGACCCACACACGGAAAGCGCCTGACCACGAATATGCAACGCCGCCTGAAGCAGCGACTGGCCCGTCGGGGCCTTCGTATCGGCGACGTGCGAAGCAACCTGTAGGAGTCGTTCATGCCAATACCCATCGCCGACAGCATCATCCAACTGACGGACCGGATCGAGGCCGTGGTGAAGGCGGAGCTACCGGCGCCCTTGGACGCCAAGGACACGCCCGAGTACCCGCTGCCGGTGCCGGACGAGCACAACTACATCGTTGGCGACGAGACCATCTCCGAAGCCTTCCGACAGTTGGGCGGCCCGGAGCTGTACTGTTCGATCGTCTACGAGCCGTCCGAACTCGAAGCCCGCGGCTCAGGGGACGGGACCGCCGAGACCTACAACCAGCTCACGCGGGTCGCCGTCTCGATCGTGCTCAAGCAACCGGCCGGGTTCAACCTGCCTACCAGAAACGGCCGCAAGCTCTTGATGAAGGACTGGATGCGGCATCGCACCGAGCTGTACCGCGGGGCGGTGACCGACGTGCTGACCGAGCATGTGACCGACTTCGACGTCATCCAGAAGACCGAGCTCGTTCGGTCGGCCGTATCGCCGCCCATCAACCAGGACAACGAGACCTATCGCGAAGCGGCCGTGCTCATCGAATGCACGCAGCACGTCGCCGTGAAGATTCCGCACTAATGCAAACGTGTGCACCCGCTGAAAGTGCAATCGATTGCACACGCCTGAACGCACCCACGTCACCCCTAGAGGCTACATATGGCACTCACCGACAGACATCTCCTCGCCGTCAAAGCCGAACCGGCCTATGGCGACGACGCCTTTACCGGCTCTACCCCTTCCGAATGGCTGGGCATCATCGGCGAGCCCTCCATCCAAGAGTCCGTAGTCGAAGTCGGCCCGGAGGAGAAGACCGCCGACGGCCTGGGCGGCCAAATCCTTCGCTACGGCGAGAAGACGGACGTGCAGTTTACGACCTATCTGGTCGGTAAGGACTCGGCCGCCGGTGACCCGCCGCCGTCGGTGCTCGCCGACCTGTTCAAGGCGTGCAACCTCGCCGAGACCGTCAACGCCAGTACGGACGTCACATACGACCTCGCCTTCGGCCGCTCAATGAGTCTGGTGCCGTCGATGACAGTCTACGAGGCGATCCGCGACGACGAGTCCGGCGACTACTTCATCCGACTGGTGAAGGGCGTGCGCGGAACACCGACCATCACGTTTGAGGACGGCCAAGACGTGCGCGTCCAGTTCAGCGGAACCGGCCTGTACTCGGAGCTGTCGGCCGCGACCACCGCGATCAATAACCCGACGGGCTACAGTGGCGGCAAAGACCGCTTTAAGGTCCAGGGCATCGTCTTCGACCTCGACGGCACGCAGTACGACATCACTGCCTTGGAAATCGTCACCGGAATGGAGGTCGACGAAGACCGCAACCTCACCGCCGACAACGCCGTCGACGAGGTCGGGCTCTATCTTCCGAACGGCAACAAGCCCGGCGGGTCGACCACTTTCAAGGCCCGCTCGCAGGAGATGACCAACATCCTGCCGAAGGTGCAGGTTCCCGCCGATAACGTCGTGCCGAAGGGGACGCTCACCATTACGCTGTCGCACGGCTCCGACACCATCGAGATCGTCGGCAGCGGGTGCGCGCTTGGCGCCTATGCCAAGAACCTCGCGGGCAGCAACTACACCTTCGACGTGCCGCTGACGTTCCTCGACGGCCTGTCCATCACCTTCACCTGATTCTGACTCCCGGAGTGCCCCTATGGCATACCAGCTTGGACAACGAGAGCGCGTGGCCGGAGCCTTTGACGTCTCGCAGCTCGAAATCACGCTGAAGTACCGAAAGACGTCGCACCCCGAACTGCTCGACATCGAGATTCACGCGGCGGAGTTCGAGCAGAAGTGGACCGACTGGTCCAGGGCGAAGTCCCGTCTGTTCGACGAGCTCGAACCCTACATCGAGAGCGACGACGCCGCCGACATCAAGACGGCGGAGCTTCTCGCTCGATTGCCCGACGATCTTCGTGACGAGTGGCTCGACGAGTTCACCACGCTCAAGAGCGGCATCACCTCGAAGGACGTCGAGCCCGTTCTCGACTTCATCGACGACCACATCATGAAGGTCGACGGCATCCGCGATCGGCAGGGCGAACCGGTGACCGAGTGGGACGACATCCCCAAGGCCGATCGGCTCGAAGTGCTCGCCGACATCCCGCCGCACGAGATCGCCTCGCTGTACGGTGAGATTCGCAAGACCATCGCGCTGACGGTCGACCAAAAAAACGACTGAGGGCGTATCTGGAGTTGCTCTACGCCGACGGCTGCCGGTGCCCTATTTGCCGAGGCAGCCATCCAGATACGCCAGAACACCGTGAGCGGTTCGGCTGCAAGTACACGGACGTGCGCCCCGACGTCGTTCGACTGCACGACGCCTACCGCGTCTATCTCGACCCGCCGCCGATGAGCCCCTATCAGCCGGTGGCATCCCCGCGCACCAACCTCATCGACTTGCCCTACTACATGCGAGAGGTCGCCCAACTGGTCGATCACTTTCGCGCCCAAGCCCAGACCGAGCAGCTCCGCGACGAGAAGGAACAACGAAAGTCGCGAGAGATGCTCCAGAAGGCCGGTATCCCGACGTGACATATGGCAAATGAAGAACTCACAATTGACTACGAGGTGCGAGACAAAGCCACCGCGGCGCTCAAGGACGTCGAGAATGGGCTGAGGCGCAACCGCCGGGAGTTCCGCGACCTCAACAAGGAGGCCGACGAGTGGAACGTCCAGGCGGTCAAGAGCAAGGGCGCGACGAAGGGCCTTGGCGGCTCGTTCGGATCCCTTGGCGGGGCGGTCACCAAGTTTGCCGGGCCGCTTGCGGCCGCCACTGGCGGGCTTGTGCTCTTCCAACAGGGGCTCCAGAAGACCATCGAGCTCAACGAGAAGCTGGCCGACTATCAGGCCGTCCAGGGGGACCTGCGTCAGTCGATCGAGAATACCGGTCTCGGTGCCCAAGTCGCCGAAGGTCACTTCGAGTCGATGCGTGGTGAGATTCGCGACGTCTCCGAGGACGTCGGCGCGTCGGTCACCGAACTGTCGGCCGCGATGCGCGAACTGACGACTCGCACAGACACCGTCGAGGACTCCTCGAAGAACCTGAACCGCATCCTCGCGCTGTCTCACCAGTCGGGCAAGGACTACACCGAAGTCGCCAAGGCGCTCGGGCAGGCGATCACCGGCGACCTCGGTCCCCTCAAAGAGATGGGCATCCTGTCGGATGCTCAAATCCAGAATTTCAAGGGGATGGCCGACCGGGGCGAAGGTGTCGCGCGTGCCCTGGACGTGCTCGACCAGAAGACCCGCGGCTTTGCCAAGGGGCTGCCCGAGAGTGCAAAGGCGGCCGGTCGTCTGGACGCCTCATTGGAGCGTCTGGAGGTTGCCTTCTCCGACCTTGTGGGTGTCGACGAGATTGTCGGCGGCATGGCCACGGCCGTCGAAGGCGCCGCCGGTTGGGTCGAAGAGTTCGTCGAGGCATGGGAAAAGGCGCCGGAGCGGATTCGCGACGTCGGCAAGGAGATCGACAAGCTCCCGAAGAAGGAAGGGGAAGAGGGCGCCGGTGAGATCGACACAGACTCCTACGAGTTTCGCCGCGATCTCCAAAAGAAGCTCATCAAGGGCGCAAAGTGGCAAGCCGACCAGCGTCGACGCCTCATCAAGGAGAGCAATCTCGGGTGGGCTCGTGAAGAGGCGGCGCTCGAACGAGTCAATCAGCTTGAGCAGGACCGTATTGCTGAAATTCGCGAACGCTATCAAGTCGAGCGTGTGGGCACCACCGCCAACCTCGACGCCAAGATCAAGCTCGCGGAACTCGAACGCGATATCCTCGAGGCAAAGTCCGAACAGGAGCGCTTCGACCTTAAAACGCAGAAGCTGCTGCAAGAGATTTACTACCAGCGTCAGAAGGATCTCAACGCTGCCGCAGCAGAGGCGGAAAGAGAGAAGCTCAGGACCTTCTACTCGCTCAAGGTCAACAACCTACTGCGCAAGCGTGGCGACGAATGGGACCGGATAGCCGAGTCTCGCGAAAAGGCCACAGAGACCGACCAAGGGCTCTCCGAAGAGGAGATGGAGCGCCGAAAGGCCGACATCCGCTTCGAGGCGCAACAGCGGCTACAAGAGCGTTTGGCTGACCTTCGAGCCGAGAGGCGGAAGGAGAATCGTCAGAAAGCCATCGAGGCGATGCGGGCCCGATATGACGCTGAGATCGATGAGATCAAGCGCACGCACGATGAGTGGCTGGAAGGCCACCGGGAACGGACGCGTGAGACTCTCGACGCAGTAGCGGCCAGACGAGAGACCCTGACCTCCAGTTTCGAGATTGGCGGGTTCACGCAGGCCGGGGCAGACCTCATCGGTCAGTACAACGACCGACTCGCCGAGCAGGTCTCACTCGTCGGCGATCTGTCGAGTGAAGTCGGCACGATGGCAGGCGCGATCGATGAAGCCTTCAACAAGCAGTGGGACTTTGGCAAGGCCGTTGATGCTACGACGGCCGGTATCGATGCGCTGGCAACGGCCGGAGGTGCAGCCGCCGGTATCCTAGGCGATTCAGTCAAAGAACAGGCCGCGATCCGGGCGGCCTTTGAAGCGGCTTCCGCCGCTGCTGCTGCCGCAGCCGCGTATTTCTTCCCGGCGAATCCGGGGTTCTGGGCGAGTGCGGCGCAACACGGCGTTGCCGCGGGCATGTTCGGGATCATTGCCGGGACTGCACCCAACGTGAAGACGGGATCGGGAGCCTCGGGCGGGTCCGCCGGTGGTGGAAGCACGTCCCCGTCGATTCGTGCCGGTATCGATCAGCGCGCAGCCTTTGAATCGATGAAGCGCGCCAACCTCGAAGCCTTGCGAGAGGCACGTCGAGAGGCCCGCGTGGTCAACAACTACAACTTCCAAGGGGCCACGCTGCTCGACGGCAATGTGGCAACCCAGCGGCGCGTCGATGCGGCCATGCAGCGCCGACGACGTCTGCAACTTGGTGGAGGTCGCGCATGATTAAACGTGACTTGTGGCTCTATCCTATCGAGTTCGCCGAGAACGTCTCCTTTCGCTTCATCGAGTCGGGCGCGGTCTACCTCTTCGTGATTCCCGCGGGCATCTATTACGCCTATCGAAATGAGTTCAGCGCCGAGTATCCGTCCCTCTTCGACGTCATCGAAGGGAATCTCAACGGCGGGGTGCTGACCGGAAACTACGAGTTCCAGGTCGCGACACCGACATTGTCGAGCGACTTCAGCGACGGGGGCATCAAGCTCGTCAAGACGAGCGGGTCCGTCAGCAACTTCGGGTGGGCCTTCAGCTACGGCACATTCGACGACACGCTCAAGGATGTGCTCGGGTTCGCCGGGGCCGACTCCAACCGTTTCACCAGCGGCACCGAGCTCGTTGGCGACCTCGCTCGCTCGGGATGTTGGCTCGAACCGGAGATTAGCTTTCGAAAGAAGCGAGGCAACGCCAAGAAGATCCAGTTCCGCAATCCTGGCCACACCTCGAGAACCATCCAGAACACGCGATGGGGCTCTTTGAGGGTCCGCCGCGTTCGCTATGGCTGGATACCGGCGGCGCATGTCCATGAAGGCAAGGTCAGCGAGCCCGGATATGCGGAAGTTGCTCGTCTCGCTCAGGGCGACGAGGGGAATCTCTGGTTTGATGTGTGGGAGCACGGGCTGTCGACCTATCGGCACTCGATTCTTATTCACGACGAAGGCGCAGACGACCTCGAAGTAGCCTCTCATCCATTCGAGATCGTCTACGCCGGAGCCGAGTCGGCATTCGCGAGTGACTTCGGTGAGACCCTCCAGGAGCGGGGCGAACTGGCCGACTTCTGGACGATCGACCTTGTTGTCGAGCGTCACCCGACCATCGGCAACTACGGGGTGGGATAATGGCTCTCAACACTCAAAATACCGCGTTTCAGAGCGTCGCGCTCGGGCTTCAAATCGAAGGGGTGCCTTACCTCGACGACTACAAGCCATTCGGCGCTCTGTTCACCTGGGGGATTCCAGATAGCGACCTCGTTCCGAGCTACGGGGTCGAAGCACAGCCGCTCTCCGAGGAGATGATTCCCGACAATATCGACGGGTCTGCCGACTTCTGGGAAGGGGGACTCGGGCTCCAGGCGGGCACGTTCCGGCTCGTCGCTTCCGAGGCAGTGACCAAGAGGCTGTGTGCATCGCCGCGGGCCGAAGGGTACGTGACGGCCGACGTCACCAGCTCGACCCAGACGATCACCGTCACGAGCTCCCGCATCCCCGAGGCCGGGGAATACCTCTACATCGGTGACGAGACCGTCTACGTGCGAGCCGTCTCATCGGCTGGCATCGAGCACGAGTGCACCGTCTGGCGGGATGTCGCCGAGTCACCAGGGCAAAGTCACCTCGCGGGGGACAAGGTCTACTGGCGGCCGCCGTACTACAAGCACCGACGTCTGTGGCTGTACCTCTTCGACAATCTCCGGGGTACGAAGGAGCGGGTCTGGCACGGCTTTCTCGACTCCATCCGCTCGAACGACCAACAGACTTTGATTGAGATCGGCGGATCTGACGCATTGGTCACGCTATACGGGGCGGAGGGCGGCACCGACCACCCCTGGGACACGACGGACCTCCACTACGCAAAGAACGGGGAACTCAGCGGCTCGCTGTCCTACTCAGGGAGTGAGCCAGATTGGGCGACGTCGTCATCGTCGAAGGTCTTTCAGGTCGGAGACCAACTCTACCGCTTCCGGCAGGAGGGCGGGAGCCTGACTCCGTTGGTACCGCTCGACCTCACCACGCATGACGAGGAAGAGGGGACACCGGTCCGAGACAAGACGGTCAGAGAGGTGCTCTGCCTGCTTCGCGAGCAAGACAACGGTCAACCCGCTGACACTTTCGTACAAAATGTCTTCTCGGCCATCTACGGGCCCGAGGGTCATGCCGCCGCGATCGCGCTTGCTCTGATGCTGTCCAACGGCGGGACGTCCGACAACAACCCGGTCGTCGACGGTCAGTATCTCGTCTTCGACGTATTCGGTCAGTCGTGGGGGATGGGGATCCCCGTCGACATGATCGACGCCGAGTCATGGAAGCGTTGCATCGACACCGTACCGGCACCGGTCGATCGGCTCGTCTTGAATTGGGATGAGCGGTTCAGCCTCGAAGACGTGATTCTCAATCAGCTACTGATTCCCTACGGCTTCCGGCCTGTCCCGACCGAAGCAGGGAAGCTCGCGCTACGCCATCTCGAGACGTGGACTCACTCGACCATCGAAGAGCTGACGAACGATGACGGCACCGGCTCGTTTGCCTACCTGCTGCCGGAGCGGATCGAGACTGATTGGCGAGTGAACGAGGTGAACGCTCAGGTCCGAGCCAAGCTCGGAGGCACACCCTACGGTGCGGAGCCGGATGCAGTGACCTCAACTCAGTTGGTCGGAAACAGAACCGACTATCAGGGCAACCAGTCTCCGTTCAAATTCGACATGTCGCTCAGGTTCAAGAGCAGACGTGATGAAGTCCAAATCTGGCTCGACGAGCAAAGCAAGAAGCGCCGGGAGACGCCGCCGGTTCTTCAATGCGTGCTGCCGCTTCATACACGCGATAGCTACCGCTCATTGGGCGAACGGGGCCGGGTTCCTCAGCTTCTCCAGTGGGTCGCCGTTTCCACCGACAACCTCGCCGGTGACAGTCCCGAGCTGATCGGCCCCGATGGGAGTCGCGTAAGCCCACGCGACACCGACATCACCTTCATCGGCCTCGTGATCGCGCGAACGCTCCGGTTCAAAGACCAGCGCGTCGACGTCGATGTTCTTCTCGTGAACTGGTCGATGAATGACCATCCGTCGATGCTCATCGCACCGGCCGATCGAGTCATTTCGTACAGCACCAGCACCGACGAGATGGTTCTGGCCGGGGACTACGAGACCGTCTCGGGAGACACAGGCTTCACCGCCGGAGACGAGATTGTGCTCGTCGAAGAAAGCGGAAGGCATTCGTTCAAGGACCCCGGGTCCCTGACGGTTTCGGCGGTGAACAATTCGACGAAGACTCTGACGGTCTCGGGGATTGGCTACACCATCGGTTCGACCGAGAGGCTCTACGTCCGTCTCGCTGACTACGACGACTACAGCAATCCGGCTGTCGGCAACGCGTACTACAACCACGGTAAGGCCGCGGAGCGGCGCACAGCATTCATTTCTGACGAGGCCGGGACTCTCGGTTCCGCCCTCGATGAAGGGGATAAATATGCCTGAATTCAGATGGTGGGAAGGTCAGGGGCACGACCCCGACCGACCCTACGATACGCTTCTGTTGAACCGGCTGAAGGACAACGCCGGATGGGTGCGTCAGAACCGGGGCAACCACATTGTCCACAACTTCAAGACGTCATCGTCGAGCGACACACAGAAAGACCACATCCGGCCATATTGCTCGGTGAGTCGCTGGCTCACGATCTTTCGAGCGCCGTACTTCGTGCCGGCGGGGCTCCAGCGCCTCGAATGCGGCCTGTTGTGCAGGGTCTCGAACACGGACCTCGACGACATCGGTTCTGATTCCCTCTACCAGGGGCTGGGGCTCGACGTGCGGACCTTCTTCGAGACCGACAGCGGGTCGGGCACGCAGACGATCGTGCCTGTCTTGAGCGGCAACGAAGTCTATTGGCAATGGGCCTCGTGGTACTATGACCTCTCGTCGGAAGTCCTGACTTCCGCAGGTGGTGAGGGCGGCTATTCGCACCTGCATCTTGCGATCAAGAGCCGCTGCCCGATCAACCCCGGTGACAAAGTCTACGACGTCAAGGATGGGACCTACCACGACGCGGTGCTGAACGCCTACGACATCGATAGCCGAGCCTCAAACCACCGGCTCAAGGTCCAGCAAACCGGCGCATTTGACGAAGGGTCGTCGAGCTCCGCGCCCGCTCACAAGGCGAACGAGGTTTGTTGCTTCGGTACAGGGATCGTCGGAGCGGATGGAAACCACACCCTCTCGGGGAGGTTCGCAGACGCGCAGCGGCGCCAGTCCAACGTGTCGGGGCAGGGTCTATACGTCTCGTCGCCCGGTCTCGAAGTCGGCGGGTACAGCAAGGCGTATCGGCTCGTGGCCTCCTACATCCAGCCTGTCTCATTCGAAGTCCGCGAGGTCTACGCATGATCGATGATCTCGAAATCAAGCCTCTGCAGCCGACGAAGGGCCAGACGCCGTCAAAGATGGCTTCGGAAATCAACCGGGTCTCGCAGAGACGTCAATGTCTTGTCCTGGGCCGCGAGCAATACAACGCACCATATGACTGGAGTTACCGGGACTATCACTGGAACTGGCACGGCACGAACGCGAGCAAGTCGCTCTATGTCTACGAAGTGGCAGCTCCGCCTCGGCAGTCACTGTCTCAGGTCGAGGTCTACGCCGACATCCTGCCGATCTACTACGGGCGCTACGCTCAGGCTGAGTCCTTCTCCGATTCCAAGCAGAAGGGGGCCAAGGGAGTCATCCGCTTTTCGGCCGAAGCCCAGCAAATCGACGACGGGCAGACGTCTTGGTCGACGGTGGGCGGCAGCCTCTCAGAATGGCTCTACAAGACCGTGGTCTACACGCCGACGAATCTCCTCGCCGAGAGTCACGTTCTTCGCAATATGTTCTTGCTCTTCGAGGAATCGGAAGACGGGACTTCGTTCGCCTACCAGGAGGGGACCTGGGACCGAGTTCTCGACGCCAGTGTCGAGACCGTTCCCGCAAGGATATCCTTCGGCCTCACCGGCGCCTACAACCCCGAGTTGCCGCTCAGAATCAACATGAACGTCGAGGTGTGGGTGAAGGGCGACGGCGGCGACCCCGGCTATCCCTTCACCGAGCACTCCGGCTGGAATGACGACGGCGGCAACGGCGCGAATCTGCCGGCCGATAACGAAGGGCTTCCGATGAAGAGCAACATGCACCTTTGGATGCTCGGATTCAGCGCGTGGGGCATTTCATGATTCAGCTACAGCAAGCAATCACGCTGCCTGGGCAGGCATCGTACACCTACGGAGAGGCTATTGATGAGCGCGGTATCGACGCCATTGTCGAGGCCGTCAACCACGGCTTTGCGACGTCGGGGCTCAAGACCAATATCGGCGTTTGGACCATTCCAATCTGGACCACGTCGACCACCTGGACGCAACAGAATGCGACCAACCAAGACGACCTCGACGATTACAACACGACGATTCGGCCTTCTCGCGCTGAGATCGGTGGGCTCGACCCCTCCGGCGGCACCGAGGCGTTCGTGTTGGTGTTCGAAGCGTTCGGTTCAGCGCTCGATCTGAGGATTTCCCTCGACGGCTGCCGCAACGGCTACGCACCGGGAGCGCAGGAGGCGCAAGCGATGCTCTCATTCGGGGAGTCTACATCGTGGCAACGCGCCGTCATTGTCGTCGACGACAGCAACGCATCGGCCTTCAAGACGAAGCTCGAATTCCAGTGGAACGAAAGCGGCGGCAGCGATCGGGGCGAGCTCTACGCGGCGACTCTCGAGGAGATTCGCTACGTCAACTTGGCCTACGAGCAGCTTCCTTCGCTCAAAGCCTACGGTAGCGAGTGGATCGGTGCGTATCCCGAGGGTGTGGTGGTCAGAGCCTGGGACGAAGACGGGGCATCGAAGGCATTCGCAACGTCTTCGGCGTACGCACCGTTGATGCGGCGAGACGCAGTGGCGGCAGGTGTTCACGCCGCCGAGTTCGATGGTTCGAACGACTACTTGGTGACCGAGTTCGACCCGATGACGCTCGACGAAGGGTTCCTGCTCGGGGTCGCCGTCGATCAGGCGTCGGCATCTGACTACAACTGGCTCATGGATTTGCAGTCGCAGACTGGCGAGGCCGTTCAACTGCGCGCGCCAACCAATCAAATAGCCGTATTCATCAACGACGGGTCGACCTATTTGGGCGGGTCGATCAGCGACGCCCATGCGGGGTGGATGGACGTTCTTGCGTGGTACGACGGGGCCGATTTACGGCTGTTCAAGAACGGCTCGGAGATAGGCTCATGGTTCATCGGCGCTACGTCACTTGCGGAGGACTGGCGGGTGTTTTTGGGCAAGCGCTACAACAACGGCTTTCACGTCGATGGCGTGATGGCGATGCCGATTGTGCTCGACGGTGCGTTTTCACGACGGCAGGTCGAGCGGTTCATGCAGTGGCGGCGATCAATTCACGGGCTCTATTGAATTGAGAGAACACGCCACACCAACCTATCCCTCGACGTACCGACCAACTTTGAGCACCACTGCGAAGACGGGGCCGAACTGTGTCCGATGAGAGAGCTACAATGTCCGATCTAGAGCGCCGAGTTCAGGGGCTGGAGCGACGCGACGAGAGCCATGCTGAACGGCTTCGTACCGTCGAGCAAGCCCTCGTGTCACTCGCCGAGCTTCCCGACCGCATCGACCGTCTGGCGGATCGCTTCGACGACGTCATTCGCTTGGACGAAAGGGTCAGTCGGCTGGAGTCAGACGGTCACGCAACCCGCGCCGACATCGACATCCTCGAAACGAAGGTCGATGACCTCGCGCTCAAACTCGCGAAATGGGCCGGTGGCATCGTTGCCGCGATGGCCGCACTTCAATTCCTACTCAAATTTGCCGGAGGATGAACCGATGAACTTCAAGAAGTTTCTGAGTCGAAAGCTGTTGCTCGTGATGGTGGTGATCGGTGTCGGGGTGGCGCTCGCCTTCAATGGGATGCTCGACGCGACCGCGGCGGGGTTTCTCATCGGCGCGTACACCGCCTACTGCGGCGGGAACGTCGGGGAGTGGTGGGTACAGCGCGGCACTTAGTCTTCGCCGGCGTCTGAAGACTCGTCAGGAGCGCGTTCAGTTTCCTCTCGCTCTTTAAGCCGTTGAGTGATCAACTCGAACGCCGATTTTCTACGTTCAATGATGGACGGAAACAATTGAACAGCGTCAGTAACATAGAGCGACGTGAGGTCGCCGGGGCCAAGTGTGGTGTCTTGATGCCCTGAGTCGCGCCGAATCGCGAGCAATAGCTTGTCCAAGTCAACAACGCGTTCTTCGTTGAACCCTTCATATGCGCCGTGCGATTCCTTCAACTGAATCTCCTGCCACGCCCGTACAATGTCGTCGCTTCCCCAAAGAGTCAGGTCGCGTGTGAAGGCGGCAACTCGGTCAGCTAGGCCCTCCTGATCAACCGGTTCGTCTTTTTGCTGTTTTCGGTACATATCGAAGATGACTTCGAGAAGATTCTCGTAGACTTCGATTCTGCGCTTCCGAAGGTCCACTTCCACTTCGTGCATCGTCTCGCGATACTTAGTCCAAACAGCCACGAGTACCGTGGCAACTCCCGCTACCAAAGCTGCCGTTATCTTCGGCTCGAGCTCAGTTGCCGCAAATCCAAGCGCGCCAAAAATAACAGCTATCAGAACTACGTTTACAAGACATCCCTTCACTCTTCTACTCCTTCACCCAAACAGCACCAACAGGTGCCAGACGTCAGCGTGAACGTAGGTTCAGCTCATCTAGTCGCCACTTCCCGGAAGCTTCATCGTACGTGGCCTCACACGTCCAGTCGCTTCGGAGCATCGCGCCCATCGGATTCTGCGCGTCCACCCAAGACTCGATCGTCACATTGGTGCCGTCCTCCTCAGTCTCGATGACCGGGTCGGTGCCGAACTCCGCCGTTGACGGCGCCTTCAGGCGGGCCTTGATTCTCTCCTCGCACAACTCTTGCGCGTCTCCCGCGCTCGGTCGGGCCTCGAAGCTGCAGTCGCTACTGGCGAGCACAGCGCCGAACAACACCAGAAAGCACACGCCGAGAACGCCCAGCCAAACCATATCCTTTGTCTTCATCGTGCCCCCATCGCAGTCGGGTCTTGTGAATGCCGAGACGCTAGCAGGCAGAGAAGCGAGCCGTCAATTTACGCGACATCATTCTCCCTCGCAGCGCGATCAACCGAGCTGGTGGAACAGGACGCACGAATATCGTGCACACATGTGCGCTCCTTACCGAGTCGGCTTGACCAGGGTCGACCGCCTATGCTGCAACCGCCGCAGCAGCATGACGGCTTAGCGTCAATCCCCCACGCCGTATCTCGGCTGGCGCTGGTACGAGATCGATATTGTCTTGCTGTCACGGACCCTTCGGGGTCCATTTCCATTTCTTGGAGATCAAATGAAGCTGATCCATCTCTCCGACCTCCACGTCTCCACCCGCGACGATCCCGAGTACCGCAACCTTCAGCACATCGTCGACCACATCACGCGGCACCACCAGGACGCCGCGATAGTGATCACTGGCGACTTCGTGAACAGCGCCAAGGCGTCGGAATTTGAGGTTGTCAGGGAAGCGCTGGCGCCGCTCGCAGAGCACTGCCGTCTCGTGATGACGATGCCGGGCAACCACGACTACAAGCTATGGGGGAACGTCGAGTCAGACGGCGGGCCGGAGCGATTCTTCGAGTTTCGCGAGAAGCTGACGAAGGCGAGGGCGGGCTATCCCTACGTGATGGAGATCAACGGTGTGCAATTGATTGCGCTCGACTCGTGCATGGCCGCCAACGATACCGTTGACTTGGCCCGCGGAAAGATAGGGTACGCGCAGCGAATGCAGGTCGCCGACTATCTCGAGATGGGTTCGCCGCACACCCGCGTGGTGATGTTGCACCACCATCCGTTCTACCGAGATCTGGGGCTCGAACTCGTCGACGCGGACGAGCTGCTGGCCACGCTGGCGGGTCGGTGCGACTTGCTTCTGTTCGGACACCGTCACGTTTCGGCGGTTTGGAGCGAAGTGTTCGGAGTTGGTTGGATTGTGGCCGCCGGTAAGAGTACCAGGGCAGACGCCAGCCATCTCCATTGTCGTGTATTTGAGCTCGAAGCTGGCATCGTTAACTACCGGGGCAATCGGATCGCTCTGGATGGCTCCAGCGTCTGAGCAGGTTGTCGCGAAGCAGAGTTTCGTGTTTTCGTGATCTACTCTCAGAATCGACAGGACGACCATTGAGATGGAGGCGGCAGAGCATTCAGAACTTTCCAGGGTGCAAACTTCGTTCGAGCTACGATCGTTCTTCTATGATTCAAGCTGTCAGAATGGGCATGGAAGGTGGAATGTTTCCGACATTTCTGTTCTTATTGAGGTAGCGAGGTCCTCCAGTGAGGTCGGAAACCGGCAAATCTAGAGAGATTGACAGGTGTCAAGTTCGCACCTACCTTCGCTTTGAAATTGACACGGATGTCAAGTTGTGGCCACGGAGTAACGGCCATTTTACGAGTTTACCTCCAATACGAGGAACACGGAGGTTGTCATGGCTAGCGTACACGATGTCGCTGCATGCATTTTAGAAGAAGCGGGGGAGCTCACGACGATGAAGCTCCAAAAGCTCGTCTATTACTGCCAAGCATGGTCGCTGGTATGGGACGGAAAGCCAATTTTCGACGCTGATATTGAGGCGTGGATTAACGGGCCTGTCGTGCGTGAGCTTTATAACTGGCACGCTGGCCAATTTACCGTAGATTCGTGGCAAGAAGGAGACTGTACCAACCTCACGGATGAGGAAAGAAAGACAGTGACCGCTGTTATCAAGTTTTATGGCGATAAATCCGGTCAATGGCTCAGTCAACTCACTCATCAAGAGTTGCCGTGGAAAGAGGCACGCAAGGGACTCGATCCTACTGAGCGCGGCAAGAAGCCCATCTCTCTTGAGACGATGCAACAGTACTACGCTTCTCTGTGAGTGGACGAGGTTGTTGTGGGGGAGTTGCCCCGGATTCTCGAAGACCTCTTTGAGAAGTGCAGATCGTTAGAAAACGAACTCAGCCGCTTTCGTGCATTTATTGAGCCGTACAAAGCTCTACGTCCTGACTTCCTCGAGTGGAGCGGCTTGCTGGCGGACGGTGGCGAGCCGGGCGACCTGGATCAGTATAAGGCTGAAAGAGATAACGTCCTTGAGCAAATCCAAGGCGTTGAAAAATCCTATCGAGACTTTCTCAAATCGGAACAGGGTCCCAAATACGCCTCCGAAATCGTTCCGCGTTCGGAAAAACAGCCTAAGATTCCCGACAATGCCGAGTTCGACGTTATCAGGAATCAGAAGCCTACGTGGCGATTCCATAGGGTGGATCCCGAACCTGACCAGTTTGGGTTTGTGCTGGATAAACAACAGTATGACGAATTGCTAGAGCGGCTCAGGTCGTTTGAGCAGCGAACGTGGAATGAGATCTTGTTCGGAGATAGAGGGAGCAACCACTTCACTGCGCTCGATAAGATCGTTACGCCAGCGCACGACCGACTGAAAGCATTAAAGCTCGATATGATCGATCAGTTAGTCCAACTTCGAATCAATGGTCCCACGCGTCTGTGGGGCTTCTTCGCGGGAGATTCTCCTCACCTGAATGTCCTTTGGTATGATCCAGACCACTTCGTATTTGACTCCAAACGAGACCAGTAGGCAACTCCAGGGCATACTCTCGAACAGGTCCGCTTCTGACTTGACAGATCGAAGGCACATTCTCGCGAGCTGAACAACTGGAGGGCCGCAAGACTCCCGTATTTTACCGGCCGGGTGGCGCCTACGCGTGCCGCTCGGCCATTTCGCGTCTTCCAGGTAACATCCACTCATCACCGCCAGCAACTTGCGCGAGGAACGCATTGCCCGTAGTCTTACCTCATCGTGAACTAAGATAGCGATTACGTATTGGGACGGTTATGGCGGGAAATCTGCGAAGCCTAAGTGAGTTCAAGATTTGGAAGACTCTGGAGCCACTGGCCGGTGAGCACCGGGCACATCTGATCGCACGGCCCAAGCTCAAGTACCTGTTTGACGATGCTACCGCCGATGAAGATCGGCTGGCGCGCCTCGGAGACTCAGACGTCAACTTTGTTGTGATCGACGACGAGTGGTCACCGCTCTTTGCGGTGGAGTACGAGGGTGCGGACAGGCGCGCCCAACCACAGGACCCGGAAGTTTCGCGGTTCACGAACATGGCTTGCCGTGAACTTGAGCTGCCTCTTGCTCGGGTCACTCGGAGGCATGTATTCGAGCAAGTGCGCGGCTACAGCTACGTGGAATGGCTGGCTGAGATGTACTTCGCGCAACGGGCAATTGACGAAGCATATGAAAACGGCACTATCCCGGCGTTCGAGTACGTTGACCCGATGTCGATGATGGGAACTCACGGAGGATTCCCGTTGTGGATATCTCACAACTCGCGGCTGTTTCTCAGGCGATTGAGTGAACAAGGGCGGATCCAACATGCTTCGCCACTCCTCATTCAAGCTACGGCCAAAGATGAATCCTCGCGCTGTATTGCGGTCACGGTTGTGGAGCCTGGGAAAATGGTGATCGCCAACGCCGCGATCTACCTACGTGGTTTCGGAATCACCGACAAAGAAGCCGCAGCGGAAATTGCGGTGTCGACGCTTGAAAAACGTGTCCAGGAGTATCTGGAAAGCGGCAGCAGCACCGAAACACCGCCAATGCTCCGAAAATTGGTGGAAAGGACATTTCAAGAGTGCACGAATCTCAGCGTCACCGGAGATTCCGCGGCGCCAATCGGCTTCAGCATATCCCGTGAGTTTTCCGGTAAGGGCTCACTTTGGACTCTTGGCTCGCTCGGAAATGAGCCGTCGGTTGAATTTGAAGAATGAACTCGGACGCGTCAGTCGTCTTTCGAGAGTAAGGCAGCTGGCTGTACTCCAAGAGCGTGGGCCAACCGAAACAGCACGTCGATCGACGGGCTCACGTGGTAGTTCTCGAATTTCACCAGGTGGGTGCGGTGCATGTCTGCGCGCTCGGCGAGCTCCTGCTGAGACAGGCCCTTCTCCTTCCGTAACCGACGGACGTTGTCCGCGACTAGCTTCCGCCCCTTTATGCCTACATCTTCGGCCATCGTTCCCGCGCGAGTGATCGTGATACGAACTCGTGAGCGGGAGAGTAGGGCGGTGTTGCCTGGACGTATGTATCAGATTTGGTACATTGGGCCGGTAACCAAAAACGACAAGATGCGGAGGGAGAAAATGCGAGAACGCGCGAAGACCTGGACCACTGTGATCGTACTGATTGTCGGTGTGGCAAGTTGCGCAAGTCAGCCGCGGCCGATGACGCAGCAGAATGTCACCTTTGAGGAGAAGCCACTAGACCGCCAAAAGGGCCGGGTGGAACTGTCGATGGCATTCGACAAACACACGGTTCAGGTCAAAGGCAGTCGAATTCTAAGGTGCGAGAAGATACGGCACGTCGAGACAGTCAACGGAAGCCAAAAAGACCACTTCAGCGAGTCAGTGGGTGAAGTCGACTGTGGCACCGAGCCTGCTGGTGATCTGTATCTTGTGGTGAAGAGCGGGGGGACCAGTCACCGCTTCCTTGGGACGCTAGACGAGGACGGTGAAGCCCTGTTTGGCTTTCAGAAATTCGGGGAAGATGAGTTTCCGATCGATTCTGTTTTCGCATCGGTAGAGTGCAGGGGGGAGTCGAGCTGCTCTCCCGCCAGTGTGAAGCTGCCGGCCGAGACAGCCGCCAACTTGGCGCGATTTCGCGGCACCCCAAGCGCGTATGAGCAGTGGCTCCGAACCTACCCGGATCACGAACTCGCGGCCAACGTGAGAACGGGACTGTCCGAAGCGAAAGAGAAGGCTCTCGAGAAGGCCAACGAGAAGATGACGGATGCCACGGCGCACTTGTCGGCGGGCCGATACGTCAAGGCGTACCGAGCTATTCGAGACTGCCAAGAGAAGAAGCCGGGACACGAAGGGTGCACCGAGCTCGAGGGCAAGCTGGACGCCGCGCTAGCCTCAGTGCGGCCGGCGCGGGTCAAGCACTTTGCCACGACGAGAGACGCGTCCGGCTATGAGATGTACTTCAGCCTGGTCGACGATGACGGTGAGTTCGTGAAGGTGCCGGGCCGGGTTGAGTTCGGCCTAGAGGTATATGGCCGGTATCACGCCATTGCGCGAAAGTGGGTGCGCGAGGGCGACTACAAGGCTGGCAGGGTTGGTCTGCGAAGAGAGAAGACCGTGGCGTTTCTGACTCATGTGCCGTTCGGCAAGTTCTACTACAACCTCCCGTTCATGGGCGCCGAGCAGGCAAGAGAGGTGAAGTACGGAGGGCGCGTCGGACCCATGCGCCTACTTGTTACCTTCAAAGCGCTGACCGGCGAGAAGATACAGGGACAGGCTGAATTCAGTCCCTGAACTGCAACCGATTGCAATCGTTAAAAAATGGGGTTGCATCGCGATCGTCAGGCGATAAACTCGTTCTTGCGCCGGACTCTCCCGCATCTGAGGGGCAGCGACCCCAACCGCTTTTCGAGGTAGGTTGGTGAATCCGGCAAGAAGGAAAAAGCCCGACCAGTTAGAGGCTGGCCGGGCGAAAAATACCGAGAATTCGCCTTCTCGGTGATTTGAGCGAGACGCCCCTCGCTCGCCCACATCATCCCAGACGGCAGATTCTCAGTCAACTCGTTATCGTTGATTGAGGATTCGCTATGTCTGACCACCCATCGAGTAGCCGTACCGGCTACCTGTTCAATCTCGACTTCGGCGCGCCCCAAGGCGTGGACACCAAGCAGGGTCCGCGCGAGGTGTACTACGCGCCCCCCAACACGCTTTTTTGGTCGGCCTGGAGCAGTCAAAAGCTCACCATGGAAGCGGCCGGCTTCCGGGTCTTCAAGGATGACGACGGCGACTGGCGCGTCGCCTTCTGGCCGCACCTGTCCGCGCAAGACGCACTGCAGAGGGCATCATCCCTGTCGAGCGTCCTCATCGAGCGGCGCGAGCAAGAGGCTCGTCGCCTCGATCGCATCCTCGCCGAGGAGACGGGGCCGCGTGCCCTCAAGCGTCGGTCGGAGCACCGAGCCGGCGTCGACCTCGAAGTCATCGAAGGGGGGCGCCATGACTCGTAAGGCACGGATCGTCGACGAAGCCCCCTGCGGCATGCTCATCCCCAAGCTGGCCGACGCCTTGGGCCGCAAAGAGGCCATTTTCCTCCAGCAAGTGCACTACTACGCGCGCAAAAATCGGCTGGCCCGGACCAGCCATGCCCAGCAGGATGGCTCCTGGTGGACCTATCGGACCCACGCCCAGTGGGCCGACGACATCGGGCTTTGGTCAGAGCGGACGAACGAGCGTCTGGCGCGGTCGCTCCGCGAGGCCGGCGTGCTGGTCGTCGGCGAATACAACCGCCGGTCGCGCGACCGTACGGTGTGGTACAGAGTGGACTACGAGGCGCTCGACGAGCTCGTCGGCGGCGTTCAGCCGCGCGCCCCCCTCGTCCTCGACGCTCCCTCCATCCCCATCCTCCCGTCCCTTGTCGATGCCATGGGCGGCGGGTCCAAAGGACTGCGAAAGGCCGTCATCCTCCAAGAAATCTTCTGGGGCATATGCCAGCGTAGGGACCAGGACCGGGTCTCCGGCTGGCTCGTGACGTGGGACAGCCGGAGGGCGCTTGCTCGAAAGCTGCCGTGGTCGAGGCCCTCTATCGACGGATCACTCGCTGATCTGGTCGATACCGGCATCCTCGTGAAGCCAGCTTCCGGCTGCTGGTCAATACGCCTCGACGAGCTCGAGATTGCCGATCTGACAAGCGTCAAAATGCTGGTGGCAAAATCTGACGGGGTGGTGGCAGAATCTGTCGGTATGGTGGCAAAATCTGACGGGGTGGTGGCAGAATCTGTCGGTCTCCTACATGAGGATCTCGATGATGGCCTTTATGAGGGTCCCCATGAGGATTCACCACCCACCCACCAGCGGCGTCGCCGCTCGGCTTCGCCTCACGCCTCGCACGCTGGCGACTCGCCCTCTGACGACCCCCTCCCCCCCGACCATAGGGTCCAAGCCGAAGATGAGATCGAGCGTAGCGAGATCGCGTCGAAGGCGAGTCTTGGCCCCCACCCCCAAACCCCCGCCCCCGCGGCGGACCCGGCCGCCGAGCTCGACTCGAGGCTGCGCGCCGAATGGCCGGCCACCGGCGTCTTCCAGATGCAGGGCCCACCGAAGCCAAAGTATCGCGAAGAGATAGCGGAAGCGATCGAGCTGCTCGGCGGCGTCGACGCCGCCGTAAGCATGCTCACGGCGGTGCTCGAGCACCACTACACCACTGGATTTTTGGGGGCTGACAAAAGTGTAGACGCAAATCTTCTTGTATGGCGAGCCACCCTGGTATCTAGGTGGGCCGAGACCGGCCGGATAACGCCGCCGAGCCGGCGCGAAAGACGCCGCCGCCGGGCGGTCAACCGGGGCGAGCACCCGGATGCGACGCCCGACGAAATCGACTGGAATTGATTCTCGAAAAAGGCCTTGATTCGAGATCTAACCATGTCAGAATAGCTGTAGAACATTGATCCAGCGCGCCGATTCCACTCTGGGACCGAGGCCCCAGAACGGCGCGTAAGGATTCCGGCCCCGCCCAACCGTGGTCGCTCCTCCCGGATCGTCGAAGCTGACGAAAAGGAAATAGGAGATGACCATGTCTGAAAACGACCAACGACCGAGAATATCTGCCGAAGACCGGCGCTTGCTCGAACTCGAGGGTGAGCGTCGCGAACTCTACGCGGAGTGGGACGAGCTTGTCCGCAAAGGCGCCGTGCGCATGCCCAAGCGGCTTGAGCGAAAGCTCGAGGACAACCGGGCTGCCCGCCGCCCGCTTCAGTACGATCGCACGGGCAACTTCCGCGCGGATCGTCGCCACCTGCTCAAGGGATGTGGCCTCGACCTATCCCTCCTCGACAACGATGAGGTGGAGTCGTGAGATACCAAGACGACACCTCCGCAGTCGATCATGCCCATGTGGACATGAGGCGGGTCGAGCGGGCTATCTACCGCCGTCGGCCGCGCTTCCAGTCGGTCGAAGAATTCGCGGCTTTCGCCCGTTACGCGGCCGATCGATGGCAGGTGCCCGGCGTATCCTCGCCTACGGCCGCTTTTCTAGAGCTCGAACGGCTCGGGACGCGCGTTGACACTTCGATGCCGCCGGTCGGGGCCTACGAGCCCGTAGTGGTGGACCACCTCGCTACGGTACGCGCCGTTCTTCTCGACGCCGCCGAGCACGTCGACGAGCACCGTCTTTGGCGCTGGGGCCAGCATGATCTCCAAGGTGTGCCTCAGACCCACCTTGCCGAAGACGAGGGTGTCAGCACGAGCACAATGTCCGACTGGATCATTGAGTGCCGGGACGTGCTCGCTTGGGTGCTCGCGCGCCGCGGCATGATGGACTCGCATCACCTAGACGAAGGGGGGCGCTAGTGAAGGATTTCCCACCGACATCGGCGGAGTGCCGACTCGTGCACGGCGGAGACTATGCCATCTGCACCGACGGCGCGGTCTGGTCGATCAAGAGTGGTGAGTGGCAGCGGAAGGCGGTCTGGACAGAGCACGGCCACCGCACCGTCGAGCTCTACAGGCACGGGCAGCGCACGCGGCGACGAGTTTCGGTGATGGTGCGAGAGGCCTTCGATAACGACAACGAGCGGAAGAACGACGAAGACAACGAGCTGCGCTGGTATCTGCGCCGCCAGTACGGGCTCGACGATAACGAACTGCAGGCGCTCTTCAACGAGGAGTACGACGATGAATGATCTTTCCAGAAGCACTCTCCCTAAGACTCTCGCCGCCAAGCTCCAGCCGGGCGAACAGGTGCGTCACGTGCCTGGATTCGAGGGGATCTACTACATCACTTCGGAGGGCCGCTTGTGGTCGACCCACCGCAGTCAATGGGTCGGAACGGGGACCGACGGGCACGGCTATCCGCAGGTAACCCTTCGCCATGATGGCCGAAAAGCGCGCGCGAGAGTGCACGAAATCGTCATGGAAGCATTCGTAGGGCCGCGGCCAGACGATCAAATCGTTCTGCACGCGAACGACAACCCCGCCGACAACCGACTCGAGAACCTTGAGTACGGTACTCGTGGTGACAACTTGCGGGATGCCTACAGGAATCGCAGGCGCGGCAAGCTCACACAGAGCGTCGTAAGCACGATGCGCTGCCTCCGGCGCGCGAGGGGCTACTCGGTAAACCAACTCGCACGCGCGGCCGGCGTGGACAGCTCGACCATGAGTCGGGCGTTGCGTGGCAAGACGTGGGGGGGAGAATGAGCCCGGATTCGCGCCCCCCGATCTTCACCAGATAGAAGTGAAGGGGGCGCCCGGGAGGCCGAATCGGTCTCCAACCTCGGCGGGCGCCCCTTCCCTTATTGCAACTGCAACCGATTGCAACCACGATAACGACCAGGACACGACGATGACGACGACCGACGAACGAATCGAACGCCACCTCGACAAACTGGACCGCCACGTTGACCGGCAGGACCGCTTTGACCAACTCCGGCTTCAAGCCAGCCGAGAATTCGACGAGGTGCTCTTCGCTCTCTTCAACAGGCATGATCGCACAAACAAAGAGGCGCTGCGGCCCGACCAGCTTGCCGCTGAGACGATTCGCGCCTCGATCGAGCTATGGGTGCGGAGTCTCGTCTCGAAGCCCGACGCCATCGACGTCGCGCTCGTATCGACATCGGACACTCACCTCATCGAGATCACATGTCACCCGGATGACGCTCCGAAACTGGTGGGGAAGGGCGGACGAGTCATTGAGGCGCTCAAGGCTCTCGCCGGCGCGTTGGCCGGTAAGCACTCGGTTCGTTGTCGCGTCGAACTACTGGTCTGACCCAGAAGCCGATTGCAAACCAAGGGGACTTGCTTTGGTCCAGTTCCGTTGAAGCTCTTCATCCATGGCGAACAGGCGAATTTCGTCCGAGTCGAAGATCTCATCGCGGGTGCGTTTTCTTAGAACTCTTTGCGCGTTAGCTTTGCTCTTCTCGCGGAAGTACTCAGGCGGATTATCGTGGGCCTGACTATGCCATTCTGCTTGCTCATTCAGGTAGCGAAGCAATGCCTCGGGTAGAGTGTGCCACCCGTCGAGTCGCAGCGTACCGTCTGCATGTATTCGCGGGCAGACGTCAATCGCTGTGGCGGAAGTGGGATGAATTTTGCCGATGAAGATAAAGCGGGGCATCTTTACATAGGTGCACAGAGTGCCGGCGACTCTCTTCACCGCTGTGTGAAAGCTCAATCCCAAGAACCGGTTGAGGTAGCTCGAAGGCTGAACGTCCAGCAGCTCCCATTCAAAGACGACATGCAGCGGGAGGGCGTAGTGATGGAACGGGCCGACATCATCTCGCCTGCCGTTGAGGTACTGCTTCCAGACTTGCTTCGCACGTCCGATTCGGCGCAGATCGGCAGGGCCGAATTCATCACTGAGCTCCCCTCTCTTGGACGCAGCGGCGATCACTCGCCAAGAAACCGACGCGGCAAAACGACGCAGCCACTCCCCGTACTTGATGAAGGCGAGCCTTTCGCTGTTCTCTTGCGCCGATAGGCCAACTGGTTGCCCAAAAAATGGATGGAACAAATATCGTAGAAACGGATCATCGCCGAGCTCTGCATGTAGCCGCTCACATTCCCGGCACAGCAAGTCGAGCTTGTCGATGTCCTGAACATTTCGTTCACCCGAGGTTGTCACAAATGTCGGGTGCTCCTCCAGTAGTCGCCTCTTGGCTGCGCGGCCGACCGCTTTCGGGATGATGTGGCTCTCCTCAAGAGATCGCCGTTTCTGACAGAAAGCGCAGGTTTCCATTTCTCTTCGTCCTGGCCCTTAACTCGTGACGGCTTCAATGGCATCACGGCCTTCGAGCGCCTTGGGATTTGTATATCCGCGGTTAGTCTCGCCATCGGCGTGGCCAAGGATGGCCTCCCTTACCTCAGATGGCACGCCAGCTTTTCTCAGGCGGTCGTTGAACGTGTGACGCAGGTCATGGGGCGTGATGGCCTTCTCAAGTCGGTCGCCGCCGGTGTGCTTGTTGAACATCTTGCGAGCGCGCTTGTAGTAGTCACGCACCTGGTCGTCAGTATAGTAGCCGCCGTCGATCGTGCAAAAGATAGTGGGGCACTCGTCTGCGCTGGGGTAGTCGTACTGCTCTCGTAGGTCGAGCCACTCGCGAAGCGTGCTGGCCACGGCCTCAGACATCGGAATGACTCGCACCCCCTTGGCGGGGTCGCCTAATTTCTTGCCTGTCTTGGTTGGGCCGGGGACCCCATCGACAGCCGCGCCTTCAATCGTGATGGTGCCGCCGTCCCAATCCACATGCTCGGTTCGGAGGAAAAGGGCCTCGGACACGCGCATCCCGGTCCCCGTCAGAACCCGGTGCAGATACCGAAGGATGACGCGGCAGTAGAGATAGCGCTTCTGGGACTTGCTGATCGCGAGTTCGATGCCTTTCTCGAGCTTTGCGAGTTGCCCCTCGCCAGCGACCTTCTCGGTTTTGTTTCGGCCCTTGATCTTGGCAGGGTCTGTCTTGAGCTTCGCGGGATCAGCTGGGTTGGCCTTGCCTTCGTCGGCGGCCCACTGCTTGACCAGTGATCGCACCACGGCGAAGTAGCCTTTGATTGATGACTTGGAGTAGTACGACGAGCCGTCCTTCTTCTGGCGGCCGGCCAGCCACGACACGAAATCGTCGATCTCCGACGGACGGAGGCTCGATAACTTGCGGTGGCCGAGACCGGCGGCGGTGGCCTTGTCATACGCGAGAACAGCCTTCCAAGCCGCGCGCTTCTTCTGGAAGTTCGACTTGGAGGTGTTGGCCTCGTACCAAGGCAGAAACGTCTCCTCGGCGAACTCACGCATTGTGGCGGAGCCAGCGTCCTTCTGATACTCGAGCGCTTCTTCCTTGAGCTCGCGGTTGAGCGCGAGTGCCTCTTCGGGGGTGTACTCGCTCCAGTTGATTCCGTAGCCGACGTTGGGGAGATCTCGCTTCACAGGATCGTCGAAGCGTCGAAAGATTCGGCCGGTTCTCTTGTCGCGCTCGAGCGTCTTAACCAGGGCGCGCGCCTGCTCGAGCGCTTCAGCCTTCGCTTCGCTCGATTCGTCGATCGGGCGAATGATCTCGGTGATCTGCCGTTGCTCTCCCCATTGATCTACAACGACCTTCCGCACGCGGAAGCCCGCAGGGTAGCGCTTGGTGGCTTTGACGGGATAGATGCAGGGTTCAATCGCTTTCCCCATGGCGGGCCCTCGTATTCGTATCAATCGTAGTCGTGAACTCTAGGTTATTATCCGTCGATCCAGGGTTGCAAGTGAAACTTGGCAGATAACTTGTCAGATCGTTGTTTGGGCCGGAGTCGGAGGAGGGGCAAGAAACGAGAAAACCCGCTAACCTATTGAAGATTAGCGGGTTTCTTCGAGTCGGAGCGCCCGGATTTGAACCGGGGACCCCTTGCACCCCATGCAAGTGCGCTACCATGCTGCGCCACGCTCCGATTTGTGCCCTTGGGTGGGAGGTGTCTCCCACGAGGGACGCGTTGTTTAGCCCGTGTTCTAGCGGCTGTCAAGTCGTTATCGAAACATTGTTGAGTGCGGCGGAATTCCCGCTGGTTTCGCGTGCCGAAATCGGTGTTGAAGTTTGGGCACTCAGACGCGATAGTGATCGCGCAAATGGCGGTTTTTTTGAAGTGCATGGGGACATAGACGTGAACAAGGTTGTAGCAATTGCCAACCAGAAAGGGGGCGTGGGCAAGACGACGACATCGGTGAATTTGGCGGCGTGTCTGGCGGACGAGGGTTGCCGGGTGCTGCTGATCGACATGGATTCGCAGGGCAACGCGACCAGCGGGTTGGGCGTGGACCGTGCGCAGCTCGAGATGTCGACCTACGAGCTTTTGATGGGCGACGTCGCCCTCGAGGAGCTCACGATGCCGACGAGCATGGAGAATCTGGACCTGGTGCCCAGCACCACCGACTTGGCCGGCGCCGAGATCGAGTTGGTGTCGCACAACACGCGCGAGTACCGCTTGCGCGATGAGATTCGTGCGGCCGAGCTCGAGTACGACTTCATCATCGTCGATTGCCCGCCGAGCCTGGGGCTGTTGACGATCAACTCGCTCGCCGCGGCCAACACGGTGCTCGTGCCCATCCAGGCCGAGTATTACGCGCTCGAGGGCGTGGGCATGCTCAGCGAGACCGTCCAGCTCGTCCAAGATTTTTTGAACCCGACGCTCACCTGGGAGGGCGTGCTCCTGACGATGTATGACGGGCGCACCAACCTGAGCGAGCAGGTCGCCGACGAGGTCAACCGTCACTTTGGGGATCTGGTCTTCAAGACCAAGATCCCGCGGAACGTACGCTTGAGCGAGGCGCCGTCGTACGGCGAGCCGATCATCTCGTACGACGACAGCTCGCGCGGGGCGAAGACCTACCGGCGTTTGGCCCAAGAGTTTCTGAATCGCAACCACTTCCGGCCGTCGAGCGGTGTGTCCGCTCGCGCCTAAACTCACCAACTCATGACTGATTCGAACGACAATACACCGAGCCGCCAACGACGCCGTGCCCTCGGACGAGGCCTCGGCGCGCTCATCCCGCGCCAGCAGCAGGGGGGCAATCCGCGCGAGTACCAGTATCTGGCCGTCGAGGATATCCAGCCGGCCGAGTCACAGCCGCGGCGTGATTTCGACGAGGCGGCGCTTCGCCAGTTGTCCGAGAGCATCGAGGAGAGCGGGGTTATCCAGCCCCTGGTCGTCCGACAAGTCGACGACGGCTACGAGTTGATCGCCGGCGAGCGCCGCTGGCGGGCGGCGCAGATGGCCGGCGAGGAGCAGGTGCCGGCGGTGGTCAAAGACGTGACCGACGCCGAGGCGTATGCCATCGCGCTCGTCGAGAACGTCCAGCGCGAGGACCTCAACCCGATGGAAGAGGCCGCCGCGTACGCGCGCTTGCTCGAGGAGTTCGACTTCACCCAAGAGGAGCTCGCCCAGCAGGTCGGCAAGTCGCGCTCGTCGGTCGCCAACTCGGTGCGTCTGCTCACGTTGCCGCAGAAGGTCTGCGACATGGTCGCCAGCGGCGATCTTTCGGCCGGCCACGCCCGCGCGCTGGTGGGCCTTCCGTCCGACATCGCGCTTCGGTTGGCTACCCGCATCGTCAAGAAGGGCTTGTCGGTGCGCGAGGCCGAGCAGCTCGCCAAGTCGATGAAAGAGCAGGGCGAGGCGCAGGCGAAGCCCAAGAAGAAGCCGACCTACCGGGACGACGCGCAGACCCGCCAGATCACCAACCAGCTGCAGCACGCGCTGGGCACGAAGGTCAAGCTCCGCGACAAGCACGGCAAAGGGAAGGTCGAGATCTTCTACGAGGATTACGAGGTCTTGCAGGCGGTGCTCGACCGGCTCGGGATCGAGTAGATGGCCGAGAAACCGTCGGAGATTCTGGCGCAACTCCTGTCGCACATGCGCGTGCCGCGCCTGATGCGCTCGCGGCCCGGGGCACCTCCGGGCCTCTTGGCCGACCTTCCCGAGGCCCCTCCGCCAGACGTTCGGCTGCTCGCCTACAACGCCGACGATCATGTCGAACAGAAGCTCGAGACGCTCGACGAGCTTCCCCAATACCTCGAAAAATGGGACGTCGTTTGGCTCGACGTCGAGGGGACCGGTGACTCACGTCTGCTCGAGCACGTCGGCGAGGTGTTCCAGATCCCCAAGCTCGCCCTCGAAGACGTCCAGAACCCGGCGCACCGGCCCAAGCTCGAGTTCTTCGACGAGCGCATGCATCTGATCTTGCGCATGGCTCATTGGCGTGAAGAGCGCATCGAGCTCGAGCCGGTGAACCTCTTTGTGGGGCCGAATTTCGTCGTCACCTTCCAGCTCGCCGACCGACCCACCGACTACTTCGAGCCGATTCGAAGCCGCATCCTGTCGGGGCGAAGGCAGATTCGAACGAGTGGGGCCGATTACCTGGCTTATGCGATCATCGACCGGGTCATCGATGCGGGTCTGCCCGTGCTCGAGGCGGTCGCCGAGACCTACCACGAACTCGAAGCCGAAGTGCTCGAGCCGTCGTCTCGCCAGTTGATCACGCGCATCCACGCGATGAACAGCCAGCTTCTGGTCCTGCGCCGCGCCGTCGCCCCCCACCGCGAGATCCTCCAGACGCTTCGGCGCCACCCCGAGACGGTCTTCTCCGAGGAAGTCATTCCGTTCTTGGGCGACTGCTACGACCACGCCGCCCACGTCGCGGAACTCTCCGAGAGCTACCACGCGCTGGGCGTGCAGATTCTCGACTTCCACCTGTCGATCTCGAGCCACCGCCAAAACGAGATCACCAAGGTCCTGACGATCATCGCCACGATCTTCATCCCGCTGACCTTCATCGCCGGGATCTACGGCATGAATTTCAATCCCCAGGCGAGCAAGTGGAATATGCCCGAGCTCGAGTGGGCGTACGGGTATCCGTTCGTGCTGGTGTTGATGTTCGCGATCGGGGTGGCGTTGGTGGCGTTCTTTTGGCGCAAGGGTTGGATTGGGTGGGGGGATTGAGGGGGGCTAAAGGGGACTAAGGGGGACTAAGGCAGCCGGGTTGAGCGTGGCTGCCTAAGTTACCCTTAGTAACTAGCGAGCAAAGCGAGTGACTTAGTCGCCCTAAGTTACCCTTAGTAACTAGCGAGCAAAGCGAGTGACTTAGTCGCCCTAAGTTACCCCTGGTTTACACAGGGCGCACGCCCGACTTACGCCACGGTCGCTCGACGTGCTTGTTACGCGACAGCTTCAAGCCGCGCAGGATGTAGTCGCGGGTCTCGCGCGGGTCGATGACCTCGTCGATGATGCCGCGGCCGGCGACCTTGTAGATGTCGATATGCGGCTCGATCATCTGGACCATCTGCTTCTTCTGCTGGGCGAAGGCCTCTTCGTCGACTTCGCCGCCCATCTTGTTCATCATGCCGCGCGCGAAGATCTCGACCATGCCCTGGGGGCCCATGACGCTGATCTCGGCGGTGGGCCAGGCGACCAGAAGGTCGGGCTCGTAGGCCTTGCCGCACATGACGTAGTAGCCGGCGCCGTAGGCCTTGCGCACGATGACGGTGATCTTGGGCACGGTCGCCTTCGACACCTCGTAGAGCATCTTGGCGCCGTGGCGGATGATGCCGGCCTTTTCGACGCGGCTTCCGACCATGAAGCCGGGCACGTCCTGGAAGAAGACGAGCGGGATATTGAACGAGTCGCACAGGTTGACGAAGCGCGCGGCCTTGTCGGCCGAGTCGTTGTCGAGCGCGCCGCCCATGTACTTTGGGTTGTTGGCGATGACGCCGACCTGCTGGCCGCCGATGTGGGCAAAGGCTGTGACGAGCTGGCGGGCGAACTTTGGCTTCATCTCGAAGAGCTCGCCGTCGTCGACGACGTAGCTCAGCAGCGTGCGCATGTCGTAGGCGCGACGACGGCTCTCGGGGAGCACGTCGAGGAGCTTTTCGCGTAGCTCGCCGCCTTCTTCACGCTCGGGGTCGCCCGAGAACTCGATGGCCTTCGGCTTCTCCTCGCAGTTTTGCGGGAAGTAGCTCAGGTACTTTTTGATGGCGTCGAGACACTCCTCGTCCGACTTGTACATCTGGTCGGCCACGCCCGATTCCTTGTTGTGCACCTTTGCGCCGCCGAGTTCTTGCTCGTCGATGTCCTCGCCGACGGCCGCCTTGACCAGGGGAGGGCCGCCGAGCGCCATGAAGCTGGTGTCTTTGACCATCGGCACGAAGTCGGCCAGGCCGGGCACGTAGGCGGTGCCGGCAGCGCCGGGGCCGACCATCGCGGCAATCTGGGGCACCACGCCCGACATCGTGACCTGCTCGCGGAACAGGTAGCCCGAGCCGCTAAAGAGCGTGATCTGATCGAAGTCGATGCCGCTTCCGCCGTGCACGCGAGCGCCGGCCGAGTCGATCAGCCAGATCATCGGCACGCGGTTCTTCAGCGCGAACTCGCGGCAGCGGGTGACCTTGGCCTCGTTGACGTCGCCAATCGAGCCGCCGAGTACGGTGAAGTCGTACGCGGCGCACACGGCGACGCGTCCGTTGATCTCGCCCCAGCCGGTGATGACTCCGTCGGCGGGCGAGCGTACCTCGTCTTGCGAGATCGGCTTGCCGTTGGAGTGGAAGAAGGCGTGCAGGCCGAACTCGGTAAAGGTGTCCTCGTCGAACAGGTAGTCGATGCGCTGGCGGGCGTCCATTTTGCCCTTTTCGTGCTGGCGGTTCACCCGCCGCTCGCCGCCCATCTGGTGGGCGTCCTCACGCTTTTCCTGCAGCTCCTCGACGAGCTTGCGCATCGTTTCGTTCTTCTTGTCCTTGCCCATAGGTAGGTCTCCCTCGGCTTCGCATCAGATGTGATCAATTCGTACGTGGGTGGATATAACACCTGAGGTGAAGTTAGTAAACGCTCACTTAATGGCAAGGGGAGCATTTGGAGGCAGCGCTTCGAGCGCTGGTCCAGACCTGGAAGGTCTGCCTCCTATTTTGCGGCAAGCGTCGTTGGTTCGTAGTAGCGATCGTAGGCGCGCTTGATCTTCGGAAGGTGCGTGCGCAGCAGCGAGCGGGCGCGGCGCTCGGAGCCTGCGCCGTAGTGGGGGCGCATAGCGTCGGCGAGGTGGAGTTCGATTTCGTCGAGGCTTGCGGTGTTGCTGCGGCCGAGGCGTTTGTAGACCTCGCCTGCGACGGCGGGGCCGGAGTTGTAGCCGATATACATCAGGTAGAGATTGCCGCCGAAGCGCTTCGAGAGCCGGTCGATGTAGAGGGCGCCGGCGCGGATGCTTCGGGCGGCGTCGAAGCGGGCGTCGGTGAGGTCACACGGGAACTTGTCGGCGAGTTCGCCCGGATTGGCGATGCCGGTTTCGATGTCGCGGCGAGTCTGGCGGTCGATGCGGCAGGGGCCGTCGCAGTTGCAGGTGTAGACGCGGCCGACGCCGAAGACCTTGCGATATGGGCGGCTGCGGGCGGTGCCGGCGCAAAATTGCATGAGCCCGCTGCATCCGGTGTGGCTCACGGCGAATTGGCGCCCGGCGGACTCGACCCACATGAACGCTTTGATTTGCGCGAATTTGACCGGGTCGCCACCGGCTGCCCCTCGAATCTGGTCGTCCCAGCGGTCCATCAGCGGCTGGTCGCCGGTGGGGATGGGGGGCGTCGTCGGTCCGTCGGTACCATCGGGATCATCGGGCAGGGGAGGGCGAGCGTCGTGTGCGGCTTGAGCTGCGTCGACCTCGGCGCTCGATACACCGCCTTCGGCTTCGACCGGATCGGCGTAGAGCTTGCGGTACAGACCGACCACCGAGTCGGCTACAAACCGGCTCGCCGTGCCGTCGGCGAGGTTGGCGCCGCGCTCGAGCCACGCCTGGCCGGTGGTGTATTGCGGCACAAGCGTGGGCTGGAGGACGAAGGGGACGAGAAGCAGCGTCACCACGAGGGTGAAGACGATGTGGCCGACGACGCGGAGCTTTCCGCGCTCGCGCGTGATGTACTTGAAGAGGTCGGCGACGCGGTCGAAGCCGGCTTCGAGCTTCTCTTGGATGACGCCCAGCGGACCACGAAGAAAGTAGACGATGGCCGCGTGCAAGCTGCCGAAGGCGAGCAGCCGGAACCAGACTACGCCGGTCTCGCCCAGCGGCCCGGCGAGTTTCCGCCACCAGACGTCCGGCGAGTCGAAGCCCAACGCTCGAGCGGCGGCCTCCAGGCCGAAGTGGAAGCCGAAGGCGGTCAGCGCGAAGAAGAGAACCCAGGCGAGTAGGTAGGTCGCCAGAATGTCGTAGATTCCCTTGGTGACCCGTGCCACGAATCGAAGCAGCTTCATCGTATCATTCCGTCAGTGGACATTGTGTTCGATACAAACACAAACGGGCTCAACAGGAAATGGATCTAAAAAACAGTTCGGATTGACTAAGAGGGCAAGATGCCCGCGCACCAATTTTACCGCCAAGAAGGACAACGAGGCTACCGGTAGTATGCCGGTAGCCTCGCCGCTAGTCCGTCCCAGCTCCAATTCGGCGGGCTGGAACGCCCCCAGGCGCTAGCGCGTGTCCACTTGTTGTCGCCACATACTGCGGCATGTCGGCGCGATTTGCTCGTCGTGTTACGAGGTGAAATCGGCCTCGAGCGCCGTGGCGCAAATTCTTAGAATCATTAAGGATTGTCCCCTTGCTTAGTTGGAAAGTAGGCAGATGGGGAAGTAGGTCAACAGCTAAAAGAAAAAAAGGTCGAAGAAACTGTCAAAAAAGTGCTCAACCAGAAGACCGGAAGTCATCGCTGATGCAGCCGAGGCGCGGCCTTGCGACCGTTTGCGCCTCGGCTGCAGAAAAAGTCACGGCGAGCAGACTTGTGCGCATTCTTCGTCGACTTGGCCGTCACAGTCGTTGTCGAAGCCGTCGCAGACTTCGTCGCGGGCGATGCAGCCGGCCGAGCAGTTCTCGTCGATCTGGCCGTCGCAGTTGTTGTCGACGCCGTCGCACTGCTCGTCGGCCTGCGCGCAGAGCGTCTGACTGCAGTCGATACCCAACCCGTCACACTCACTCGAGCCGTTGTCGTAGCATTCGTAGTCGACCGTGCACGACTCGCCGGTCAGCAGGTGCGTGCCGCCGCAGCAGCCCCAGCAGTCACAACCAGGGAACGGATCACAGCGCGCGTCGTTGCCCGGGCCGGAGCTGCCGTCGAACAAGCACTCTCGAGCACAGCTGTCGTTGCTGTCGGCGCAGGCGTTGTCGCCGGCGATGCACGTGGGGTGGCTGCCGGAGATTCCGGCGGTCTCGCTGATGTCGCAGGGGCTGGCGCAGCCGGGGTCGTTCTGGTCGAAGACGCCGTCGCCGTCGTTGTCGATACCATCGGTGCACTCGGTGCCACACTCGTTGGCGCCGAAGTCGACGTAGCCGTCGCCGTCGTTGTCGATGCCGTCACAGCACGTGGAGGTGCCGCCCCAGTCGTGGCAGCGATATTGGCCCCAAAGGTCGAGGCGATTGTCCTGGAAGTCCTCGCAGAGCGGCAGGCCCTCGCAGGCGTCGCCGGTGCCGTCGCCGTTGGCGTCCGCCTGGGCGGGGTTGGCGATCGACGGGCAGTTGTCGCAGGCGTCTCCGAGTCCGTCGCCGTCCCAGTCCTCCTGGTGCAGGTTGGGCACCGTGGGGCAGTTGTCGAAGCCGTCGGCCCAGCCGTCGCCGTCGGAGTCGGTGCCGTCACAGATATCGCCCACGCCGTCGCCGTCGGAGTCTGTCTGATTCGGGCTCGAAAGGTAGTCGCAGTTGTCGCAGGCGTCGCCGATCCCGTCGCCGTCGAGGTCGTCTTGGCTCGGGTTGTCGACGTGCGGACAGTTGTCGTCCTCGTCGTTGACGCCGTCGCCGTCGGTATCCGTACCGGCATCGCAAGCGTCACCCACGCCATCGTTGTCGGCGTCGGCCTGGTCGGGATTGCTCACGTTGGGGCAGTTGTCGGAGCCATCGGCGAGGCCGTCGCCATCGTTGTCCGGGTCGCAGGCGTCGCCGTGGCCGTCGCCGTCGGTGTCGATTTGAGCGGGGTTGGCGTTATAAGGGCAGTTGTCGTAGGCGTCGTTGATCCCGTCGTTGTCATCGTCGGGATCGCAGGCGTTGCCGTCGCCGTCGCCGTCGTGGTCCTTCTGGGGCGCGTTGGCGATCGTCGGGCAGTTGTCGACGTCGTCGGCGACGCCGTCGCCGTCGCTATCCTCGGCGGGTTCGGGGAGCCGCGCGTTCCAATCGACATTCGGTTCGGTCGCGCCGAAGTCGAATGGCTCCCCCGTGTCGGTTTCGACCAGGTCGGTGTCGAGCTCCACGTCGGTGCCCACGTCAGGGCCGGTGGTGCGGTCGCCTTGGTCGCTGCCCTCGACATTGTCGCTGCAAGCGGCCAGCGCAGTGACGAGCGTGAAGAGACAAACAATCATCCAGGTACCGCGATAGCTATCGCGTTTCATTCTTTCCCCCAAAATCGTCGAAAGTAGTTGGTGCTGGAACCGCCTGGGTGAGCGCGACAGCCCCCGCTGCCGCGCTCACCTCCAGCTGTTGGTTCAGATCCACTCAGTACGTGGGGGCCGCATACTGCCAAGAGTTTCGGACGCGGCCGCAAGCTTGGTTACGGCACACACATATTCGAGCAGTTGTCGTCGACGACGCCGTCGCAGTCGTTGTCGAAGCCGTCGCAGACTTCGTCGCGGGCGATGCAGCCGGGCACACAGCCCTCGTCGATCTGGCCGTCGCAGTTGTTGTCGATGCCGTCGCACTGCTCGTCGGCTTGCGCACAGGTCGTCTGGCTGCAGTTGGTGCCGTAGCCCGAGCAGGCATCGGTGCCGTTGTCGTAGCACCCGTAGTCGACGGTGCACGTCTCGTTGGTCAACAGGTGGCGTCCGCCACAGCAGCCCCAGCAGTCACAGCCGGGGATCGGGTCGCACCGGTAGTCGTTGCCCGTGCCCGAGGAGCCGTCAAACAAGCACTCTCGAGCGCAACTGTCGTTGCTGTCGGCGCAGGCGTTGTCGCCGGGCAGACATGTCGGGTGGCTGCCGGTGACGTCGTCGCTCTCCGAGATGTCGCAGGGGCTGGCGCAGCCGGGGTCGTTCTCGTCGAACAACTCGTCGCCGTCGTTGTCGATGCCGTCGGTGCACTCGCTCTGGCACTCGCCGGGCCCGAAGTCGACAAACCCGTCACCGTCGTTGTCGATACCGTCACAACACGTGGAGGTGCCGCCCCAGTCGTGGCAGCGGTACTGGTCCCACAAGTCGACGCGGGCATCGTAGAACTCCTGGCAGAGCGTCAGGTCTTCGCAGGCGTCGCCGATGAGGTCTCCGTCGGAGTCGGTCTGACCGGCATTGGCCACCGACGGGCAGTTGTCGCACGCGTCGCCCACACCGTCTCCGTCCCAATCATCTTGGTGCTTGTTGGGCACCGTCGGACAGTTGTCGATCGCGTCGGTCCAGCCGTCGCCGTCGGCGTCAGCGCCGTCGCAGATGTCGCCCACGCCGTCGCCGTCGGAGTCGGTCTGGTCTTGGCTGGGCGTGACGTAGCAGTTGTCACAGGCGTCGCCGATGCCGTCGCCGTCGAAGTCGCTCTGCGACGGGTTGCTAACGCCCGGGCAGTTGTCGACCGAGTCGTCGGTGCCGTCGCCGTCGTTGTCGTTGTCGCAGGCGTCACCGATGCCGTCGCCGTCGGAGTCGGCTTGGCCGGGGTTGGCGACCAGCGGGCAGTTGTCGGAACCGTCATCGACGCCGTCACCGTCGTCGTCGGAGTCGCAGGCGTCACCGATGCCGTCGCCGTCGGTGTCGATCTGCAGCGGGTTGTCGACCATGGGACAATTGTCCGAGCCGTCGTCGACGCCATCGTTGTCATCGTCGGAGTCGCAGGCGTCGCCGGTGCCGTCCATGTCGTTGTCGGCCTGCGAGCCGTTGGCCGTCGTCGGGCAGTTGTCGGCGCCGTCGTCGATCCCGTCGTTGTCGTTGTCGGTATCGCACACATCACCGATGCCGTCGCCGTCTCGGTCATCCTGAGACGGGTTGGCCACGTCCGGACAGTTGTCGTTGGGGTCGTCGACGCCGTCGTGGTCGCGGTCGACGTCGGAGTCGCATACGTCGCCGATGCCGTCGCCATCGAGGTCGATCTGGTCGGGGTTGGCGACATAGGCGCAGTTGTCGACGCCGTCGTCGACACCGTCACCGTCGTCGTCGTTGTCGCAGGCATCACCGATGCCGTCGCCGTCGGTGTCGGTCTGTAGCGGGTTGTCGACGAGCGGGCAGTTGTCGGCGCCGTCGTCGACGCCGTCGTTGTCGTCGTCGGAGTCGCACGCGTCGCCTTGGCCGTCGCTGTCGGTGTCGGTCTGGTCGGCGTTGCTGCTCGTCTGGCAGTTGTCGGTGTTGTCGTTGACTCCATCGCCGTCGTCGTCCGCGTCACACGCATCGCCGATGCCATCGCCATCGGTATCCGTCTGGTCGGGATTGGCAACGCTCGGGCAATTGTCGCCGCTGTTGTTGACCCCGTCCCCATCGTTGTCCGGATCGCAGGCATCGCCGATGCCGTCACCGTTGGTGTCGATCTGGGCCGGGTTCGGATTCAGCGGGCAGTTGTCGTCGACGTCGTCGACCCGGTCGTTATCGTCGTCCGCGTCGCACGCGTCACCCTGACCGTCGCCGTCGGTGTCCGTCTGATCCGGGTTGGCGATCGTCGGGCAGTTGTCGTTGGGGTCGAGGATTCCGTCACCGTCACCGTCGTCAGGGAGCGTCCCTCCGCCCTCCAACTCCGGGACTTCGGCCTCGAAGATTGGCGTCGAGCCCCCGGTGTCCTCTTTGGTGTCACTTTGGGCTAAGCCCGTGTCGAACGAGGCATCTTCGAGTGACGGTGCGTCCGGGCCGTCGCTGGCGCGCCCGGTGCCGTCGTTGTTGAACGCGGCGTCTTCGGCGCAACCCGCCAGCATCAGCAGTGCTGACACACATACAAACATCGACCATCTCGGTATCCGAGACATCCTGACCATTGGTTCCTCCCCTTGCTCTCTTCGAGTGTAAGAGCGTGTTGAAATCAGGCTAGGCGCCGGTGTCCGTCCCCACGGACGGCGCAGCCTTCCCCTGAATTAGCAAACATCGAATCGCTGGGAAGTACGTCGCGGCCATCGCCTCACAGTGGCGCCGTACGACACATACAACAGTATTCAGCCCCCGAGGGCTCCGGGGTGGCCGACTGCTTCCCACATACCAATTTGTCTGTGATTCGTTCTGTTTTTGAAGCTAAGGAAGCCCGCCGCCTCGTCAATGAGGATCGCCAAAAAAAGCAACGCTCACTCGTCTTTCGCGGGCGACGGCGGGGCTTGCACGGCGAGCACGCTGACAGAAGCTTGCTCGCCGGAAGCCAGCAGGGGGCGGGTAGGCGCGCCACCGAAGCGAGGCGGCAGCGCGATGTCGGTGATGGTCGTCATCGACGCGCTCTGGAAAGTGACCTCGGTCGGGACCACCTCGGGCTGTCGGAGCATTCGCACGTGGACCGTGCGTGATTCCCCGGCGTCGAGCGGCTCGAGGTCCCAGCGCGCGTACACCGCGGCCGACAACGAGCCCTTCTTCTCGACGCGAAACTTGATCTCGGGTTCACGAGCTCGCGGTTTCTCGCCAGCGACCTCGAATTGCAGGCCGCGTAGCACCCGGGGCATCCACTCACCGCCGGCCAGGCGCGCCTCCGGGCCGGTCAGGGCGCCGTCGCCGTTGAGGTCGAAGCGCTTCATGAGCAGATCGACGGTGGCTCCGGGCGGCTCGAGATAGACGATCATGACCTCCACGCGGTCTTTGGAGACTTGCACCAGAGCGGTGCGCTCCTGGGGCAGATCGTGGGCGTGGGCCGTGCTCAGGACAAGCCCCAGCGCTGCGACCACCGCCAGGGCGAGGGCTCGCCTGGCGGTGGCGGGAGTCGAATCGGAGGTCGGAAAACGAAGCATAGCGCTCGGGGTCCTGCTGAGTGCGTGTGCCGGCTCAGTACGTGTGCCGGCTCAGTGCGTGTGCCGGCTCAGTGCGTGTGCCAGTTCTCGAAGAGGATGCGCACGTCACGCTGGGCACCAGGGGCGCGCTCGAACGGCGTGTGCTTGTGCGGCTTGACCTCGAACGGCATCTGCACCGCGTCGAGGCGCAGCTTCTTCTTATTGAAGTCGTCGGCGCTCAACAGCGCGCCCGGCTGGAACTGGTTCTGCGAGCAACTGCGGTGCGGCGGTGCCGGAGGAGTGAACTCGCCGTCGGTGTCCGCGCCCTGGTCGTAGACCACCCAGATGGGGTTGGTGAAGGCGAACGGGGTCAGCGGGAAGACCTCGGTGGGCGACAGGCCCTCGACCGAACCGCCGAAGCCGAACGAGCCGGCCAGGCTGCCGATCGCCGCCTCGAAGTTGACCTGAGGGATCTCCTGCGGGGTGTAGACCGGGAACATGCTGTTGTCGCCTTCGACCTCGAGGACAAACCAGGTGTCCTTTTCGATGTCGACCGACACCGTGGTGGTGAACTCGCCGTTTTCGTCGAGCTCGAACTCGTACTCGGTGGGTGTCTCGTCGTCGTCGATCTCGGTCGGTTCGCCATTGGCGACGATGCGGAAGCGATCGGCGCCGACCCAGTCGACCGCGCGCACGGTCACCTCAATCGAGACGGTGCCGGCGTCGACTTTGATCTCTTCGCCGACTCCAGCGTCGGCGATCTTCATGGCGGCGAACGGGCCGTTGGTCACGATGTTGCGGCGTTCTTTGAGCGCGCGCGCCAGCTCGGCGGGCTGCATCTGGGCCGGGTCGTCGTGGCCGACGTAGAAGTAGTTGCGCGGGCTGCCCGGCTGGCGGAACTCGGGCTTGCCGTCGGTGTGACTGTCGGAGTTGCCGGTGGCGGTGTAGCGCTTGTAGACCGGCTCGCCCGGGTTCATGTCGTCGCCGCGCACGAACGAGCGCGGGTAGTTGAGCAGGTTGTACCAGTCGTCGAGCGCGCCGGCGAAGGCGACCTCGTCGCCGTCGCACATCACGTCGCCCTTGCCGTAGCGTGCGTGTAGCTCGTCGAGGTCGAACGAGCACCAGTCGTCGATGCTGTGGCCGTCGAGCGGATGCTCGCACGCGTCGGTGTCAATGCCGTTGTCGTCGCAGTAGGTCTCGAGCTCGTCGGCGAATTCGTCGGTGCACACCGTCTCGATGATCTTGCTGGAGACCTCTTCGGGCCACTCACCGGCGCCGTAGGGGATGCGGTAGTGGCGAAGCTGCTCGAGGTGCTTTCCGTTGAAGATCTCGATGGCGTCGAAATCCCAGCTGAAGGTGCTCTCGAAGTCCTTGTCGCCGCGACAGTCGACGTCCTCTTTGCGGCAGTCGCGCATGTAGGCGTTGCCCGACGAGGTCGACAGGGTGGCGATGAGCTTGTCCTGACCGGAGGCCTCTTGGAAGGGCAGGGTGACTTCGGTGGTGAACGGGTCGACGTTGTACTGGCCGAAGTAGCCCAGGATCGAATCGCGCGGGTGGTTGATCTGGATGATGGTGTCTTCCTCGGAGACCGCGCCGTGGGAGCGAAGCTCGTCGAAGATCTTCTGGGGCGGAAGCCGCTGCCAGGGCACCGCGCCGCCGTTGACGCTGCCGACCTCGTAGTCGAGGGGGAAGGCGTTGAAGTGACCGAACTCGAAGGTCGTCAGCTCGACGCCCACCACCGAGTTGAGCCAGGGGTGCAATTCGTTGCGGTAGATGTAGGGGCGGTAGTCGGACACGTGGTTGTGGTCGGTCGAGGCTACAACTTCGACGCCTTCGGCCGCGATACTCACGACTCGGCTGTTGAAGTCGAGTCCGCTGTCGATGGAGCCGCGTGCGTGCATGTGGAAGTCGCCGCTGAGGTATCCTTTGGGATTCATCTGGCGCTCGAGCGAGATCTGGAGGCGTTTGATCTTGCCCGGCTCGAGCTGGACGCCCTCGCGCTTGACCAGTTCGTACTCGGTGCCGCGGCTGAAGTAGACGTCGTAGGTGTTCGGGCGCGCGTGCATGGTGACCATGCCATCGGCCGAGGCGTAGTCGATCGCCTCGAGGTACTTACGCGTGGCCGGATCCTCGGTGTCCGGAATCATGTCCGTGGTGCGCCAGGGTTCACCGGCCTCCAGATCGAACAGGAAGTGGCGCTTGAGCATGCCTTCGCGATGCTCGTGGGTGCCCACGAGCATGATCTTGGCGGGCACTGGCGTGCCATTTTGGTCGACGATGCGCGCTTGAATCGTGGCGTACGCCTTGGCTTCCGGCTTCAGGATGACCTCTTTGTTTGCGACCTCGAAGTGCACGTAATCGCTGAGCGGGCGGCCCCTGTCGCGGGTGCGATAGCAGTAGTGGCCGGTGGGCAGCCGGAAGTCGAACATGCCCTCTTTGTTGGTGAACGCCTGGCTGTAGACCAGAGGCTTTTTCGCCTCGAAGCCTTCGCCGTCGACCGTGCAGCCGTTGGTGGCGGGGTCGCTGACGTCTTCGCGCGCCCGGTAGATCAACACCGACACGTTCTCGCCCACCGGCTCGCCGGAGAGATCGTCGACGACGCGTCCGGCGACACGCTGGGTGTCGATCTCGCGGATGGCGAGCGCCTCGTCGACCAGGCTCGCCACGTCACCTTCGCCGACGATGAGGTAGTTGGTGAACGTGAAGGTCTCGTTGGGAGCGAGGGTGGCGGGCATGTCGTGGGTGAGCACGCCGCCAAAGCCCGACGCATAGAACAGCAGGAGCATATCTACGGGGCCTGTATCCCCGTAGATGTCGCTCTTGTTGTTGACGAAGTTGCGCTCCTCGGAGGCGCCGGCGATGAACCCGTAATTCGTCCCGTTGGTGTTCGACGAGCCGATGAAGTCGGTGATCTTGCCGGGGAAGGCGGGCAACTCAATCGGGGTACGGTAAGTGTCCTCGAGACCCCAGCGAAGATCGTAGCCGATTTCGGGCACGAAGAGGCTGTTGAGCTTGCCGAAGCCGAGCACGCCGCCGAGCGGCACGCTGAAGCCGCTCAGGTCGATGCCCATGAACGACTGGATCGTCGAGACGATGCCCCGATCGGGGAAGGTGAGCTCGCTGTCGGAGACGTTCTCGAGCGTACTCTCCACGCGCACATGGCGCGCGCCCGGCTCCAAAATGTAGCGCACCGAGAACGTCACCAGCGGCTCGCCGTCAGAGTCGGCGGGCACGCCCTGGATGACCTTGCCGAGTTCGGCGTCGTAGCTGTTGATCATCGCCTGGTTGATGAACCGCAGCATGGTGACGAATTCGCCGCCGCGCCCGCGCACCTCGACGATGGCGGCCTTGCCGTCGCTGCCATCGTTGATGACCTCGATCTCTTCGGGGTCGAGCATCTCGAGGAAATAAGCCGGGAAGAACTCTCCGAAGGTGTCTTTGCCGTTTCCGCCGAAGATATCACCCTTGGCGTTCTGATGGATGAGGTCGGCGTCAATGAGCGATCCCCCGAAGAGACCGCTACCGCTCGCATAGCCGACATCCTCGATCACCACGCGGATCTGGTCGTTCTCGAGGATGTAGTCGCCGATTTCTCCGAGGGCCACCGGCCCGCCGATGAGCTCGTCGCGCGTGGTGACGCGCTTGGCGCGCAGTTGCGCCTTGGAGTCACCGTCGGGAATACAGGCGGTGTAGATGGCGGCGCCGCCCAGGGTCAAAAAGGCCAGGGCGATCGCTGTAAAGAGTCCACGTTTGGTCGAGTTCATCGTCTGCTCGCTTGGGTACTGCGTTGCTCAACCGCTTGTAATGCTTTGCTTTCGGCCTACCACTCTACCTGAACGAGAGCATCGAAGCGATCGTTATCGATCTCGAGCTGCTCCTCGGCAGTGATCGTGTAGTTGAGCATCAATCGAAGCGGATAGGTCTTGGCGTTATAGTTGAGGCCGACGGTGTGATAGGTCAGCGATTCGAAGCGGATGCCTGCTTCGGCGCCCTCGCGGTCAGTGTCCGGGTCGAGGTAAGCGAAGCGGTAAGCCGGCTGCAGCCCGAAGAAGGGCTCTTCGTAGGCGACCTGGGCCTGATAGCTCAAGCCGGTGCGGGCGGGCTCGGCGCCGACCTCTTCGGGCGGCTCGAACTCGACCTGCACGACGTTTGCCAGAAGCGAGAAGCCGGCGGCGGCCACCGTCAGGTCGGCCGTCCAGCCCGTCTGGGTCTCGCCGATCAGGTCGGGCAGCTCGCCGATGGTGCGGTCGTTGTAGTACGCGCCGCCGCCGAGCCGGGCGATCTCACCCCAGTGCAAGTTGACGCGCCCATAGAAGGCGGCCTGGTCGTTGTCGTTGAGGCTGCGATTGGCGCTCTGGCCGTTGGTCGCGGCGAGGGCGTAGCTGACGCCCGGGCCGTCGTCCTCGGTCACGAAGAAGAACGGATCCGAGTCGATGCGCACACCGACCTGGCGGCCCACTGACAGTCCTTCACGGTTGGGACCCTCGACGCCCTCGACGCCGCGGCTTCCCACCGAGCGCTCCACGAAGAGGATATTGGCCGTGGAGAGCAACTCTTCGATGTCGAAGGGGACCTTGAACTGACCGGCGGAGGCGCGAAACAGCGGGTGCGGTTGGTAGAACACGTAGCCGTCTCGCAAGCGCGTGACCACCTCACCGATGGCGGTGTTGGCCTCTTCAGTGGGGCGAGGCACGCCGGCGTCGACTTCGAGCTCGAAGCCGAGACCGTTGTCCAGGTAGCCCAAAAAGCCAAAGCGCGCGTCGGCGATGATGAATCCGTCGTTGCGGCCGAACTCTTCGAGGTTGGGATCGTCTTGAATGGCCGTGTACTGCGTGCGCAGATAGCCGAAGAACTCGACGGTCCACCCGGCGGGCTCCTCATCATCCTCGCCCGGGAAATTGTCACTGACGACGATGCCTCGGGCCTCGGAGCCCTCGTCGTCTTCGAGCATTTCCTTCATCTCCGGGCGGACATCTTCCTCGGAGTCGGTGTCTTGGGCTGCGGCGGGCAGGGCGAAAAGGCTGGAGGCCAGCGCTCCAAACAGACAAACATTGAGCGTGCGGCGTCGAGACATCATCACTTCCTCGAATCGGCAAGATTGAACATTACGCGGCGAGTTATACATGCATGCGGGGGAGGGCGTCCACTCGCGCGTGTTACATCTTGGTGATCCGGTATCAGGTATCCGGCATCCGGTATCTGGAAATTTTTCGTCGGCGGAATGTCGTGCTGTTTCAGTGGGTTAAAAGGCTGGTTGCGCACGACGCATCCAACCTCCCCAAAAAATCCTCAAAATGGACTTGACGAGGGGCAGGTCATATGTAGAATCGCTGGCCCTCACGGGGTTTGACCGCGCCGATGGCCGGTCGCAGACCTGGGAGGAGTGGCCGAGTGGTTGAAGGCACCGGTCTTGAAAACCGGCAACGTCTTTATGGGCGTTCGTGGGTTCGAATCCCACCTCCTCCGTTCGGCGGACGAGGATCTTTGAAAGTTTAAGGAGAGGTGGCCGAGTGGCTGAAGGCGCTCCCCTGCTAAGGGAGTATACGGCTTAAACCGTATCGAGGGTTCGAATCCCTCCCTCTCCGCTGAAATAAAGTCTTTTTGACTTTGTTTCAAAAAAGGGCTTGCAAAGCTTTCCAAGGCGATGTAAACCCTGTGGCCCGCTCGCTTCGAGGCCAAGTTTCGAAGTCAGGTTTTTCCAGGCCAACACCTCGATAAGAGGAAAGAGCGGCACATACGCACTCGTAGCTCAACTGGATAGAGCAACGGTCTACGGAACCGTAGGTTGAAGGTTCGAATCCTTCCGAGTGCGCTTCAAGAAGGCTCTTGATTGAGTCTTCGCACAGGAAATGCCTTCGGGCATTTCCTTTTTTTCGCAGACCGACCAAACGATCGTGGCTAGTGACGAAGAATTCATGGCGCTCGCGATCGCCGAGGCCAAAAAGGCTTGGGATATCGGCGAAGTACCTGTCGGTTCCGTTGTCGTCTGCGACGGTCAGGTGGTCTCGACCGGTTTTAACCGCCGAGAGACTTGGCAGGACCCCACGGCTCACGCCGAGTTGATCGCCATGAGGCGCGCCGCCGATAAACTCGGCTCTTGGCGCCTGGTCGATTGCACGGTGTATGTGACGCTCGAGCCGTGTCCGATGTGCGCCGGCACGATGGTCAACGCGCGAGTCAAGCGTGTCGTCTACGGTGCCCGCGACCCCAAAGCCGGGGCAGCCAGGACGCTGTTTGCGCTTCTGGAAGATCCCAGGCTCAATCATCGGGTCGAGGTCCGCGAGCTTTGCCGCGCCGAGGAATGTGGCAAGCTTCTGACTGATTTCTTTGAAGAGATTCGCCAACGCCGCAAGGCCGACGGCGACTAGAGGGTCTTTGACAGCAGAGAGTGAGCTCAATCAGCCACCAAGCCCGAACTCTCCATCTTTACGGAGGGGTGGCCGAGTGGACGAAGGCGCCTGATTCGAAATCAGGTGTGCCCTCACGGGTACCGTGGGTTCGAATCCCACCCCCTCCGCTGGAGAGGTGGCCGAGTGGCTGAAGGCGCACGCTTGGAAAGCGTGTATACTGTAACCCAGTATCGAGGGTTCGAATCCCTCCCTCTCCGCTGACTTTGCACCCTTTACAACGGGCAGAATCTTTCTTAAGTCTGCCCACACGCAAGCTCGACCCCTGAGCGGTCAGCGGGACCACCGGTTCGGCACCCCGTCAGGCCCGGGAGGGAGCAGCGGACCGGACACGGGGTGTCCGCTGACCGCTCAGCGGTCGAGCAAGAAACACGAAAGCCGCCATATCCTGGCGGCTTTCGTGTTTCTTGAGCGAAGAAGTAAAAGACTGAGCGAAGAAGTAAAAGACTGAGCGAAGAAGTAAAAGACTGAGCGAAGAAGTAAAAGAGTAAAAAAGCAAAAGAGCGACAACACGTCGGTATTGTCGCTCTTTTGTCTTTTGTGCTTCTTTACTCGTTCGCTCTTTTACTCTTTCGCTGCGAAGCTCAATACCCGCGATCGACCATGTCTTGGCCCATGCCTTCTTCCTCGCGGGCTTCGGTGGCCAGGCCGGAGCGCTGGATCTCGACGTCGAGGGTGCGGTTCTCGACCTTCTCGACGATCTCGTCGCGCACTTCCTCGGGGGTCATCTTGCCGCGGCGGCCTTCGGAGTAGCTGCGCACGGCGACAGTGCCTTCTTCTTCTTCACGACCGCCGATGACGAGCATGTACGGGATCTTCTGGGTCTCGGCTTCGCGAATCTTGAAGCCGATCTTCTCGCTGCGGTCGTCGACCTCGACGCGCACGCCTGCGTCCTTGAGAAGCTTGGCGACGTTCCAGGCGTAGTCGTCCTGTTCGTCGGTGATCGTCATGATCTTGACCTGCGTGGGCGCGAGCCAGGTCGGGAAGACGCCGGCCAAGTGCTCCACGAGGATGCCGATGAAGCGCTCGAGGCTGCCGGCCAGGGCGCGGTGGATGACGATCGGGGTCTTCTCGGTGTTGTCGGCGTCGGTGTAGCCGAGCTCGAAGCGACGGGGCAGCTGGAAGTCGAGTTGGATGGTGGCACACTGCCACGAGCGTCCAAGGCTGTCGCGCACCTGGAAGTCGATCTTGGGGCCGTAGAAGGCGCCGTCGCCTTCGTGGATCTTGTAGTCGCGCCCGTTCGCCTCCAGCGCGCTCTTGAGCGAGGCCTCGGCCTCGTCCCACAGCGCCGGGTCGCCCATGAATTTCTCGGGGCGAGTCGACAGCTCGATCTCGTAGTCCATGTCGAAGAGCCCGTAGGTCTCGTCGACCATCTCGAGCAGGAGCGAAATCTCGTCTTCGACCTGGTCTTCGGTCACGAAGATGTGGGCGTCGTCCTGGCAGAACTGGCGCACGCGGGTGGCCCCGGAGAGCACGCCCGGCAGCTCATTTCGGTGCAGCGTGCCGAACTCGGCGACGCGCATCGGCAGCTCGCGGTACGAGCGCTTGTCGCTCTTGAAGAAGAGCATCGTGTCCGGGCAGTTCATCGGCTTGAGTCCGTACGTCTGATCGTGGGACTCGAAGGTGAACATGTTGTCCTTGTAGTGCTCCCAGTGGCCCGACTGCTCGAAGAGCTCCTTGTTGTAGATCAGCGGGTGCATGATCTCGACGTAGCCGTTCTTTTCTTCGAGCTCGCGGAAGAAGCCCTGAATCTTGCGGTACATCTGCCAGCCCTTGGGGCGCCAGAAGACCGAACCGGGCGAGAGCCGGTCGAAGTCGAACAGGCCGAGCTGGCGGCCGAGCTTTCGGTGGTCGCGCCGCTTGGCCTCTTCGATCATGTAGAGGTGCTCCTCGAGCTCCTCTTCAGTCGGGAAGGCTGTGCCGTAGATGCGCTGGAGCATCGGCTGGTTCTCGTCGCCTTTCCAGTAGGCGCCGGCGACCTTCTTGAGCTTGAAGTGCTCACAGGCGCCAGTCGACTCGACGTGCGGGCCGGCGCAAAGGTCGGTGAACGGTCCGTTTTTGTAGATCGAGACCTTCTCGTCTTCGATGCGGTCGATCAGCTCGAGCTTGTAGGGCTGGTCTTTGAAGAACTCGCGCGCCTCTTCCTTCGTCCACTCCTCACGCTCGAATTCTTGGTTCTGCTTGACGATCTGGGTCATGCGGCCTTCGATCTGGCCGAAGTCGTCGGTCGAGATGGGGCGTGGAAGCTCGAAGTCGTAATAGAACCCGTCGGCGATGGGCGGTCCGATGGCGAACTTCGCGTCGGGGAACATCTGCTGGATCGCCGTGGCCATGATGTGGGCGGTCGAGTGCCGGACGCGGTAAAGCAAGTCCTTGTCTTGGGCTCCTCGTTTGGGTGCGTCGGCCATGTCGGGTCCTCTTCGATTCAAATAGGCGTTGGAGTTGATTTGGCTTCAAAAAAGGCAACAGACACCCTCACTATTCCCGCGCGGGGGCCTGCGAGGCCACTCTTATTAGAAATGGCGGCAGGCGTCCAGAGGATCTGGCTTGACGAGGAATGCCCGATCCCATTGAATAGCGGCGCCTGTCGTGCTGTTTGTTATGTCTGAGGCGGCGTACATGCGGTATCCGCCCACACACGACTCCCACATTGAATGACGGAAGAGCTCATGTCGAACCGACTGCGCAGACCTTTGCTTGTCTTTGTCGCGTTGCTTTTGCTGGTGCCCCTGGGCACGGGGTGCAAGAACTCCGGCTCCGACGCGTCCAAAGAAGACGGCGACACCGTCGAGAAACAATCGGCGGCGGTCGAGCCCGACAAAGATGAAGCAGTCAAGGACGCGCCTCCCACCGACCTGTATCCCGGGATGAACTTCGGCGCGCTCAGCGCAAAAGAGCGCGTGCAGTTCGTCGAAATCGCCAAGGCCGAGGTCTGTCCGTGCCCCGACGCGGCCGAAAGCCTGCACCAGTGCCTGCAGCACCCGAAGACGGCGTGTGGCTTGGCCCAGCAGGTGGCCAACCTGACTGCCGTGGGCATCCGCCAAGGCCTCAACGAGACCGACATCCTCGACAAGGTCGCCGAGTTCACCGAAGCGGCGCGCAAAGAGTACGACTTCACCCTCGAGGGCGTGCCCCACAAGGGCCCGAAAGACGCGCCGGTCAAGATCGTCGAGTTCGCCGACTTCGAGTGCCCGCACTGCAAATCCGCTTCGCAGCTGATGGACCAGCTGGCCAAGAAGTACCCCGAGAAGGTCGCCATCTACTTCAAGCAGTTCCCGCTGGGCAGCCACGGTCACTCCGAGCTCGCCGCGCGCGCTGCGCTGGCCGCCCACGAGCAGGGCAAGTTCTGGCCGATGCACGACCTGCTGTTCAAACACCAACGCTCTCTGAGCCCCGAAAAGATCGGCACCTTCGCGCGTCGTATCGGCCTGAACACCGGCAAGTTCACCGAGGACCTGCAGAGTCAGGAGATCGCGCAGGCCGTCGGGACGGACCGTCAGGAAGGCGAGCGCGCCGGAGTGACCGGCACGCCGGCGCTCTACATCAACGGGCGCCGCTACATGGGGCCGACCAGCATGGAGGCGCTCTCTCAGACCGTCGAGACGAAGCTCGCCGAGGGCGACAAAGCTGACGGTGAGAAGGCCGGCGAGAAGGCCAAGCAGGAGGAATGAGCCGTCTCCTTCCGACAGCTCGTCTTGCTTCCTTGATGAAGGCCGTCGTCTCGATGGCGGCCGTCTTCGCGCTGAGCTCCTGCGGTGAAATCGAGCCGGAGCCGCCAGTCGACGAAGACGGTGAGCCCATCGAGCTTCCGGAGCCCTACGACCGCTGGCTCGAGATCGTCGAGATATCGCCGGCTCCCGGCGAGCTCGCCCTCGAGCCGTCCATCGCGGTCCGCTTCAACGACTACATCGAAGACGACTCGTTTCGCTCGTACGCCTTCGGAGCGCTCAGCTCCGGAGGCGTCGTCGCGCGTGGCGACGCCGACTACGTGATGACCGACAAGACGGTCGTGTGGCGGCCTTGGCGGCCGCTCGAGCCCGGTCTTCGCTACACCTTCCAGACCACCGGTGCGGTCGAGAGCGCCACCGGCTCGCCGTTTCTCCAGCCTGCCGAATGGCCGGCGTACGTGGCGAGCCGTGACCAGGAGCCCACGAGCTCCACGGCGCTGCCCGACGCTCGTTGGGACGACGTCGCCCCCATCTTCGAGGGGAAGTGCGCGGAGTGCCATCGCAACCCACAAGCAGGGCTCAACCCGCTGACCTACGAGAGCCTGCAGAACGCCGAGTCACAGCAGACCGACCTGTACCTGGTGCGGCCAGCCGATCCGGCCGACTCGTACCTGATGCGCAAATTGTTGTGGGACTACGCCGACATCGAATTCGTGCATCAGCCGCCGGCGTGGGCCGGCGGCGAGCAGTTGTCGCGCGAAGAACTGTTGCTGATTGAAGGTTGGATTGCGGGTGGGGCGCGGCGTTGAGATCGCTTAAACCTCGATCTCCTTCCAACTCCCCTCCCAAAACTTCCACGCCATGACCATGCCCAGCGCCACGACGTAGACCGTGGCCGACATCCACACGCCCAAGAATCCCCAGTCGAAGACGACCGCGAACAGGTAGGCAAGCGGCACGAGGCACACGCCGTGCAGGATGAGCTCGGCGACCATGACGAACTTGGTGTTGCCTGCGCCGAAGAGCGCCTGGGTCAAGATGAGCGCCATGGCGATGAACATCTCGAGGGAGGCCATGATGCGCAGGCCCGGCACGGCAGCTTGGATGACGATTTCGTCGTCACTCAGGACGTCGAGGAACGCCTCGGGGAAGAGGATGACAAGCAGGCCGACGAAGCCGAAGAAGTACATGCCCAGCTTGACCGAGTCCCAGCCGAAGGCTTCGGCTTCGGCGTAGTTCTTCTCGCCCATCGACTGCGACACCAGCGTGGCGGTGGCCTGGCCAAAGGCGATGCAGGTCACAAAGCCGATGCTGAGCAGGTCGATGATGAGCTTGGCGGCGGTGGTGTAGACCGGCGGGCGGCTCCACATCAGGGTGTTGGCCCAATCGACGGTGAACGCCCGGCCGGCGAACTCGCGCACGTGGGTGATGGCCGAGTGCAGGGCAGGGGCGCCGCGGGTGAGCTCGGCACCGTAGAACTCGGCGTTGCCCAGCGAGTTGAGCACTGCCTCTTCGTCGAGCAACGCGATGATCTTGAGGAACATGAGCACGCCGGCCATCACAAAGATCTGGGCGGCGCCGCTGGGGAAGCTCAGCTTGGCCATGCTCCACATGACCGAGGGCTTGAAATTCGACGGGCGGTAGAACGCGAACTTGCTGCGGAACTCGTCACGGAAGGTCCAGCCGACCATGATGGCCAAGCCGATAAACGTCGAGATGACGCTGGCGATGGCCGCGCCGGTGACGTGCATTGCCGGAATCGGTCCGATGCCGAAGATTAGGGAGTAGTTGAGCACGATGTTGCACGCGTTCATCACGATGCACGCGTACATGTGCACCCGTGTTCGGCCCATGCCGTCGAAAAAGCCTTTATAGGCCGTCGTCGCCACCATCCCGGTGACCCCGAGCACGCGTACCTGCGCGTAGGGGATTCCCAGGGCGAGCACTGCTTCGTTCGACGTCAGAAAGCGGAAGAAGTAGGGGATGGCGTACCAGCCGACGGCCGTGAGGACGAGCGAGCTGACCACCGACAAGATGATGCCGTTGGCGAGCACGGTGCCGGCGCGTTTATGCTGGCCTGCGCCGAAGCGACGCGCGGTCATCGCCTGGGTGCCGACGCCGATGGCCGCCAGAAACCCGCCGATGGTCCAGAAGATCGGAAGGCTGAAGCCGAGCGCCGCTTGCCCGGGAATCGAGTAGCTCGCGTCGAGCTTGCCCACGAAAATGGTGTCGACGACGTTGATCCCCGTCTGCGTAAGCATGGCAATGACGATGGGGGCCGCCAGCCACACAATACGCTTGGATCGTTGCAGATCGATTGCGAGTGCGCTCATGGATACTACCAAGTACTTCAGGGGGTTCGACTCCCGCCGATGCGGGAACGATGGTTCTAGGCGAGGTCGCTCGTTTGTTCAAGCCCTTGACTGTCTGATCACGACTGCAGTACCGTCGCTCAAAGCTAGAGATGACTGTTACTATTTGGATTTTTTCCGGATTTTCCCTAGAGAAAACGGGATGCTAATGATGGATTGGAAACGACTGCTGTGGGGGCTCAACGTCTTGTTCTTGGCCGGCGTTCTGCTCGCCCAGACGGGCTGCAAGCCGGACTACCCAAAATGCGAGACGAACGACCATTGTCGTGAGAGCGAGCAGGGGCAAGAAGAAGGAAAGCTGTATTGCGTCAACGGTTTGTGCCAGGAGTGCGCGACCGACGACCACTGCGGCGACCCGTCGCTCGAGTGCAACGCCGGCGTCTGTGAGAAGATTCCGGGCTACTGCACCGCCACCGCCGACTGTCCGGGCAACCAGAAGTGTCGCGATAATCGTTGCGGGCCCGAGTGTATGTCGAACGACGACTGCGAAGCCGGCCAGATCTGCGAAGGTGGCAGCTGCGTGGCCGAGCCGGAGTGCTCGACCGACGCCGACTGCGAGGACGGCGAGATGTGCCAGGAAGGCCAGTGCGTCGAGCGCCCGGCCGCCGAGTGTGACCTCGAGCCGGTCTACTTCGGCTACGACACCGCCAGCTTGAGCAGCGACGCCCGCGACGAGTTGCTCGAGAACGCCGAGTGCATCAAAGAGGGGAACCTGACCGTGCGCATCGAGGGTTATGCCGACGAGCGCGGTACCTCCGAGTACAATATCGCCCTGGGTGAGCGGCGCGCCAAGAGCGTGCAGAGCTACCTGGAGAACCTGGGCGTCTCCTCGGGCCAGTTGAGCATCGTCTCCTACGGCGAAGAGCGCCTGGCGAGTACCTGCGGCGAGCAGGGCCCCGATAGCTGCCACCGACTCAACCGACGTGTCGAGTTCGACGTGCAGTAAGCTTGTGCGCGGCTTGGAAGGACTAGATGGAGGCCCGGCGCTGTTTTGGCGTCGGGCCTTTGTGTTGTATCCAACCTCGATAGGTTGTAACTCTCATTTACGGGCTCCGGCCCGTCGTTTTTGATTCCCACTCTCCAACTGCTGTCGACCATGAACACGAAAGTGATCCAGTTTCTGCTACCGGCGACTCTCCTCTTGCTGGCTTCGGTCGGGACGGGCTGTGTGCCCATGTGGACCGGCGACGAGATGCAACAAGAGATCGAGGCCATCAAGGCCGAGCAAAACGCCATGCAGGAGAACTACGACGCCGAGAAGACCAAGCTGACCGAGATGATCGCCTCGGCTCGCCAGGACGTCGTCGAACTTAAAGATGTGCTCAAAGAGGCCAGGGCGCTGCTGCAGCGCAACAACGCCGATCTGGGTGTCGAGATTCAGAAGACCCGTGAGGAGATGTCCGAGCTTCGCGGCCAGATCGAGCAGATGGAGTTCAAGCTGGCCAAGCTCGAGCAAGACTTGAAGCTCTTCAAAGAGGACGTAGACCTTCGGTTTGCCGACGGTTCGATGAGCCTGCCCGAAGAGGCTGTGCCGTTATTCGAGCACGGAAAGAAAGCCTACGACGCCGGCAAGTACCGCGACGCGCGCAAGGCCTTCGAGAAATTCGGCGAGAAATTTGCCACCCACGGGAAGGCCGCCGAAGCGCAGTACCTGTTGGGGATGACCTTTTTCAACGAGAACCAGTGGGTCACATCGGTCTTCGAGTTCCAGAAAGTCGTCGAAAAGCACGGCAAATCAACGCGCGTCGACGACGCCACGTACCATATCGGCGCGGCGCTGATGAAGATGGGCCGATGCGAGCAGGCCAAGCAGTGGTTTCAACTCGTCGTCGACGACTACGGCAACTCCGAGTGGGCCTCCGAAGCCCGCCAGAAGATCAACGCGGTCAAGTCCGGCAACTGCAGTTAAGCGTCTGAAACGCGCGCTCGGGAGTGAGCGACCATGAATTTTGAAATCAAGGGTAAGCATATCGCCGCGGCGGTGGTGCTCGGCGTTTTTTTCGGCGTGATCAAGTATCAGTGCGACTCGGTCGAGCCGCCCGAAAAGGTCGAGGCCGAGGCGGAAGAGGTCGTCGAGCTGACCCCCGAGCAACGCCTGGCGAGTCTCGAGGCGACGGGCGCGGTGGCGTCTGCGCACCAAGAGGCGATCAACGCGAGCATGCGTGAGGTCAACCGCCGGCTGCATATCGCGGAGCGCCAGCGCGAACAGAAGGCACCCGCGGCCGACGAGGTCGACGTCCTCACGATCCTCTTCAGCGCCAATATCCACGGCGAGCGCGAGGATTGCGGCTGCAAGCGCAACCCGCTGGGCGGGCTGAGCCGGCGCCAGACCCTCGTGGAGCTCGCTCGCGAGCACGACAGCAAGCCTACCGAGAAGTGGTGGGGCAGCGAGTTGCCCGCGCCCGACGCGGTCTTCAACGTCGACGCCGGCGATCTTCTCTTCAAGAGCACCTCGCTCGAGCACCACCCCGAGGAGATGCAGAACAAAGCGCGCGAGCATGCCAGAGCCGTCGTCGCCGGCCTGGGCGCGCACGCGCCGGACGTCGTCAACGTCGGCGAGCTCGACCTGGTCTTCGGCCTCGACACCTACCGCGACTACGTCGCGAAGGCCTCCTTTCCGGTCGTCTCGGCCAACCTCTACACCAAAGAAGGCGAGCGCCCGTTCGACGGGCACCAGGTGGTGAGCCGCGACGGCAAGAAGGTTGCCTTCGTGGGCCTGCTCAAGCCGAAGTCGCGCGTGCACGAGTACTACAAGAAGCGCGAGCTCGACGTACGTGACCCGCAGAAGGCCTACGTCGACGAACTCGCCAAGCTGCCCGACGACGTCGACCTGGTGGTCATGCTGAGCAATTTGGGGATGAATGACACGACCGACCTGGTCGAGACGTTGGTCGAGGAGGGCGCGCGCGTCGACGCGGCCGTCGTCTCCAATACCAATCGGTTGACGCGTTCACCGGAGTGGGCGGCGGGCGTGCCCGTCGTCGAGCCGCTCAGCCGCGGCAAGTATTTTGGCCGCCTCGACCTTCGCCTAGGCGAAGAGCCCGGCGTCGCGTACGCCAACGCGGTGGAAGATCCGCGCAAGGTCGTCCAGGATTACCGACGCGCGTGGTCGAGCTATTTCAGCGCGCGAGAGCAGGAGCGCAACACCGCCCGCGAGATCGCCGAGCTCGAACGGGAGTTCGCCTCGCAGAAGGAGCGCGCCCGCGAGACCGACGAGAAGCTCGCCCGGAAAGAGGGCGGTAAAGACGGCGAGAAAGAAGGCGGTGAAGGTAAAGGAGACGCCGAGAGGTTCGTCGACGCCGCCGGCGCCAAGGCTCAATCGCGCATCGAGTTCTTGAAGAAAAAGCTTCCCACCCTCCAAAAGCGCGTCGAGACGACCTCCAAGGCGGTCGCCGATCAGGTCGCCAAGCTCGGCACCATCGACGACATGGTCGCCTATGGCGACGGCGACGACTGGGCGAGCGTGCGCATTGTTCAAGTGAAGCTCGAGATTCCGCAGGACAGGAAGGTTCGGCGGGTTTTGGATAGGTTGAGTAAGGGGGACTAAGGGGGACTAAGGGAGACTAAGGCAGCGGGGTTGCAGAGTGGCTGCTTTAGTAACCTTTAGTAACCCTCAGTAACCTTTAGTAACCCTCAGTAACCCTTAGTAACCCTCAGTAACCCTCACCTATCCCTGCTGCGGCTCGGGCAGTCCGCCCATCTCATCGATAATTTTCTGGAGGTCCTTGTAACCCTCTTCGACTTCGTCGCGGGGAAGGTTTCCTTCTTCGAGGCGCGCGTCGGCCTGCTTGCGGGCGTTCTCGTAGAAGGCGACGCCGCGGTGCAGGATGTCGGGGTGGTTGCCGCTGACCTCGAGGCCTTTCCAAAGGGCGTCCTCGGCGTCGGCGAAATTGCCGAGCTGCTCGTTGTACGAGATCAGGTTGATCTGGCTGACCACGTAGATGGACAGGACGTTCTGGCCGATGATCTCGTAGGCGTCCTCCGAGAGCTCCTCGGCTTTTTGGCCCCACTCGAGCGCCTTTGCGTGCTCGCCGGCCTCGAAGAGCATGACGCTGAGGCGCTGGCAAGCTTGAGCGGCTTGCGGCAGACCGTTGGGGTTGCCGTGGTCGGACATGTTGCGGGCGATCTCGAGCGCCTCGTCCATCTCCTCGGCGGCGTCGTCGAGGCGCTCGTTACGCGCGTACAACAGCGACATGTTTTGGTGGGCGCCCACGGCCAACGCGTCGATGCTCTCGTCGCCTTCGGCGCGCACCGAGGTGATCAGCTCGATGGCGCGCTCGCTGAGGTCTTTGGCCTCGGCCAGGTCGCCCTTGGCGGCGATGACGCTCGACAGGTTCAAGTAGGTCGCCGCGGCGTTCGAGCGAAAGTCGACGTCCTTCTCGAGCAGCTGCTCGCAGATGTCGAGCGACTTGCCGTGGTAGCTCTCGGCCTGCTCGATCTGGTTTTGGCGCTGATAGAGCACGCCGAGCTCGTTGTAGAGCTGGGCGCGAAGCTCGAGCGAGCCGTCGGGTGTCGACTCGGACATGTCGAGCACGGCCTCGGCCTCGCGGAAGGCGCCTTCGGCGGCCTGGGCTTGGCCCTGGCGCAGCGCTTGGCTGCCTTGTTGGACGAGATGACGTGCGGTGTTGAGTTCGCGTTCTTGCCAGTCGGTCATTGGTGGGGCTCGGGGTTTCGGAGTCTAGGGGGTTCGGGGTCTTGGGCGCGGATTCGCGGATAGGCGGATGCGCGGATATCTACTCTTTTACTCTTTTACTTGTTCGCTCATTCGCTCATTCGCTCGTCAGCGGTACTGGGTCTTGAGCCAGACGTGGTAGGTGACGTTGCCGAAGCGGACAGCGTCGCCGTTGCCGAGCTGGCGGGGGCGGTCGATGCGTTTTCCGTTGACGTAGGTGCCGTTGGTGCTGGCCGAATCCTGCAAAAAGATCTTGGCGTTGCGGCAGATCAGCAGCGCGTGATTCCACGAAATCGCCGGCTTGTCGATGACGATGTCGTTGTTGTGTCCGGCACCCAGGGTGTTGTCACCGAGCTTGAGGCTAAATCGCACGGAGGGATCTTCCGGGTCGTACAAAAAGCCGTAGATGTTCGGGTCGCGCTCGTCGGGCGCCGACGGAAGCACAAACGTGGGCCGGCCGCCGTCCATGTCGGGGCCGGGCCGCCCCGGTGATGTCTGAAAGATGGCCGCCGAGCGTGGGTTGTCGACGGACTGGGATCGATTGAACGATGCTTCGTCGTCGGTCTGAAGCGTGGTGCCGCAGTGGCCGCAGAAGCGCACGTCGTTCGGGTAGACGTTGGCGCACTCGCTGCAGCGGTTGATGCGCTCCCCGCAGAAGGCGCAGAAGCCTGCGTAATCGGGGATATCACTTGTGCAGCTGGGGCACTTCATCGCAGCTCAATTGCATTCGGGCACGGACTCGAAGCCGATCCCCTCGAGTGTGAAGGGCTCGGTCTGGGTCGGCTCTTCTTCGGAGCCGATGACCGACACTTGGGCGACTAACTCCTGGTCGACGCCGTCGATGAACACTTTTTGCGGAGTGCTACCGTTGTCGGTCGCTACAAATCTGCCACATCCGACGTCCCAGTAAAAGACGTGCAGAATACAAGTGCCCGCAGGAGTCGTCGGAACGAAGCTCGTACCGTCGCCTCCGGCCGACTGAACGGCCACGCCACACGAGACGGCTTCCGAGCCGTTCCACTCGCAAAGCTCGACCTTGATGCGCTGATCGTCACCTTCGCGGTCCCGGAGTAGATAGGGAATGACCAGCGCGTTGCCGTCGCGCGTAATCCGCACCGGCCGCGGCTCGAACGCGCCGGCATCCGTTCCCACCCCGGCATCAACGCCCGCTCCGGTATCAGCGCCGGCGTCGACGGTTCCAACGTCCGCGTTGCCTGCGTCAGCCGCACCGGCATCGGCCTCACCTACGTCAGCCTCACCTGCGTCGGCGCCCGCATCGAGCCCCACGTCGGTGCCCGTGTCGGCGCCGGCATCGGCGTCGGCGCCAGTATCGGCATCGGCCCCGGCGTCCAGACCGACGTCCACGCCAGCATCGGCGCCGGCGTCGGTGCCGCCGTCCGTGCCGCCGTCGAGCGCCTGAGTCTGAGTCATGATCTGATCGTCGCAGCCTTCCACCGGCCCGTCGATATTGCCCACGGCCGGGATCGTCGCCGGGGCGTTGGGAATATCGACCGGATCGTCACACGCGCCGGCCGACAGGCCGACGAGGGCGGCAAATAGAAGCGTCAGGGGGCGTCGCAGGCTGTGCTCGCGTCGTTGCATCATCATGCGCTCAAAAGCTCGATCAAGTCGTCGTGAATCTGGGCGTTGGTCGCCAGGATGCTCGCCTCAAAGCCGGTGTAGGGCCCGTCTTGGATGTCGGTGACGCGGCCGCCGGCTTCTTCGACCAGCAGGTAGCCCGCGCCGGTGTCCCAGGGGTTCAGCCCGAACTCCCAGAAACCGTCCATGCGACCGGCGGCCACGTAGGCCAGGTCGAGCGCCGCCGAGCCGAGCCGGCGCACCCCGCGCGAGCGTTTGGTCACCGCCACGAAATTCTGCAGGTTGTCGGTCAGGTCGGGCGGTGTGCTCGGGCGAAACCCGGTCACCAGCACCGCGTCGTCGAGCGTAGCCTTGGGGCTGACACGCATCTCCTCGCCGTCGAGGGTGGCGCCGGCGCCGCGCCGCGCGCTGAAAAGTTCGTCGCGGTACGGATCGTAGATGACCCCCACCTGCGACTTTCCCTCGCACTGCAGGGCGATGGACACACACGACAACGGCACCCCATACGAGTAGTTAAGCGTGCCGTCGATCGGATCGATGAGCCAGTGGCGCTCTTCGGACTGGGCTTCGCGCCCGCCGAACTCCTCTCCCAAAATATCGTCGTCCGGAAACATCTGCTCGAGCTGGCCGATGATGAACCGCTCGATCTCGCGATCGACGTCGGTCACCACGTCGCTCTCGCCCTTGGTGTGGACCGAAAAGCCGTGCTTGCGGCCATGCAGCATCATTTTGCCGGCACGGCGGGCGATGGCTTCGGCGCAGCGTTGTTCGATGAGCAACTCGGACATGGTCTCTCGTCGGTGACATGGACGCAGAACAGTAGACGAAGATGTAGTCGCGCCCCCCGCATAGCGTCAAGTGTAGCGCGCCGACGAAGGGCCGTTATCGCTCGAGCTCTCCGCGCTCCCATCGGCCCAACTCGGCGGCCGCGTCGTAGGTCGATTGGAGGAACCCGAGGAGGGCTGCGTCGGGGTCGCCGGCCGTACGCACCGCTTCGTATGGCAGGACGAACTCGCCAAGCTCGCCGAGATAATATGCCTCGGGGGGCTCGACCTCGGCGTCGCGAAATCCATCGGGCTCCGGGTAGGCGTACGTGTAGAAGGCCGCCTCGCCCAGGCCCGCGCCCGGCCAGAAGCCCGCGCTGCACACTTCGTGGGAGTAGGCCTCGCGGGTGACGAAGTCGGCGACGACCGGCACACCCGGGTGATCGGGCGCCCGCCGCCCCGAAAAACGCGTCAACGCCACGTCGAAGCTCCCCCAGTAGAAGTTTACCGGGCTGACCTTTCCTAGAAACCGCGCGCGAAACTCTGTGAAGACACGCTCCATTTGGACCAACGCACGGAAAAAGCGGTGGGCGTACTCGGCGTCGTAGGCGTGGTGTTCGGTGTCGGCGTCGAATCTCACCGGAGCTTCGACCTCTACAGGCATCGGCCAGATTTCGACCGGGTAGCCCATCTCCTCGAGACGATCCATTACCTCGCGGTAGAACACGGCGACCGCCTTGGGCTCGAGCGCGATCATCTCGTGACCGCCGTCGGTGGCGCGGATGTGGAGTTGGTGGTCGATGAAGTCGAATTCGAACGCGAACGCCTCGTTGCCCCACGGAATGGGCGAGGTCGCCAGGCCTCGGGCGCTGATCTGCGATGTCGCGTTCCACCAGTGATTGATGCGCGGGGTCTGGGCGAGCTGAATCTTACCGATGACCTGCGTCCACATGTGTAGGGTTGCTGCGGTCTCGTGCCAGGCTTCATAGGGCAGGGCGGGCCATCCATCGGCTCGCGGGGTGCGGGGGGCTCGTGCGATCGACATGGAGATCCTCGTGGAGAAGGAGGGGACTGCGCGTCACGGACGACACGCGCACTCTCGAAGGATGCGCACCGGGCGGGCGTTGGCGACTCTCATTCCACCCGCGTCATCCACGAGGCGGGAGTACGGCCTCGTGGAACTTGACGCGCAGCTCCTTGATGAGCTCGTTGTCGCGCGTGGGATAGACGCGGTTGGTCAGCAGGATGGCGATGAGGCCGCGGTCGCGCTCGATCCAGAACGACGTGCCCGTAAAGCCCAGGTGTCCGACGGTGTTGCCCGCCTGGAAGCCGCGCCCGGCGCTGCTCAGCTGCCCGCTGGGGGTGTCCCAGCCGCCCAGGTGGTGGCCGTCGGCGCCGCGGGCCTCTTCGGAGAGGCAGAAGCGGAGCACCTCGCGGCTAATGATGCCGCCGTACTCGAGCTTACCCTGGTCGATCTCCCAGATATGGCGGCAGAATCTCAGCAGGTCGCCGGCGGTGCTGAAGACCCCGGCGTGGCCGCTCACTCCGCCCATGATGTCGGTGTTCTCGTCGTGGACCGTGCCGATGACCACGCGCTCGCGGCGCGCACACTTCTCGGTGGCCGCGGCGCCCGTGATGGGCTCGTCGCCGGCCAGGCGGGCGACGTAGCGGGTGTGCTCCATCTGCAGGGGCCGAAAGATCCGGTCGTGGGCGACCTCGTGCAGCGGCGCGTCATAAAGCCCCTCCAGGATCCCGGCGAGCAGGATATAGCCGAGGTCGGAGTAGCAGTGGCGGCCGGTGGGGCGCGATTGCAGGGGCGTGCGGGCGATGCGTCTAAAGAGCGCCTTGCGCGTGGTGTACGCCATGGTGGGCGACGGGTCGACCGGGTGGCTCAGGTAGAATTTCTCCCAAGCGGGAAGCCCTGACGAGTGGTTGAGCAGGTCCAACAGCGTCGCCTCGCCGCGCGAGGAGGCGCCAAGCGACCAGGCCGGGTAGAGGTCGGCGACGCGATCGTCGAGGCGGGCGAGGCCCTCGTCGACGGCCTGCATGGCCAGCGTGGCGGTCACCAGCGGCTTGGTCAGGCTGGCGATGTCCATCGGCGTGTCGGCGCGAAGCGGCTCGCTGGGTGGGTTGTAGTTGGTTTCGAGGTGCGTGCGGCCGAGGGCCTCGTCGAGCACGAGTTCTCCGTCGTGCCAGACAATGGCCTGGATGGCCGAGCAGACCTTTGTCTTGCCGATTTGGTCGACGTCGTCGGCGACGGCGTCGCGTAGGATGTGGCGAGCTTTGTCGAGGTTCATGAGTCTCCCGGGGTGACGGCGTCCCCGTCGAATATCAACGTTCCGCGTTCGGCGTCCAGCGCCGCGCCGACCCCGATGGGCACGGGCACGTTGCGGGTGGCGTGGCCGCACGGAAGGCCGGCGACGACCGGGCAGTCGAACTCGGCGGCCAGACGCGCCACGAAGTCGTCCATCGCCTCGTCGTCGACGTAGGCGCCGGCGCAGCCGGTGAAGTCGCCCAGGACGATCCCTGCCGGGCGGCGCGCCTTCTCGGAGAGGCGAAGCGTGGTGAAGAGGCGGTCGAGGCGGTAGTCCTCCTCGCCGACGTCCTCGAGCACGAGGATCGCGCCGTTGAGGTCGGGGCAGTGGGGCGAGGCGACGAGGCTTGCGACCAGGCTCAGGTTGCCGCCGAAGACCGGGCCGGTGGCGCGGCCGGGGCGCACGGTGCGCAGCCCGTCGAAGCGCGGCCGCGGGCCGCGAAGGCCGAAGAGCGCGCGCCGAAGCTCCTCGAGGCTGTCGTGTGGGTCGTCGTCGTGGAGCCGAAAGCTCTTGACGACCGGCCCGTGCAGGCTGGTGATGCCCACCTGGGCGGCCAGATGCAGGTGCAGCGCGGTGATGTCGCTGAAGCCGACGAGCAGCTTGGGGTCGTCGCGAAGCGCGGCGAGGCCGAGCTCGGGCAGAAGCCGCATGGTGCCGTAGCCGCCGCGGCTAAAGACGATCGCGCGCACCTTCGGGTCGTCGAGCGCCTCGCGCAGCGAGCCCAGGCGCACGTGGTCGTGGCCGGCGAGGTAGCCGGCCCACTCGCGCCGCTCGAAGACGGCGTCGTGCAACATGATGTCGAGTCCCCACGATTCGAGGGTGGCGATGCCCCCCTCGAGGAGTTCGGGCGTGACCGGGCCGGCGGGGCTGACGACGGCGACGGTGTCGCCGGGGCGAAGGGCGGGAGGGCGGATATACTGCGGCATGGGTGTACGTCTGTGGTCGGTGTGGGCGTCGGGTGTTGGTGTGTGGTTGTCGTGGTTGCGGCGCCATCCCCCGGGGGCTGCACGGGCGCGGGCTCCGCAGGCAGCAAGCAGCCGCTCCGCGATCAGTCCTTTTTGTGGGGCTTGTATTTGACCAGGAGCGCTTCGCTGGTGCCGAATTTGGTGTCGATGGAGACCTTGATGGGCAGACGGTTCTCGTCACGGCTCAGGTACAGGTGGCCGGAGTGGCTGTCGGGTGTTTTGACCCGGAGCAGCGGCTTCGACGGCTTGCCCTGCTTGTTCTTCTGGCGTCGCGAGCGAAGAACCTCGCGCACGAAGCTGATCTTCCAGCCCTTGAACCAGCCCATGGGGGTGTAGACGTCCTCTTTGCCGAGCACCTTCATGTCCACGCGGCTCAGTTTCCAGCCGTCGTAGATGTAGTACGAGAAGGTGTCGCCGACCTTCAAGCTGTCGCGCGAGCGCAGGTCGTACATCCAGCTGAGCATGTCGTGGGTGGTGCCCGGAATCGAGTAGTTGAAGCGGAAGGTGCGCTTCTCCTTTTTCTTCTCGACCTTGGCCCGGTAGGTGCTGTGGATGTAGTCGACCTTGTAGGTGCGCGTCTGGCCGCGCTCCTCGAAGAGCTTCTCGGAGCGAAGCGGGCGGTAGTTGCCCGGGTCGACGAAGGTGTTGGCGCGGTCGTTGAGCGGGTAGACGCTCTGGAAAAAGCCGACCGACTGGGCGACCGCGGAAATCGGCACGTACGGGCGATTGTTTACCCGGCGAAGGTCACCCGCGCGCAAGCTGGCACGCATCGCCTCGGCGCCGTTGAGGCGAACCGAGAAGTAGAACTCCTCGCCGGCCCAGCGAAACGAGTCGACGCGCGCGTCGGGCTGGGCCAAGGGGTTTTGGCCTTCGGCGCGCAGCTGGCCGGGCATCAGGAGCCCGGCGGCCGCGAGCACAAAGGTGGCGAGGGCGAATCGGATCGCGCGGCGGCGACCGGACCGGCCAATGGCAACAAGGTGATGAGCTCGCACAGTCTTGCCCCTTGTGGAGGTAGCGATTTCTTCCAGTTCATTCAGTACGACGCGCGAGGTTAATGTTTTGTTCAAAAGAGGTAACGCAGCAACAACTCGGCTGATTCCAAACCTGATTCCCAACCTCGTTCCGGGAGATGTGCCGAATCTGGCTCAAACCTCGGCTTGGCGGCGGGTAGGTCGGTGTGATAGCTGGCGAGGTCGCTCGCAGTCTCTTAGTCGAGAAGTGTAGACGAATGACTCAACCATTGCACGGACATACCAGCCATTTTGCCTCGTTGCTCGAGCATTTAGGGGCCTTCGAGCAGACTCGCCGCGAGCAGCTCGCCGAGTTGTACGGGGCGAGCAGCGCCGAGCCGGTCGACATCGCCCTGCAGTGGTGCCGCCACCCCGAAGCGTTCGCCAGTGTGGTCAAGCAACAGATCGGCGACTCCGCCGCCTGGTCGGTGCTCGAGCAGCTCGCTCAAGAGCACGACTTGCCGGTGGATGTCGACTGGGTCGACGCGCGCAGCCAAAAGGCGCTGGCCGAGCTGGGATTGCTCAAGCCCTCGTCGCAGCGCCGCTCGGAGGGCGCCGACTGGGTCCCCGGGGCGGTGGCGGCCATCTTGGCTCCGCTGCTGTCGGGCACGCGCCCCACGATTCCGATTTTGCTGGGGCGGCGCTCGCAGGCGCAGGTCGAGGCCATCGCCGAGCAGTGGGGCATCCCGACGGACAACTCCAAGATCGAGACGATCTTGCGCATCTCGGAGGCGTTCGCCCAGCCCGAGTTCATCGACCACGTGCTCGACCGCCTGCCGCATCCCGATTGGATCGCCGGGGCGATGATGACCCTGGAGCTCGGGGGCATTTGCTACTGGCGCGAGGTCTTCGGTCACGAGGTCGAGGACGGCAGCACCGAGGACAACGTCGTGCCGCTGATGCGCTCCGACGAGCGCGACGAGCAGCGCCTGATGGCCGATCGGCTCCTCGACTTGGGCGTGCTCTACAAGCTCGAGGACGACACGGCCGATTTCTCGCTGGTGGCGCTGCCCGAAGAGCTGTGGTTCGGGCTGTGGTCGGTCGGCCAGAGCTGGCTATACGACTGGACCTCGCTGACGTTCTCCGACCTGGAGGACGTGGCGGTGCGCCAGTCGCGCGAGCCGCGCGAGTGGGACGTCCAGAAGGTCTTCAAGTGGCTGGTCTGCGAGGCGCGCGCCGAGCGGCTCGACGCCTTCGATGGCGCCCTCACAGAGGACTCGCTGAGTGAGCTCGACCGAAAGACCCCCAAGCTCGACATCGACTGGCAGCCCGTCATCGACATGGCGTTCGACCTGGAGGTGCTCGAGATGCGCGGGGCGGATGTGGTGGCGAGCTCCAAGGTCTTCGACATGCTCGACCTGCCGCGCGCGGTCTTTGTGCGCGAGATCCTCGGCGTCTGGGTGCTGGGCGTCGTCGGCACCGCCACGGACGAAGCGATGGGCGAGGCGATCGGGCTCGACGACGAGTGGGTCGAGCATCTGGCCGCCATTCTTCAAGAGTACGGCGAGGGGCTCGCTCCGTGGATGCTCACCGAGGGCGTGCCGCACGTCGAGACCGGCGCCGGCTGCCTGCGCGAGGTCGAGGAAGACGACGAGGAGTTGATGCTTCTCGAGCTCGGCCTGACCAACACGTGCCTGTGCCTGACCAAGATTCACTGGCTCGACCTGTTGAGTCTGCTCGAGACCGACGAGTGGTACTCGGTGCAAGGCTTGAGCGACCTGTTGCAGATGAGCGCCTCGCACGCGATTTTCTCGCAGCTCGGCCATATCATCCAAGACCCGCACTCCAACTACTACTTCCCGGTCCAGCGGCCCAGCTTGCTGAGCCTGCCCATCCACGCCGAGGCCTTCGAGAGTTGGGTTCGAGACATCGTCGACGGACTCCTGGGCCCGCTGGGCGTGGCCGAACTCTCCGCCGACGGCGAGCGCCTGTGGCTCGATACCCGCAATCTGCGCGTGGCTTCGCCGCCGGAGTGGCCCGAAGAGCCGCGCATGCAACTTGTGCGAGAGGTGTTGGCCGACCCTGAGTTCGACTTCGTGCTCCCCGAGGGCAACGGCGCGTCGTTGCACACCGTCCCTGAATTCGACGATGAGGACGTGGTGCCCATTGACCTGCCGATGGACGCGCTCGATCGGGCGTGTCATGGACGCGAGGTGGTGGAGTTCGACGGGAAGACGCTGCGTCTTCGGTAATCCAATTTTAAACCAATTTTTCGGGCACGTCTTCGACGTAGGTCGGCTTGTGCGGCTCGATTTGCACGAGCACGTCGGACACGTCGGCGAAGTGGCCCTTGAGGCGGTCTTTGACCGTCAGCAGGATCTCGCCAGCGCGCTCGAGCTTCATGTCGGGGTCGAGGGTCAGGTGCAGGTCGACGTGGACGTGGCCGGGCATGCCTCGGCTGCGCACGTAGTGGCACGATTTGACCTCGGGGATATCCTCGACGAGTTGCTGGACGGCCTCGGGGTCGAGGTAGGAGGTGTCGACGAGCACGTCGATGCCCTCGCGCAGCACGCGGTAGGCGGTCATGCCGATAAAGAACATCACCGCCAGGGCGGCGAGCACGTCGCCCACGGCGATGCCGATATCGACCAGGTACATGCCGATGAGAACCGCCAGGCCGGCGATGCTGTCGGTGAAGGTGTGCGCCGAGTCGGCCTTCAGGATCATCGAGTTGAGGCGCTCGCCGGCGCGTCGCTCGTACCAGCTGACACCCAAACTGACCGATAGGGCGACGAGCACGACGGCGTAGCTGGCCGGGGTGACCTGGGGGGCGACGTCGGAGGTGGCGGCCGCCCACACACCGCGGCCAACCTCGAGAAAGCCGAGGGTGACCATCAGGCCGATGATCAGGCTGGCGGCGACCTCGATTTTGCGGTGGCCGTAGGGATGCTCGGGGTCGGGCGGCTTCATCGCCAGGCCCATCGCCACCAGGCCGATGACGTTGGCCATGCCGTCGAAGATGCTGTGGAAGCCGTCGGCCTGCAGGCTGACGATGTCGGTGGCGTAGCCGTAGATGAGCTTTCCGGCGGCGACGGCCAGGTTCAAAAAGAAGGTGATCCACAAGACGCGCCGCACCTGTGGAGCAGTTCTTCCGAACTCCTCGTCGGTGGGGGCGGCTTGTGGGTCGGTCTTCACAGAAGCTCGTCGCGTCCGGTCTTCTTCAGTTGCTCGACAATCTGCTTCACATCTTGCGCACGCTCCTTGGGGATGACGAGCAATGCGTCTTCAGTGTCGACGATGACCAGATCCTCGACACCGCAGGCGGCAATTAGTCGATCGGTGCCTTCGCTGTAAACGACCGAATTTTTGACGTCGAGAAGCAGGCTGTCGGCCTCGACAACGTTGCCGTTGCCGTCGGTGTCGCGCACCTCGTCGACCGCGGCAAAGTGGCCCACGTCCGACCAGTCGAAATTGGCGGGGATGACGACCACGTTCTCGGCGCCTTCCATGATGCCGTAGTCGATCGAGATGCTCTGGAGCCCGTTGAACTGCTCGTCGATGACCTCGCGTTCGCGGTCGGTGCCGATCGCCTCGCGGATGGTCATCATCGCCTCGTGCATCTCGGGCAGCTGGCGCTCCATCTCGGCAAGGAGCACCGAGGGCTTGAAGATGAACATGCCCGAGTTCCACACGTAGTCACCGCTCTCCAGGTACTCCTCGGCAACTTTGCGCGACGGCTTTTCGACGAACTCGATGACGTCGTTGGGCGAGATGCGGTGGTGGCCGCCGGTCGGCTTCTCGTAGTGAATGTAGCCGTAGCCCGTCTCGGGACGAGTCGGCTCGATGCCCAACGTCACGATGTGGCCCTGGTCGGCCTTGGCCTCGGCCAGGTTCAGGCACATGCGAAACTTGTGGATGTCGCCGATAAAATGATCGGCCGGAAAGATGCCCATGGGCTCGTCGCCAAAGCGCTCGAGCGCGTAGACCGCCGCCAGACCGATGGCCGGCGCAGTGTTGCGCGCGCACGGCTCGACGATGAACTCGATGTCCTCGAGCACCTCGCGGGTGGCGTCGACCAGATGCTCGCCCAGCACCACGAAGGTCTTGCTGCGCGAGCTGATCTCGTCGAGACGTTGGAGCGTCGAGTCGATCATCGGCGTGTTGTCCCACAAGCTGATGAGCTGCTTGGGACGCTGTTTGCGACTGAGCGGCCAAAAGCGCGTGCCGGAGCCTCCGGCGAGGATAACACCAATCATAGGGTATGAGGGGTTTAGGGGTTGAGGGATTTAGGAGTTTAGGGGTTTAGGAGTCTAGGGGGTCAGGGGTTTAGACATTTCGACATGGCGCACTGTTACATGATGTTGGGGGGGGAAGGCCAGAGGGAGAGAAGTTGGATTGATCAGGGCGGCGCGTTGGTACCCGGGGGCGAGGTGATGTATGCTGCGTGCAGTCGGGGATCTCACGCTGGCAGTAAATTAGTCGTTGAATCGGCAGGCGCGCGCGCCCTAAAGTAGCCGGACCGATTAGCGCTAGGGAGCGAATGGCGAAGAGTTCAAAAAAGACGAAGGTTTTTGCGGGACGCTACGAGTACGTCAAGCCGCTCGGGCGAGGGGCTGGCGGATCGGTGTATTTGGCTGAAGATCTGCACGTCGACCGTCGCCAGGTCGCGTTGAAGGTCCTGTCGGCCGAGGCCTGCAAGACGGTGCAGGGCAAGATGTTGCGCCGGGAGTTCGAGATTCTGTCGAAGCTCGACCATCCCAACTTGGTCCAGGTGTATGACTACGGCGCGCTGCCCGGCGGCGGCGTGTTCCTCGCCGAGGAGTATATCGACGGGTTCAGCCTCCAAGACGCTCGCGCGCTGCTGGAACCCGAAGCGCTCATCGATGTGACCTTCCAAATCTTATTGGGGCTCAGCTACCTGCACGGCATGGGTTGGATTCACCGGGATATCAAGCCGGCCAACGTCATGCTCCTGTGGCTCGACGATGCCTCCGCACGGCCGATGGTCAAGCTCGTCGACTTCGGTCTGTCGAGCATGAATCCCAAAAAAGACACGCTTCGCGGCGGCACGCGCTCGTATATGGCGCCCGAGATTATCCGCGGCGAGAAGGGCGAGTTGCGCTCGGACCTCTACAGCCTCGGCGTTACGCTTTACTACGCGCTCTGCGGAGTGCTCCCCTTCGGCCCGCGCAGCAAAGAAGATCCGCCGCCGACCGAAGAGGATTTCCGCCCGCCGGAGCCGCACCGCCTCAACCCTGACGTCCCGTTGGTCTTGAGCCGGTTTACGATGGCGCTTTTGCGCCAGCTCCCCGACTTCGAGTACGCCGACGCCGGCGAGGCGCTGCAGGACCTGGTGCGCGACACCGAGTTTCTAGAGGATTGGTCGGGCGGGGTGCTCGCCAACTCGCTGGACGTGGCGGCGCCGCCGGTCATCAAGGGATATTTCGAGCGGGGCATCTTGCCGCGTCGCGAGGTCGAGCACGAAGAGATCGTCGACCGCGTGGTCACCGACGAGGGCTCCGGCGCCGGACGGATGCAGCTTCTGACCGGCGGGCGCGGCATCGGCAAGAGCCGGTTGATGCGCGAGATCCGCTCGAGCTGCAAGCTCAGCGGAAGGCTGGTCGTCTCGGCGACCTGTCGGTCCAATATGCGGCCCTATGCACTGATCCATCGGTTGCTGAGCCGCATCGTCGAGATTGGCGCCAGCCGCGACATCCACCAGATCGAGCGCTACAAGTCGTATTTGACCATCCTCGACCGCATGTCGCGGCTCGGCAAGGCAGCCGACGAGCAGCATCGCGTCGACGCCGAGTGGATTCGCGAGGCGTTCGAAGACGCGGTCGTCATGCTCCATCCACAGAAAGTGGCGCTGTTCATCGAGGATTTGCACCTCGCCGACGACGCCTCCCGCGCGTTCATCGCCGACTGGTACAGGCGCGCCCAATCGTTCCACCGGCCCGATGCGATCGCCACCGCCCGAAAGGGGCTGCTCGCCGATCACTTCAGCGAGTGCAAGGCCGTCGACATCGAAGAGCTCGATGGGGTCCAGCGCTCCGACGTCGATATTTTCTTCGGCGAACGCTTGGGGTTGGCGTCTATCCCCGATTCGTGGCTCGAGCGCGTCACCGAGTGTGCCCAGGGGCAGCCGGCTTACCTCGAAGAGTTGTGTCGCAACCTCATCGACCGCGGCATCCTGCGCCGGCTCTCGGTCTCCGATTGGGAGATCGATCTGGACGGGCTGGAGTCGTATCAGCTTCCGCGAAACGTGCGTGAGTCGGTCCGACGCCGCTTTGCCGCCGTGTCGGCCTCGGGGCGCGAGTGCCTCGAGCTCTTGACGTTGCTGGGACGGTCGATCCTGTGGGAGGACCTGCGCGATATCATCGTCGAAGGGGGGCAAGCCCCCGAGGTCGCCGACCGGACGCTCAAGAGCTTGCGGTGGCGTCACCTGACCAAAATCCAACTGACGATGGAAGGCCGCCACGTCAGCCTCATCGACGACGTCGTCGGCGAGGTTGTCGTCGACCTGTCGAGCCCCAAGTGGAGTCGCGCGCTGCATCGGCGCATCGGCCAGCACCTGGCCTCGCGCTGGTCTGACGGCGATGGTGATGCCTACGAGGCGGCGATGCATCTGCAGGCGGGCGGCAACAAGTCCGAGGCGAGCACGTTGTTCGAGATGGCGGGTGACGAGGCGTGGGAGGCGAGCGATTACGGCCGTGCGCTCGAGACGTTCCGGGCCGCCTCCGAGCTTCGCGAAGAGGGCGCCGAGTGTGCGTTCGTGCAGCTCAAGCTCGCCAAGAGCCTGCTGGCGGGTTACGACCCGGCGCGCTGCCGCGAGGTGCTGGCCCGCGCTGGAGAGTCGGCCGAGCGCACCGCGCTCGATTGGCTCATCTACGCGGTGTTCTACTCTGGCGCGAATATCGCGCTTTCGCTGGGTGACGACCAGGAGGCATGGCGCTGGCTCAAAGAGCTTCGCGACTACCTCCCCGCGCTCAGCCACCAGTCCGACGTTCAAGAGGTCGAGGCGCTTTTGCGCGCCCGGCGCGGCGACTTGAAGACGGCCGCCGCCAATCTCGATGCCTGCGCCGATCGAGCGCGCCACTTCGGGAACCGTTATGGGTTGGCCTCGGCGCTGGTCGTACGCGGCGACTTGTACCATCTCGAAGGGCAGGGGACAGCGGCGGCCCAGTGTTTCGAAGAGGCGCTCCAGATCGCCCGTGAAGTCAACGACCCGATGCTACTCGGCCGGGCGCTGTGTCACTATGGTGCCGCGCTTCGCCGCGCCGGCAATGAGCGACAAGGCCTCGACTTCTTGGCCGAGAGCCTCGAGAACCTGAGCGATGGCCAGCATCCCGACGAGTGGATCGAGGCGCTGCTCCAGATTTCTATGTGCAAAGTGGCACTCGGCGAGCTCGCGGAAGCTCGCCGCTACGCCTCCGATGCCCAGGTGTTCGCACGCCAGCTCGACTCGAAGGTCTTCGAGGCGCGGGGCGCGTTTCTGCTCGCCGAGCTCGATTTTGCCGAGCGGCGCAAGAAGACCGACTCCCTCGACGAAATGGAGCGCCAGCTCGACCTGTTACACGAGCTGAGCGGCGACGTGCGCCAGCTCGCCGAGTTGACGATCCGCTACGCGATCGCCTGCAAGCGCGCCAACCGCGACGGCGCCGACCAGGTGCTCGCCCGCGGCGTCGAAGCTGCCAGACGCATCGGCGCCAAGTTGCTCGTGTCGAATCTCCCAACGGACGCTTGAGTCCCGAACCGTATCAATTTCCAACACAATTGCTGTCATGACTGAAGACAACGCACCCAAGCGTTTTCGGGTGAATAATCTCGTACGCTACCTGGACGAAGACGAAAGCGTCATTCGTCAGCGCGCGGCGCAAAAAATGGGCGTCGACGAGTCTGAGCTCGTCGATTTCGCACTGATCCGGCGAAGCCTCGACGCGCGGCACAAGCCGCGGTTCAACTACAACGTCGAGGTGGCCATCGAGGACGCCAGGTCTCTCGGTAAGCTGCCGGGCAACGTCCAGCCGGCGCCGGACCCGGGCAAATTCGCCAAAAAGAAGTACGAGCCGACCAAACAAGAGCGCGTGGTGATCATCGGCGCCGGTCCGGCCGGGCTCTTCGCCGCCCACAGGCTCGCCGAGGCGGGCCTGAAGCCCATCCTGCTCGACCGCGGCCAGCCCGTGGAGGTGCGCGGCCGGCAGGTCTCCAAATTGATGCACAAGGGCGAACTCGACCCCGACAGCAATATCTGCTTCGGCGAGGGTGGGGCGGGCACCTGGTCGGACGGAAAGCTCTACACCCGCGTGAGCGATATTCGCGTCAAGCATATCCTCGAGACGATCGTCGAGCTGGGCGGCCCCTCGGATATTCTCTGGAAGGGAAAGCCTCACCTGGGTACCGACCGGCTCGTCGGCCTGTGCAAAGCCTTCCGGAAGCGGTTGACCGACCTGGGCGCCGAGGTGCGCTTTGGGGCGTTCGTCAGCGACTTTGTCATCGACAAGACCGCCGGCGGAAACCTCGTCAAGCAGGTCGTGTTGCGCGACGGCGAGAAGATCGACTGCGACCGCGTGATCATGGCGGTGGGTCACTCCGCGCGCGAGATGTACCGGTGGCTGGCGTCGAACAACGTGGCGCTCGAGCCCAAGCCGTTCGCGGTGGGCTTTCGCGTCGAGCACCGCCAGCAGCTCATCAACGAGATCCAGTACGGCAAGTGGGCCGGCAAAGAGGGCTTGCCGACCGCCGACTACCGGCTGACCGCCAACCTGAAGGACGGCGACAAAAAACGAGGCGTCTACAGCTTCTGCATGTGTCCGGGCGGCCAGATTGTGCCGTCGCCGACCCAGCCGGGCGGCATCTGCGTCAACGGCATGAGCCACGCCAGCCGCAAGGGGCACTGGGCGAACTCGGCGCTCGTCGTGAGCATCGAGCCGGACGATTTTGGGGCCTTCGGCGACATCGACGGCCTCGAAGATTTCGGCGGGCAATTGGCCGGCATGGCCTTCCAGCGCGAGGCCGAGCGCCGCGCTTACGAGTTGGGCGGCGGCGGATATATCGCTCCGGCCCAACGGCTGGTCGACTTTCGCGAGGGGCGTGCGAGCAAGGACGTGCGAGAGTCGACCTACAAGCCGGGCATCGCTGCGGCCGACCTGAGCCAGTGTTACCCCGACTTCATCATCGAGAACCTGCAGCAGGCTTTGGACCGCTTCGACAAGAAGATGGGCGGCTACCTGACCAACGATGCCATTTTGGTGGGCGTCGAGACGCGTACCAGCGCGCCGGTGCAGGTGCAGCGCGATGACGAGAGCTTCCAGTCGGTGTCGGTGGGCGGGTTGTACCCGGCCGGCGAGGGCGCCGGCTACGGCGGCGGCATCGTCAGCGCCGCCTTGGACGGCCTGCGCGTCTCCGAACGGATTTTGGAGGAGCTGAGCTGAGGCTTTAAGGGCACGGGGCGCTGCGCTTGCCCGCCCGCCCGAACAATGGTAGTTGCATGCGGTGTTGAAGACGTGCCGAAATTGGTAAGACGAGGGCAGCATGGCTGACGAAAAGAAGGCGAAGAGCCACCTCCAACGCGACAAAGACCCGGTCTGGTGGGACTGGTGGAGAGAGAACCCCATCGAGATCATCTTGGTGATCTTCATTCTGGTGTTCTTCTTCGCCTTCCCGCGCCAGGGCTGCGGCATCACCAATGCCGAAGCGCCCCCCGCTCAGGCCGCCGCTGCGCAGGCCAATCGCTGAGAAAAACAGAATGTACTGCGCTATCTAACCGCAGAGGGCGCAGAGGATACAGAGAGTTAAGTTTCTTTTCTTCTCTGTGTCCTCTGCGCCCTCTGCGGTTAACTTTTTTCAGCAGGAATCGTGTCAGGATCGCATCAGTGTTTCGTTTGCCGACATACCCGGTGTTGGCGTAAGATACCTGACAGCTACCGATGTATTATTTATTGATGGAGTTTCGCCCGGACTCGGATTTTCCTATGCGAAAAAATGCTATGATTGACAGGCTATCGAGGGGACTAGCGACGTTGGTCGTGGTTTTATTGGCGACGCACGCCACACCGGTATTCGTGCCAACGGCTCACGCTCAGCAAGACCAGCAAGACGCAGAGACCGCCAAGAAGGTCCTCCAGTTGATTCGCGAGGGCAACACGGCGTTCGACGAAGAGAAGTACGAGACCGCGTTCGACAAGTACGAACAGGCTTACGAGTTGTACCCGGACCCGGCTATTTTGGTCCGGTTGGGCAAGACGTCCGAGAAGCTGGGCAACAAAAAAGAGGCAATTGGCTACTACAAAGAGTTTGCGCGGCTGATGCCCGACGACCCGGCCGCCGAGAAGCTCGCCAAGCGTGCCGAAGAGCTCGAAGGGGAGCTTCCCATCGAGGTGGCAGTCGCCTCCGAGCCACAGGGCGCGCAGGTCTTTTTGGACAAGGCGATGCAAGACGCCGTGGGCACCACCCCCGCTCAGGTCGAACTGACCGCCGGAGAGCATACGTTGTACTTGAAGAAGAAAGGCTTCGAGACGGCGGTCAAGAAGGTGACCATCGAAGCCGAAGGCGAACAGAGCGTGTCGGTGACGCTGACGCGCGCGATGATCTCCGAAGAGGGGAACGGTGGTGACGCGGTCGCGCCGATCGACGCAGAGACGTCGAATATCCCGACCTACGGCTACGCCTCGTTGGGCTTGGGCGTGGTGACGCTGGCGACCAGCGGCACGTTTTTGTACCTCAAAGGGGTCGCCGAAGATGACGTCAATAACTATGACAAGCGCGCCCCCGGAGCCAGCCGCCAGGCCCTCCAGGAGCGCAAAGACGACGCCAACTCCTACTACGACACCGCGCTGGTCACCGGCATCGCCGGCGGCGTGTTGACGGCCACGGGAGTGGGCCTTTTGACGTATCACTATCTGAGCGCAGACGCCGGTGACGACGAAGTCGCCTGGGGTGTCGGCGCCTCGTTCGACGCTGACGCTGCCTGGCTGGGCGTGAACGGAAGTTTTTGAGCGCCTGCGAGGGGTTTCGCTAGCTCATGCACTCCACTCTTCAAATTCTCATCACCGACCTGGTCGTCGTGCTCCAGGCCGGCCCGTCTATCGACATTGCGGCCGGCGCTGATCAAGGCGCCGACTGGGGTACGGTGGTGGGAGTGTTCTTCGGCGCGCTGATGCTCGCCGGTGCAGTGGTCGGCGGCTATTTTGCCGTCCGGTTTTTCCGCGACAAGGTCGATTCGTCGGGCAAGAAGTCTTCGCCGGTCAAGATGATCAGCAAGGAGACGCGCCGTCGGGTCAAAAAGGCCACCGAGCGCGGCGACTACGAGACCGCCGGCGATCTCCTAGCTCATGCCGGTGCGCACGAAGATGCCTCGGAGGCTTACGTCCAAGCCGGCGCTTTCCTCAAGGCGGCGCGATCGTTTCACTCCACCAACAATCTGGCCCAGGCCATCCACTTCTACAAACGGGCCGGGGAGTTCGAGCAAGCCGCCCAGCTGTACGCCAATAACGGTGAGTTTCGCGCCGCGGCCGCCGAGTATTTGCAGGCGGGCGATTTTGCCGCGGCGGCGGCTCAGTACGAGCGCGCCGGGGACCACAAGCGCGCCGCGGAGTGTTTCGAAAAGGTCGACGACACCAAACGCGCCGGCCTCAACTACGAAAAGGCCGACGAACCGCTCAAGGCAGCCGACTGTTACGAAGCATATTTTAACGCGCGCTACGACGAGGCGCAGGGCAATCTGGACGAGCTCGGCGACGCCCGAAAGGCCGCCAAGCGCGCCGGTCGCCTGCTTCGCGAGGCCGACGAGCCGGGGCGTGCGGGCGAGCTTTACCGCCGCGCCGGCTTTCTGGAGCTGGCGGCCAAATGCCTGCGCGCCTCGGGCGATTTCCAGCGCGCGGCCGATTTGTTGATGCAGGCCGAGCAGCCCATGCTCGCCGCCAAGGTGCTCGAAGAGGGCGGTGAGCAGCAGCGCGCTTCGAAGATGCGCGCCGAGGCGGCCCTCCAAGACGGAGACCACGCTGCGGCCGCCGAAATGTTCGAGTCCGCGGGAGACGCGATACGCGCCGCCAAGCTTTACGATGAGCTGGGTGACGCCGCCAAGGCCGCGCCGCTGTACGAGGAGATCGAGGAGTACAAGCGCGCCGCCGAACTCTACGCCCTCGTCGACAAGCACGGGCTCGCCGCGCGCTGCGCCGAGCGCGCCGGGCAATTGGCGCGTGCTGCCGAGCTGTACCACGAGGCGGGCGACGTCGATTCGGAAATTCGGCTCTTGAGAGAGCAGGGCGACTACTTCCGCGCCGGCCGATTGCTCTTCGAGCACCGCCGCTTCCAGGAGGGCCTCGACGTGCTCTCCAGCATCGACTCGACCGACCCCATCTTCCCGCGCGCGCTCGAGCTCGCTGGCGACATCTACCAGGCGCAGGGGCGCTACGAGAAGGCCTACAGCCGGTATCGATCGGCGCTGGGCAAGCGCGAGGCCGAGACCTCGACGCTGCCGCTCTTCTACAAGATGGCCCGCTCACTCGAAGAGGAGCAGGACTGGACCGGGGCGATGGAGCATTTCAACACCATCGTCGAGGTCGACGCGCATTTCGAGGACGCCGGGCTTCGGCTCAAGGCGATTCAGAAGCGGCTTCGCCGCGGCAGCATGGCCGGCACCACCAGCAGCGGCATCTTCGCGGCGCCCGACGAGGTCGACGGCATGCTCAGCCGGCGCTACGAGATCATCGAAGAGGTCGCCCGCGGAGGCATGGGCATCGTCTATAAGGCTCGCGACACGGTGCTCGGCCGCGTCGTCGCGTTCAAGATTTTGGGCGAGAACCTTCGCGACAACGAGACCGCCGTCAAGTACTTCCTGCGCGAGGCGCGCGCGGCTGCGGCGCTGTCGCACCCCAACATCGTCACGATTTACGACGCCGGGGAGCAAGAAGGCGAATATTATATGGCGATGGAATTCGTCGAGGGGACCACGCTCAAAGAGCTCGTGCAGCGCAAGGGTGGCCTCGACGAGAAGAAGTGCCGCTACGTGCTGATCAACTGCTGTCGCGCGCTGCACTACGCGCACTCCAAGGGCGTGATTCACCGCGACATCAAGAGCGGCAACGTGATGCTCACCCGCGACAAGGCGCTCAAGATCATGGACTTCGGCCTGGCCAAGTTCCTGCGCGAGTACCAGAACAACCACACCCAGCAGGTCGGCACGCCGTTCTACATGTCCCCCGAGCAGATCATCGGCAAGGACATCGACTTCCGAAGCGACCTGTACAGCCTCGGTTGCACAATCTTCGAATGTGCCACCGGCAAGGTGCCCTTCTACAAGGGGGACCTGAGCTACCACCACATCCACACCGAGCCGCCGCGACCGCGGGCGATGAACCCGGCGTTGAGCAAAGAGATGGAGCGCATCATCTTGAAGCTCTTGGCCAAGAACCCCGACGAGCGCTACCAGACCGCTAAAGAAATCCTCGAGGATTTCGGCGAGGCGTAACGCGCGTCGGCGCTCCCCGTTACCTTAGTTTACGCATCTTGCGGCGTTTGACGCCCGGTAGGGCTTCACGTGCTTGCTCGCGGAGCTTTTCGGCGCGCTCGGATTCCCCTCGTTCGTCCAGATAACGCGCGTAGTTGAGCAAAATGCCGGTACGCTCGGGGTATTTTTCGACGAGCGCCTCGTAGCGCTCCTTGGCTTTGTCGTGCTCGCCCAGCTGGGCGTAAACACTGGCCAACTGGAGCGCGGCGACGGCGTTTTCAGGTTGCTTGAGCAACAGCTTTTGGAGCAGGCGCTTGGCCGAGCGCAGCTCACCTTCGCCGGCGTACAGCGTCGCCAAGCGCATCGTGACCGCCGTGTTACCCGGCGAGACTTTGTAGAGCCACTCGTAAAAGGGCAAAGCGCGCGCCGACTCGCCGGCGTCATCCCACAGCTGCGCGGCGAGTTGTTGCGCTTGTTTCGAGCGGGTGCGCACCTCGACGGCCTTACTGGCCAAGGGGGCGAGCTCGACGGCCATCACGCCGGCTTGCCGGCCCGCCTCGATGGCGGCGATGAGGTCGGCAAAGCGTTGGTTGTCGTCGGGCTCGAGCCTGCCGGCGGCGCTCAGGTGCTCGTAGGCCTCTTGCAGGTCGCCTGCGGCGAGGGCTTTTTCGCCCATTGCGCGCTCGAGAGCGGCTTCCAACGCGTCGGCCTCCGCCTCGGGCGCGCCTTCCTCTCGGGCGAGGTCCACGAGCGCGCGCGCCTCGGTATAGTGCTTGGAGTCGAGCTTCTCGCGAGCATCTTCGAGATACTTTTCTGCGGCCGGTGTCGGCTCTTTGCGCGTTTTAGTCTCCGACGAGCATCCGGCGAAGAGCAGGCCGATAGCAAAGAGAGCGGTTGCGAGGGGCAGCCGGTAAGCCTTAAACATGACGGGGTCCAGCAAGGGGAAGTCTTTCGACGACGGCAGGGCTCTCAGCAAGCAGCGCCTCTACCAAGAACGAACAACGAACAACCAACAACCAAGGTCCAAACACGATGAGCGATTTTAGTCATATCGACAAATCGGGCAAAGCCGGCATGGTCGACGTGGGCGACAAGGCCGAAACCGATCGCGTGGCGGTGGCCCGCGGGTTCGTACACATGAGCGACGAGACCCTCGAGGCCATCGAGCAACGTCGTATAGTCAAGGGCGAGGTGTTGCAAGTGGCCCGCGTGGCCGGAATCATGGGCTCGAAGCGCACCGCCGAGCTCATCCCGATGTGCCACACGCTGCCGCTCGACAACGTCAAGGTGGCGTTTCGCTCGATGCCCGAGGCGGGCGGGCTGGCCATCGAGGCGAGCGCGCGCTGCCGGGGGAAGACCGGCGTGGAGATGGAGGCGCTCACCGCCGTGTCGGTCGCCGCGCTGACCGTCTACGACATGTGCAAGTCGATGGATAAGGCGATGCATATCGGTGATATCCACCTGGTCAAAAAGACCGGCGGCAAGTCCGGTGAGTTCGTCCACCCCAGCGCGCCAGGGCCCGACATGGACGCCGATGCCGACGCCTGGGAGTGACGCTTGAAGATTTTCGATGCGCAAATTCGAAGCGACATCTGCAGCGACGCCGACCTGCAGAACCTGCACTATTTCGAGACCGAGCGGGTGATCACCACGGCGCACGCGCCGCGTAATTTCGAGCGTGCCGAAGATCTACTGGCGTATTTCGACGACCTGACGACCGACGAGTGCGCCAGGCTGCGGCGCTGCGGCCTGCAGCCGCACGTGGCACTCGGGGTCTTGCCCCGCGCGCGTCCTCGCCGGGCGCACCCGGAGGTGTGGCGAGAGCTCCCGTATCTGCTCCAGCAGCCCGAGGTCGTCGCGCTCGGCGAGATTGGCGCCTGGGAAGACACCAAGGCTCACTGGAAACTCTTCGAGCGTCAGGTCGAAATCGCGCGCGAGGCCGGGCCGGTGCCCATCATTTGCACGCCGCCGGCCGATTTGCGCGTGAACATGACCTTCAAGATGATGCAGCGCCTCGAGAAGCTGGGCATGCCTCCGGAGATGGTGTTGATGAACCGCCTCGACGAGCGCCTCATCGAAGAGGTCGTCGAGGACGGCTTCGTCGCCGGGGTCAGCGTGGGCACGTCGAACCTCGAGCCACGCCAAGCTGCCGGCCTCCTGGCCGAGGTCATCGACCGGCTCGGCAGCGCCGACCGGATCGTGCTCGACAGCTCGCTTCGCACCGGCGCCACCGACATCTTGGGCATCCCCAAGACCGTCGTCGCTTTGCAGGACATCGGGGTGGAGCGACGCGCCATCGACAAGCTCGTGTACGGCAACGCCATGGCCTTGTTCGTGCGCCAGTCCCACCAACTTGAGTAAATGGTGGCCGTGCCGAAGTTTGTACTTATAGATGCTTGCTGCATTCTTTGTGTGACTTGATACAGTGAGTGGCAGGCGTGCACGTATCTGATTGGATGCGCTGACATTTTGCCGGGGAACGCGTGATGTATCGGTTTTTCGACTTCTTGCGATTCGACCAGGTTCCAGACAAGCCAGTGGGAGAGCTTCCCTGGCATTACCCCTACGGATTGCTCGAGAAAATCTGGTTGGTTGTCTGGGCATTGATCGGATTGACCGGAGCGGTCTACCGCGAGCATATCGCGGCCAGCACCGAGCTTTTCGGCGTGAGCATCGCCGTCATCGCGCTCGTCCTGATCCTTCCGCAGATCACCATTCGGCTCAATCAGGCGGCGTATGGAGCAGGGCGTATCGTCGTGTCGGTCGTGTCCTCGTGGGCGACCTACGAGCGCTCCGCGCAGTTCCTCGAAGCATTTCGCTCGACGAGCTACGAGATGGAGATGCTCTTGGCCGACCGCCTGCTCTTCGGCGGCAACCCCTCCGAGTGGACCGAAGTCCTCATCAACCCGGTGCTCACCGAGTATCTGCAGCTGACCTACGTCAGCTACTTCCCGATGATGCTCCTGGTGGCCCTGGCGCTCTTCTTCGCCCGAAAAAATCGGGTGTTGTTCCGGTATCTACTGGCGATGAACCTGGCGATGGTCTCGTGCCACTTTTTCTACATCCTTGTGCCGGTGCGCTCGCCGTTCCTCATCGCCGATGATCCCCAATACGCCTCGCTCATCTCGTACAGCATCCCCCTGCAGGGCCTGTGGTGGACCGAACACCTGCGCCAGAACCTGCTCGACGCCACCGTCATGCGCTACGACTGCTTCCCCAGCGGACACACCATGCACAGCATGCTGGCGATCTATTTCGGCTGGAAGACCAATCGAGCGGTCCGCGCCATTGTGACGGTCGTAGGCGTGTCGATCATCTTCTCGACGATCTACCTGCGCTACCACTACGCCATCGACCTGGTCGCCGGCGCAGGCTTTGCTGTGTTCTGGATCTGGGCGAGCGCGAAGATGACCGCGGCCAGCTGGAACGACGAGCCAACCCCGCAACCGCAGCTCAGCCAGAAGGTGGCTTCAGTGCTGCAGCATTTCTCCGGGAACCGGCCGGATTGACGCCTTACAGAAAACGCTCGCACCGCTCGGGCGCCGAGGGCCGATCGAGCGCCTCGCGCTCGACGAGGCCGTCGCAGGTCTCGTCGTCGAGGGCGGCCTCGCATTGGTCGAGGTCGCCGAAGGGGTCTTGCATCGTGCGCGCTTCGCGTTCGCATTGCTCGGTGAGGAAGTCGACGCAGCCGTTCTCGGAGGCTCCGTCGGCTGAGGGGACGTCGCACAGCTCGGCGCCGGTGACGCCGTCGACCGTGGCGGCGCAACTGTAGCAGTTGGCGCAGTGGTTCTCGGCGATGGTACTGCACGAGTCGTCGATCGAGGTCAAACACCCGCTCAACATCACGGTCGCGGCGACGAGGAGGGTCGACGTGGCATGTCTCAGGCGTTTTGAAACCATGGGCGTTTGTTGGGCTGGAGCTTTGCGAGAGTGTTCGAGTTCGGAACCTACCGCATTTGGGGCGATCAAAAAAGCCTGCGTTGCGTACATGGGTTGTGGTCGTTAGGTTGGGCCGGAGTGCCTGCAAGAGCAGGGATGCACTCGCACCGACGGTTGATCACTTTCTCGTGCCCCCGATGTCCTTTGGAAACCTTCGACACCCCCGGCGAACTCGTTCGTCGCTACGAAAAGCGCACCAAAAAGCAGTTCGGCCAGCATTTTCTGGTCGACCCCAATATCCTGCACGGCATCGCCGCGGCGGCCGACGTGGGCGAGGGCGACCGCGTCTTCGAGGTGGGCCCCGGTTGCGGCACGCTCACGCTGACGATGCTCCAGCGCGGCGCCAAAGTGCTCGCCGTCGAGCTCGACCGAGACCTCGCTGCCTTCTTGCGCGAGAATCTCGCCCCCGGCCGCGATCTCGAGCTCGTCGAGGGGGATATCCTCGACCAGGACGTCGGCGAGCTCCTGTCTCATTTCGACGAAGACGAGAAGGGCGTGTGGAAATGTGCGGCGAACCTTCCGTACAACGTGGCCACCGAGGTCTTCTTTCGCCTGGCCGACGTGATGGACCGCTTTGCGTGCCTCGCGCTGATGTTCCAGCGCGAGGTGGCCGAGCGCTTCGTGGCGCGCGCCGGCGACGACGACTACGGGGTGTTGTCGCTCATGAGCCGGCTCTACGCTGATTCCGAGATCGTGATGACGCTGCCGCCCGGCGCGTTTCGCCCGCCACCTCGAGTTCACAGCGCGGTGGTGCGCTTCGAGCCGGTCCCCGGCACGCGCATCCCCGACGACGGGCTTCGCGACAATTTCAAGCGGGTGGTGCGCGCGGCGTTTCAGACGCGCCGAAAGACGCTGCCGAACGCGCTCAAGTCGACCGGGGTGCCCAAGCCGCGCCTCAAAGAGGCGATCAGTGCCGTCGGGCTCGACCTGCGCATCCGCCCGGAGCGCGTCTCGTTCGAAGCGTTCGAGGCGCTCGCCCGGGAGCTTCACTCCGATCTGACGACGTAGAGCGGCAGCGCGTTGGCGACCTGGCGTGCCTCGACTTCGTAGGGGATGGCCATGTAGGCGCTGCGGTCGCCCAGCCCCTTGGTCAGCCCGAAGGCGTAGTCGCGCACATAGCGCAGCAAAAAGGGAAGGGTGCCGTCGCGCAGGAACTGCACGACATGGGCGACCTCGTGGGCGACGAGATCGAGCGGGATGTCGCCGTCGTCGCTGAAGAACTCACGACGAATAAAGACGCGGTTGCCCAGCGTGATGCCGCTGGCGCGCGTTTTGAGAGCGGCGTAGGCGACCACACTCGCAGCGTCGCGGATCTCGCCGAGCATGGGCGTGCGCCGGATGAGCACACACTCCTCGAGGGCGCGCTCGCAGAGCGCCTTTGGTGCGACCTGGGCCGACTCCAGGGCCCTGAAGATATGGTCGCACTCGCGGTCGGTTAGTCGTCGTTCCAGCGACCGGTTCGCCTCCAAAACAGAATCCCTCCGAGTAGTCCCAAAATGAGCGCCATGGGCGGAACTATAGCCGAGCGATGCACGCCCGTCACGCTACATGCCGTTCCGTCTTTCGGGGCTTCATCTTTGCCCCACTCGAACGAGTCGCTTCCCGATTCCTGCTCGAAACTCTCGTCGGGCTCATCGGTTTGCATGCCGCACGTTGAATCGTACTCCTCAGAAGGATAATGTGCACATAACCCGTCGATGTCATCCCTGTGCAGCGAACGCTTTTTGGTCTCGCTGAGATCGGCGGAGCCGAACATCGTCGCCTCGGAGACGTCGCTGTGGGCCATACCGAGCAGGTGGCCGACCTCGTGGGTGAGGGTGTTCTGAAGGTCGGCCTCACCGACGCCGGGTGTCGGTTGAGCAGTGTATTTGTAGAACTGATCGTTGACGACGATGTCGGCTTCGCTGATCACGCCCGTGTTCGGGTTGTAGTTCACAATCGTGGTGGCGAAGGTCGTCGCCGATCCCCTCCATTGGTCCACGTTGAACCGCACGGTGTTTCTCCGCTCTCCTGGAAGTTCGGCCGCGTGGTCGACTTGGCCGCCGTAGATGAGCTTGAGGCCCGCGCAACTGGGCGCATTCCAAGCGTCGAACGAGTCGTTGACGATGCGCTCGAGCGTCACGCCCGCGCCACCGTCCGGACCGGCCTCGAAGTCTTCTGAGCCCGCCCGGTCGAGGTAATAGAGCACACACGTGCGGTCCCACACGATGGGGTGGGCGTCTTCGTTGGGTCGACACGGTTGTCGACCACCCCCGCACGTCTGGTTTTGGGCGTAGCTCCAACCTAGGTCAGGAGTCGCTACCGAGAGCGCGGTCACGATGAAACAAAATGCTGCGAGCTGCGTGAACTTCATGTACTTCGGGGACAACGGGACTCCCAGTGACCTTCACGTACAACGCATCGACACAGCCAAGAAATTTCTTTAATTATTTTGGTGCGACAACATTAGCTTGCAGCTTTAAAAAAAGATGCGCGACGCTGGAGGGGTTCCAACATCGCGCGGGCGAGGGTACGATAACTGAGGGGTGAAGTCTAGCAAGTCTAGTGTTTACAAGGGGTTGCGGTCTTTCGGTGTGCGGCCAGCCCGAGCAGTCCGAGGATGCTCAGCAGCGCCAGCGCCATCGAGGAGGGCGGGGAAGCATCGATGCCGGTGACCGTGCAGACGCCGCCGTCGAGATCGAGGTCATCGCCCGACGGGAAGTCGCTGGCGCTGTTGCACTGCCGCTGTGTCTCCTCACCGCTCGACGGGTAGGTGGTGCACAGTCCCTCGATATCGTCGGGGTGGAGCGAGCGTTTGGCCGTTTCACCGACGGGAGCGGTGCTAAACATGGTCGCCTCCCTAACCTCGGTGTGGTCCAGGCCGATGAAATGCCCGACCTCGTGGGTCATCGTATTGCGCATGTCGACGTGGTTGGCCTTGGGCTCCTCGCCGGCCGAGAACTTGTAGAACTCGGTGTTGACCTCGATGTCGGCGTCGGCAATGACCCCATTGCGCGGGTTGAACGTCACGCTTGTCAGCGCGAACGCTCGAGCGCTGGCGACTTGCGACCACCCCTGGTCGCGCCAGATGACCAGGTTGCTGTTCTGGTCGGGCTCTTTGGGATCGAAATTGGCGTTCGTGTGGCTGGTCAGACCCCCGTCGACCAGCGTCATGTCGCTGCAAGGCACCTGCGTCCAGGCGGCGAACGATTGCGCCACCGACCGGCGAAGCTCTTCGATGGCCGGTACATCCTTCGACGTGCGCGTGAAGTTGTTGGTGCCGTTCTCGTTGATGCGATAACGCACGCATCGAGCGTTCCAATGGACGGCCTTGGGCTCCTCGCCTGGCTCACAGGCATATAGACCCGACTGCGTACAGGTCATCGTTTGCTGGAAGCCCAGTGCCGAGGCAGGGCCCAGCATCGTGGCAGCCAAGCCGACCAAAAAGAGCATCCCCCGAGTTGTTACATTCATTCCTCCCCCTGCCCGCGTATGACGTCACGGACGTTTTGTTTGAAGACATCGAGCGGCACGACGCGTTTATACAGATCGGCCGGCAATGCGGGCTGATAGTTGCCCACCTCATCCCCCTGGCGAAGCGCTTGCCCGCCGTCGACCTGTGGTTGAGCCGGCTCCATCAGCGCGATGTTGCCCAGGTAGGGCACCACGTACGGCGTGATGTTGTCCGGCCCCAGCGAGACGCGAAATTTCCCCTGACTCATACCGGTGACCACCGGCAGCGTGTCGCTGGACGGTTTTTCGAGAAAGACGATCACTCGTTCACCGTCTTGGAAGTGGGGCACACCCGGCACCCAGGTCGCCAACTCGTCGGTGCGCCCGCCGAGTTGCTTGATGGTGACCGTTTCGCCGTCGGTGGCACCCTTCATCCCCTCTTCGACCGCGACGGTGGTGTAGGTGTAGACCTTGCCGTCTTCGACCTTGCTCTGCACCTTGGTCACCCGTCCGTCGATGATCTGCTCGGAGTTGGCCACCAAGCTCTCCAGATCGAGCTTGAGTACGGTCGAGGCCCATACCGTCGCCGAGGCAGCCAGCACGGCCAGGGCGCAGACCACGCCGAGCAGCAGGCGCGCGGGCTTGTGGCGTACGGCGGCGATCTTCTCCGGCAAGTTCGTGTTTTGCAGAAGGCTCATGAGGGGTCCTCTCCTAGGTGTCAGCAAGGCCTGCGCAAGCGCACAGGTGTTTAAGGCGACGCGCGTTTCAAGTAGTCGAGCAGACGGTACTGCAACTCGACGGCGTCGGCGTTTTGTTCCGTTGGAGCCGTCGTCTCGCTGTGGCCCAGCGTGCGGTTGCGAAAGAATCCATCTTGGATGAACACAACCAGCTCGCCGTCCTCAATCTTCTTGCGGCGAGCGATGTCGACGACGTCTCCCCCACTTCGGGCAGTGATGAAAGGGTCTCCCCACTCTGAAGTTATCTCCAGCAGGTATGGTGACAACCCCTCGTCTTCATTTTCGCCCCCGCGCGGCAGCGCCGAGACTTCCAGGCCGGCGACGTCCATCGCCTCCGACTCGAGTGTGAACACGCCTTCGACCCGCGGCACGTCGAGGTTCTCGAAGGTATCGGCGTCGGTGTCCGTGACCGTGTAGCGGGTCTCGGCGACGCTCACCGAAAACTGCGGGGCAATTTCGGCGAGCAATTCGACGGACGCCGTCGACAGGCGATCGGCCTCCAAACTCAACACGACTGTCTTCCCGTCGCGAAAGTACTGGCGCACCTTGTCGATGGCCGCTTCGTCGAACGCCTCGGTCGGATCGAGCAACATCAGCGCATCGTCCCAGGTCTCGAGCTGCATGCGCGCGTCGGCGGTCACTGCGTGGTCGCGATTCAAGTTCACATAGAAGACGTAGTAGGCATCTTCGGCGGTGCGTCCGACCATGAAGTCATTGTGGGACATGTCGAGTCCCAGGTTGAACCCCGCCGGGCGGGCATCGCGCAGGGGAGGGCGGTCTTCGGCGCCGGCCAGCCACTGGAACGTGTTCATCAAAAACTCGAAGTTGTCTCCGAAGTAGAGCCAGGCGTCTCCGAAGATATTCTGGTCGCCCACGACCACCACGCGCCCGTCGCCGTACTCGCGTGCCTGGACGACGGGAAGCCGCCCCTGGGGCTCGAGCTCGGGGTCGCCGTCGAAGCGCCAGTTGCCGTAGTAGCCCGATGTGTCTTCCGGATCCCAGTAGTCGCCAAAGCCACGCTCGCTCAGCCGTGCGATGCCATGGTCGCCCAAGACGGGGGCGCCGGTCTGCAGGCTGATCATCTCGACGTCGCGCGTCAGGTAGTGGCGATCGAAGTCGAAGACCATGATCCAGGCAAGGCCCGCCACCGAGTGGTCCGGCGGGTAGTCGATGGCGGTGTGGTAGCCCACCTCGATGCCCATCGGGGCGAGGATCGGGTTGATGCGCGCCGAGCTCTCGTAGACGTTCGTGTGGTCCCCGATGACAAAGAGCCCGCCGCCTCGTTCCACGAAGCGCTGGATATTGCCAATCTCTTCGTCGCTGAAATCGGGGCGCTTGTCGTCGACCAGGTTGATGAACAAGACGTCGAAGCCTTCGAGACGCTCCTCGGACAGCGGCATCGTGCGGATGGTGCGCGACTTGTAACCGTTGGACTCGAGATGTTCGAAGGCGCGGTACCAGCCAAAGACGCCCTGGTAGGCGTAGTCCCCCTTGGAGAGGCGGTAGTCTTCGTGGTTTTGCTTCCGAGAGTGGTACAGATCGACCAAGATCCACGGGCCATCGCCCTGAGGCGGGTGGTAGGTCTCTTCTTCGAAGAGGCCGCAGCCGGCCAAAAGTAGGAGGCACAGCGTTGCGACGAGGGCCGCCGGGGTGCGGCGGCGCAGGTGGGACTTCATATCACTGCTCGGTCTGGAGACGCATCGGTCTTCCGGTGACTACTTGAGCACCTTGCCGATGGTGTCTTTGGCACGCGCGAGCGTGACGCCTTCGAGCATTCGGCGCACCTTGTCGTCCTCGCCGAAGAGCTCGAGCAACACGGAGCGGTCGAGCGCCACGGTGGTCACGTCATCGGTCTTCGCCTCGACGGTCGCCGTTGCTTCCTTGCCGCTCAAGAGCGACACCTCGCCGAAATAGGCGCCTTGTCCGAGCGTCTTGAGCTCGACCTGGCGGCCGTCCGACTCAGTCCACACGCGTACGCGACCGCGCACGACGATGAAGAGGGACTCGGCTTGCTGACCTTCCTCGATGATGACTTCGCCGCCTTCGAAGGCTCGAAGCTGCGCCGACTCGACCAAGCGCTGCTTCCATTCGTCGCCAATATGCTTGAATAGCGGGGACTCGTTGATGGTCTCTTCGATGATTGCTGTCATCTTTGCTCTTTTCGGTGTCGACCCCAGGTGAATCTATCGGCCGCCTCGAGGCGACGCTCACGTAGCCCCAGTCTAGGTCAATGCCGATTGTGGGTCTAGCTCGTCGCGGCGAAAAATTTGGGCGACCCTCCAGGCCATGCTATCACCGTAGACGACATGCACGGTGAGTCGCCGTGCGACCACGGATGGAGTCAAAAAAAAGGACATGGAGGTCCTCGATGGAAGAGGCGCGTAACCAACAGCGTGTCGATTGCGACATCATTCTCAATAAAATCGAAGGCGGGCACACCAATATCTGCCGGGCGACCAATATCTCGCTCGACGGCATGCAGTTCCTGCGCCTTCTCGAGCCCCACGAAAGCGGCGAGGGACGTCGCGTGCGACTGCAATTCGAGCTTCCCGGCCAAGATGAGCCCATCTGGGTGGGCGCCGAGACGATCTACGACGAGAATGGCTGTGTGGGTGTACGCTTCGTGAATATCTCTCACGGGCACTTCCAGCTTTTGCGCGAGTGGATGCGCGCCCAGCAGATCGCGGACGTGCCGATCTTCCACGACGAGGCTGCGGCCTAACTCAAACGTGCGGCAATTTGTGCGTTCGGGTTCTTTTGGCGCACACAAGAAACGACGAAGGCGGGCTCGAAAGCCCGCCTTCGTCGTTTCTTGTCTACTCAGCCCATCACACCCGCTTGAGGCTGAAGTAACCGATCGCGAAGCTCACCAGGCCGTTGAAGCCGAGCCAGACGCGGTCGAGCACGTTCATGCCCGGAATCCACTGGACGTCGGAGGTGAGCAGCACCGACTCGGTGAGCAGGAAGCCTGCCATACCGAGCGCGAGGCCCGAGGCGACGTACTTGATCTTGTCGTGTCCGCCGAGCAGGCCGACGGCCAGCAGCGGAATCAGGAAGCTCGCCAGAAGCGGGTTCTGGTGGGCGCCCGGTCCGAACAGGGCCAAGTCGAGCTCGGCCAGCGGGTGCGACAGGGCGCTGACCACGCCGCCAAAGCAGCCACCGTCGCCGATGAGCATCGGCAGGAAGAACAGACCGCTGGCAGTGACCACGCTGGTGATGATGACCGACGGCTTCATGCCTCCAGCCACGCCCAAGATGTCCTTGCGACGCACGCCCACCAGCGCCAGAAGCGCCAGGAAGAGGCCGCCGGCAAAGCGCCAAGTGCCCTGGGTGGTCGCCGCGGACTGGGCGGCCTCGTCAGCCTGCATCAGCCCGGCGCCGTAGCGCTCGCGGAACTCCTTTTCGTCGTCGTAGCGGTCCCGAAGCGAGTCGTCGGCGGTGTCCTGCAGGACCTCTTCGACCTGATCAGGATGGGTGACGCCCTGGCTGATGATCAGCGCAGCGCCGGCGGCCACATGCGGGCTGGCCATCGAGGTGCCCATGTAGAGCACGAAGTCGTGCTCGTCGGTGGCGCCGTTTTTGAGCGTCTGCTGCATCACGCCGTCGGGACGACCGTCGCCGTTCTGGTCGACGCGGGTGTTGCCCCCGGGAGCGGCGATGTCGACGTACTTGCCCCACTGCGAGTAGAAGGTGGTGTTCTTGTCGAACTGAGTGGCAGCCACGGCGATGACGCCGTCATAGGCGGCCGGGTAGCTCGGGGCGCGCTTGCCGCCGTTGCCGGCCGCAGCCACGATCGTCACGCCCTTGTTGTAGGCGTACTTGATGGCGCGGCTCAAAACGAGGCTGGGGAGCGGGCCGCCCAGGCTCATGTTGATGACCTGCGCGTCGTTGTCGGCGGCGAAGCGCACCGCGTCGGCGATGTCGCTGACCTGGCCGAAGCCGCGCGAGTTGAGCACGCGCAGCGGCATGATCTTGGCGTTGTAGGCCAGACCGGCCACGCCGTACTCGTTGTTGGTGGTCTGGGCGATCGTGCCGGCGACGTGGGTGCCGTGGCCGTGGCCGTCCCAGGCAAAGTCGTCGTCGTCGACGAAGTCATAGCCGGCCACACCCTCGGTGCCGTCGAGGTCCTTGGGACGGGTGATCCCGCGGTCGGGCGCGTTTTCCATGGCCACGCCGGTGTCGATGACCGCCACGGTCACGTCACGGCCGGTCGAGACCTTCCAGGCGCTCTCGGCGCCGACCTGCTTGAAGTTCCACTGGAACTGGTACAGCGGGTCGTTGGGGGCCGTGTCGTCAGCCGTCTCCGAGCCGAACGCCGCGTAGTTGATATTCTCTTCGGCCGCCTCGATTAGGCCTGCCGGCGCCTTTTGGGCCAGGCAGTCTTTGATGTAGGGCACCGCGCCCTCGTCGACGCGCGCCACAAAGATGTTGGCCGCGTCGCTGTACGTGCTGTTGAGCCGCACCTGCAGGCCGTGCTGGCGGGCAAACGCCTCGATGTCGGCGTTGTCGACGTCGTCGTCGAAGTCGAAGACGATCTCGTCGGTGTGCGGATCGGCGTCGAGCACGATGGGCTGGCCGGTGGCCTGCGTCACGCTGCCCGGGGCGACGTTCTGCGTCGACGGAGCGGCGCCATCCAGACACGCCTTCCACTGATCCATTGATTTGGTGCTATCGGTCTGCGCCGACGCCACCTCTTGTGCGCTGACAAGTTGGGGCGCCGCAAAGGCAAGCGCGGCGACCATCGCCGGCATCCATCCCTTGCGGAGCACATCTGCTATGCGTCTTCTTCCCATTGGCCTGCTCCAGATCGAGTCAGTTGAGCTCTTCACCATCGGCCTGACGGCACTGCCTAAAACCTAACAACCGCAGTTGGTAGAGCAAACGCGGCGGTCCGTTCTATTCCCGTCCGCACTCGCATTCTAGCAGTTCGTGCGTCGAAAGTCATCGGCTCCCATCGCTGTCAGCCTCCCTCAGGCGACCTCCAACCTGCGGTTGTCCATCTAGCCTCTCATGCATTAAACTGGCTGCGACCAGAACCGATCTAAAATGGAAAGGCCCCGATGGAACTGACCAAGCTTGTCAGCCTGTTGTCGAAGGTCGACGACGCGATTGAAGAATCCGAGCATGCCAAGGCGCTCGCTCTAGTGCTTCACAACTTCTCCAAATTCGAAGACAACGCCCTGTTGCGCGAGCGCGTGGCCATCCTTCTGGCCTCCAACGGACGCAAAAAGGAGGCCGTGGGCGTCTGGGATCACGTCGCTCGCCACTGGGCCAACAGCGGCCACCCCACCCGCAGCTTGGCGGCGATCAAGCAGATGCACGCGCTGCGCCCCGACATCACCATGCTGCTCGATCACTTCACGGCGCTGTACAATATCCGAAGCCCTTACCTCGATCAGGACGCCCGGCTTCCGGAGGTGGCACCGCCCACCGAAGAGGTCGAGCTGCACGTCGCGTTGAGCGGCACCTCCCTCAAAGAGATGCTCGACGAGGCGTTCGCCGTGTCGATCGACACCGACACCCTGGTCAACGAGCCGCAGTCGCTGCCACCCCTGCCGCTGTTGAGCCTGCTCCCCTCCGAGGCGCTTCGCCGCGTGCTCGATTTCCTCGAGTACGAGATCTTTGCCGACGCCGAGGCGGTGCTCACCAAGGACGAGATGGCCGGTGATCTCATCTGGACAGTCACTGCCGACTTCACCATCGAGGACCACGATCCCAGCCTGCGGCTTCCCTCCGGGGCGCTGCTGGGATTGAGCTCGTTTGGCCGCTCGGCCACGACGGTGGCTCGCGATGTCTACAGCCGAAAGAACAGCGAGTTGTTGCGGTTGACCCGCGAGTCGATCGACGCGCTCGACGAGGAGCTGGGAGATTTCCGCAACCGTCTGTCGACGCTTCGCCGTCACGCGCTGACCGAAGGCCTGCTCGAGCGCCACCCCATGTTCGCCGAGTTGGACGACACCGATCGGGTCGAGTTGATGCGCCGGTTCGTCGGCCTGCGCGTCTCCCAGGGTGAAAAGCTCATCGAGCAAGACGGCCAGAGCCCGGGCATCTTCGTGGTGCTCGACGGCGAGGTCGACATCTTGCGCAGCGAGGAGGGCTGGGAGATCACCATCGCCACGCTCTCGGCGGGCGATGTGTTCGGCGAGGTGGGCGTCGTCTCCGACCGCGACGCGTTGGCCGGCTGCAAGATGACCACCCCCGGTCACTTGCTTTTTCTGTCTCGTGAGGAGTTTGGCTCCGTCGCCGATCAGTATCCGGCGGTCGCGAAATATGCGGTCAACCTCGCCAACGAGCGCATGGAGGACGTCGAGACGACCCTGTCGGCACAGGATCTTGCGGAAGTCGAGTAGACTGCCTAACATGCCCCATCTCGCGTAGTTTTCGAAAATTTTAACCCCAGCTGGGTTTTTGGAGGTAAGACGATGGCGATCACAAACGAGCAGATCGAGGCCTACATGATCGAGGCCGAGCTTCCGTTCGAGCAGGTCGGCGATGGGCTGTGGCTCATCCACGACGAGACCGACTACATCGACAACATCGTGCTCATTCACAACGAGCCGGTGATCACGTTTCGGGTCAAGCTGATGGAGGCACCCTCGGACAACCGTCTCGAGCTGTTTACCCGTCTGCTCGAACTCAACGCGACCGCCATGGTCGCCGGCGCCTTCGGCCTCGAGGACGAGGCGGTCGTCATCGTCGATACGTTGCAGAGTGAAAACCTCGACTACAACGAGTTCCAGGCGGCCATCGACGCCATTGCGCTGGCGATTCGCGAGCATTACGAGGAGCTTCGAACCTACGCGGGCGGCAAAGAAGAGCAGGCCGAAGAAGCCGGCGTCTAATCAAACTCGTCCCGTATCGAATAACTCGCCCCGGCTCGGCGTTCATCAGATCGCATTGGGCGGTAATTTTAAGGAGAGAATAGATGAGCATTTTCGGACGGATCGGAACGCTCCTCAAAGCGAATATCAACGATCTCATCAGTAAGGCCGAGGATCCCGAAAAGATCCTCAATCAGCTGATCCTCGACATGAAGGAGCAGTTGATCAACGCCAAGAAGCAGGTGGCGGTGGCCATCGCTGATGAGAAGCGGCTCAAAAAGCAGCTCGACTCGGAGGTCCACAAGGCCAGCGAGTGGGAGAAGAAGGCGATGATGGCCGTGCGCGCCGGGCGTGACGACTTGGCCAAAGAAGCCCTGTCGCGCAAGCAGGAGCACGACGAGCTCGCCGAGGAGTACCAGGGGCAGTGGGAAGCGCAGAAAGCTGCCGCCGACAAGCTTCGTGACTCGCTTCGCCAGCTCAACAACAAGATCGAGGAGGCCAAACGCAAAAAGAACCTCCTCATCGCTCGCAAAAAGCGCGCCGAAGCTCAGAAGACCATCCAAGAGACGATGTCGGGCCTCAACGACACGTCCGCGTTCGATGCCTTCGACCGCATGTCCGAGAAGATCGAGCAGATGGAAGCCGAGGCCGAGGCCAGCGCCGAGCTCGCCGAGGGCTTCAGCGGCGACGACCTCGCCTCCAAATTCGAGGACCTCGAAGCCGACCACGGCGCCGACGAGGCGCTCGCCGCTCTCAAGGCCAAGATGGGCATGAAAGAGGGCGCCAAGGAAAAGGAGACCGAGTTTTCCTTCGAGGAAGAAGAGGTCGAAGAGGAAGTCGAGGAGAAAGCCGAGGTCAAAGCCGGCGGCCGCGGCACCTGGGACTCCGACGAGTTTTGATTCATGTCTGACCGTGAAGTTGTAGGAGCGGTCCTGTGTGCCGGCTTCGGAACTCGCCTCAAGCCCCTTACCGAGGCGATTCCGAAGCCGCTCCTTCCGTTCTTGAATATCCCCATCGTCACCTACGCCCTCGACCATTTGGCGAAGGCGGACATCTCCAAGGTGGCCATCAACCTCCATCACCTGGCTGACTCGATCCCGCCGGTCGTCGATCGCATCGGCGAGCAGTTCGGGTTGGCGCCGGTCTACTCGCGCGAGTGGGAGATCTTGGGAACAGCCGGGGGCATCCGCGGCATGTGGAAGGCGCTGGGCGAGCCCGACGCCACCCTAGTGGCCCTCAACGGCGACAGCGTCATGAATGTCGACTTGGCTCACCACATCGCCGAGCACCGCAAGAGCGGCGCGCGGGCGACGGTCGTGGTGCGTCCGAAGGCCGAAGACCAGCCCGGCAAGGTCTGGCTCGACGCCGACGGCAACCTGCGTGGGCTGCGTGACATGCGTCACCCCGACGCCGGCGCTCAGCTCACCGAGTACGACTTTACCGGGGTCCACATTCTCGAGCCCGAACTGCTCGAGGAGATCCCGCTCGAGATGGGCTGCATGGTTGGCGACGTCTATGGGCCGCTGATGGAGGAGGGCGAGACGTTCCACGCCTCGGTCAATGACGGCTTTTGGGCGGCCCTCGACAACCCGAAGCTCTTCTTGGACACCACCTGCCAGGTACTCGACGATCCCGGGCTCTTCGAGCAAGCTCCGCTGCCCGAGGCGCTCGCCGACGGCCTCTTTATCTACAATCCGGATGCCGTGAGCGATCAATCCGCGTGCGCCAAGCCCGTTCTTCTGGGCGGGCATACTACGGTCGCCGATGGGGCCAAACTCGGACCCAACGTCGTGGCCGACGGTGTCGACATCGGCGAAGGGGCTGTGGTGCGAAATGCCATCGTCTATGGGATGGGCGACATCGACGGCGAATGGCGAGACTGCATCGCCGTGGCCGGAAAAGTCGCGCAGATTTGACCGGCGACGCCCACCAATTTACCCTGAGGTCATAGTTCCAATCGTTCTCGTTGGAGTGTGGCCTCATGTGGTTGCCCAAGTCGATCTCTCTCCCCGTATCCGTCGGATTCTTGCTCGTCGCCATCGCCGCCGGTGGTTGTGGCGGCGACAACTCTCAATTCGGCAAGCGCCAAGATCCGCCCGACTCCGGCTCCCAAGACGCCGGGGACGACGATATTTCCACGAATAACAACACCTTCGACTCCGGTCCCACGGACACGGGGCCGCGCGACACCGGCCCGCAGGATGCCGACAGCGGCCCGACTTGCCTGGAGACCGACGAGCCCGACCCGAGCTACGAGGACGCTGACTGTGATGGCGTCGACGGCGATCGTGACGCCAGCGTCTTTGTGGCGAGTTATGGCGATGACGCCAACGACGGCACGATGAGCGCGCCGATGAAGTCGCTGCAGGCGGCCATCGACGCCGCCGCCCAAGATCCCGCCAAGTCGTGGGTGCTCGTCGAGGCCGGCTTGTATGAAGAGTCGGTCGAACTCGTCGACGGGGTTCACGTGGTCGGCGGCTACGGCTTTGGATGGAAGCGCGAGGACGGCGGCCGATCGCTGATTCGCGGCGGCAACCCGTCTGTGCGCGGCGTCGACATCACGTCGGCGACCCGTCTGGTCGATCTCGAGGTCGAAAACGTGCACACGGCGGCCGCCGGCGAGACGGTGGTGACGGTCTATCTGGAGAACAGCAGCGGGGTCGAGCTTCAAAACGTCAAGATCACCGGCGGCACCGCCGGCGACGGCGAGAAGGGCAGCGACGGCAGCGATGGGGGCAACGGTCCCGACGGCGGCAACGGAGCCGACGGCGTCGAAGACGGCAACTGGCCGTGCAACAGCGGAGACCGTCCGGCGCAGACCAGCAGCCCGACGACCCAGTGTGGCGGCCAGTCCGGCGGCTACGGTGGCCGGCCCGGCCGCGAGGACGACAGCGGTGACCGCGGCGGAGACGGCGGCGGAGGCGCGAGCGGCGGCTCGGGTGGGCCGCACAAAGGTGACGGCGGCGACGGCGCCAACGGCGCTGACGGGAGTAACGGCCAGGCCGGACAAGGCGGCACGACCGACGGCACCTTTGACGGCATGCAGTGGCAGGGAAGCAACGGTCAGGCTGGCGAAGACGGCACCGGCGGCGGTGGCGGAGGCGGCGGCGGAGGCGGCGGCGGTGCCGGCGGAAGCTTCGGTGACTGCCGCTCGTGGGGCGGCGCAGGCGGCGCAGGCGGTGCCGGCGGTTGCCCGGGCACGGGAGGCGGCGGTGGTCAGGCCGGCGGCGCCTCGGTCGCGCTCTTCTTGGTCGACAGCGCAGGCGTCACCATCGTCGACTGTGAAATCTACGGCGGCAGCGGCGGCGCGGGCGGCGCTGGTGGAACTGGCGGCTCAGGCGGAACTGCTGGTTTGGGCGGCAGCGGTGGTAACGGCGAAGACGGCAGCGGCCGTGGCGGCAATGGCGGCGACGGCGGTGACGGCGGCAATGGCGGCTCGGGAGGAGGCGGCGCCGGTGGGCCGTCGTTTGGCATCTACACTGACGCCGAGTTGGTCAGTGCGCCGGCCGACACGACGATCGAGGCTGGATTTGGCGGGGCTGGGGGCGGCTCGAGCAGTGCATCGAGCCGGGGCGCCGAGGGCGTCGCAGCGGCGAGCTACGTCGCCCAGTAAGCGGGGAGGGCTCAGTCCTCGAACTTCTTTTTGAGGTCGGCCAGGTCGTCGCTCGGTCCGCTGTCGGCGCCGCGGCGGTCACGGTCGGAGCGGCGGTCGCGGTTTTCCAGGTTGCGGAAGCGTTCCTCCAAGCGGCGGCGGCCCGGGTCGCGGAGGTTTTCGTCGCTCAACTCGCGCATCGCCTCGACTTCGGCCTCGAAGGCGTCGATCTTGGCGCCCATGCGGTCCATCTCGTTAAACAGACGCTCGTCGCGTGTGTAGCTCGTCTCCGAGGATGTCGTGCGCGATGCGCTCGCGCCGTCATCGTCGCCCCGAGCGCTCCGGTCGCCCACGCGGCGGCGAAACTCGGCGTCCCAGTCGCTCTCGTCGCGAATGCGCTGCGGCCGGCGTGATGGCGAGCTCGACGCGCGCAGTTTGCCGCGTGTGCCCTCCAGCTTCATCTCGAGCGCCTCCAGCGCGCTCTCGATATCCTGCAAGTACATGCGGTGCTCCTCGAGGCTCTCACGCAACTGCGCGGCCTTGTCGAGCGCCTCGTTTCGCACGGCCAGAGCGTCGCGCGCCAGGTCTTCTTCGCCCTGCTTGAGCGCCATCATCGCGCGGTCTTCCCACTGGTCCGCTTTGTCACGTTGCTCGCGGATGGCGGCCACCAGGCGTTTTTCGTCCTGGCGCAGCTTTGCCTTCTGGCGCCGGGCGTCTTTGAGGCTGGCTTCCATCTCGCCGAGCGCGCCTTCGAGCGAGCTCGACTGACCCGCATTGCGCAGGTCGCTGACGTTGGAACGAATAATGCGATTGAGGCGGTTGAGGATGCTCATCGACAGTCCGCGTGGCTGAGTTTTTGTGATGGCCTATCGTCGCAAATTTATGCCGCGAGTGCGAGTGGCGCCGGCTCATTCGGAGAACAAACTGAGGTTGGGGTCCGATTCCCCGGCGCTCGCCGGCTGGCGGCGCTCGCCTTTGGGCGTGCCCTCGGCCTCGAGCACCGCAGCGGCGCCGGGGCCCTCGAGGTCGTCCTCGTTCGGCGTGGTCGTCTTCGCCCACTTGGTGCCGGTGTCGTCGCCCATATACATGCGCCCCTGGAACAGGCGCTGATAATCGGTGAACGCCTCTTCGCTGTTGGTGCCTCCTTCGTGCTCGGCGACCATGTTGGAGTACATGTTCATGCGGCTGTCGATCATGTCGATCTCGTGCAGCAGCAGCGCTTCGGCGGTGCGCGGCAAGATGGGGGAGCCGTACTCGAGCTTTCCGTGGTGGCTCAACACCAGGTGCTTGAGCTGCATGAGCATCTCGGCGGGCAGGGGAGGGCTGACCTTCTTGGCGATCGCGGTGATCAGCTCGACGCCCTGGACGATGTGGCCGACGAGTTGGCCTTCGGTGGTGTAGTTGAACGAGCGTCCGTAGCTGAGCTCGAAGCACTTGCCGATGTCGTGGAGTACGCAGCCGGCGATCACCAGATCTTGGTTGAGCATGCCGGGGTAGTAGTGCGCGTAGTGGCGGGTCATGCGCACCGCCAAGCGCGTCATCGACAGGGCGTGCTCGAGCAGGCCGCCCAGGTAGGCGTGGTGGTTGCCCTTGGCGGCCGGCGCAAGGGTGAACTGCTTCATCAACTGCTTCTCTTCGAACAATGCGTCGAAGAAGCGAAGCATCTCGGGGCTTTTGATCTCGCGGCCGACGACGTCCTTGAGCTGCTCGAGCATCTCGTCGCGGTCCCAGCGAGACGCGGGGATGAAGTCTTCGAGCGCGACATCGTCGTCATCCATGCGCTTGAGGTCGCGCACGTTGAGTTGCAGTTGGCCGCGGTACGACTCGACCTGCGCCTCGACCATCACGAAATCGTCGGCCTCGAAGCGCGAGCCGATGGCCTCGGCGTTGTCCCACACTTTCGAGTCGATATTGCCGCTCTTGTCGGCCAGGTCGAGCGCCAGAAACGGATTGCCGCTCTTGGTGGTTCGCAGCGTCTTGTCGGCGACCAAAAAGACCGAGGTGATGAAGCTCCCCTCGACGAGGTCCGACACAAAAATCTTTTCCTTCATATACATTTACCCGAGCAAATCTTCAGCGCATTAAGGCGTTTTTTGACCTTTTAGCACACGGCTCGGGGTGAGCACTAGAATTTCTCTTCTAGAATCTCTTTTCGGTCTCCCGTTCGAGGACCACGCGGCCGTTGTCGTCGAGCAGTTGGACGAGCAATTCGCAGGTGCCCAGCGCACGCTCTTCGACGAGCACTGTCTCGTCGGCCGCGATGCGCATTCGGTCGCGAAGGGCGTTCGACGGGGAGACGAGCGAGCAGACGCTCGGGGTGAGCGTCTCGACGCGCATCGGGTACTTGCCTGCACACACGGGCTCTCCGTCTCGGTGCAGCACGCCGCCGACGAACCAGAGGCCGGAGGCGTACGGATCGGGTTCCCAGTGCGTGCTGATACCGTCGACGTCGCTCGGGGCGATGAGCTCGAGGGTCAACGAGTTGCCCGCCACGGTCGGCGTAAGTGTCACGTCGGTCGCGCGCGGGCCCGATTGAAGGTGGATGTCGGTGGGATCGGCGACGTTGTCGAGCCAGGTCAGGTTGCTCTCGTCGCTGATGCGGAAGGGGAAGCGCCCAAAGCCGATGGGCGTTTCGCCGTAGCTGTCTACGTAGGTGACCGGGATCTCGATCTCGCTATTCGTCAGGTAGTAGGCCCGCGAAGAGCTCGAGCAGCAATGGTCGAACTCGACGCTGGCCACGTCGGTCACGATCAGCTCGATGCGGTCGGCCACGCCCGCGTCGGTCTCGACGCGAATCTCGGCCGCACCCGGCCCGATCGCCTCGACGTCGAACGACGACTCGTAGACCGCGTCGATGGCGATGACGTCCGGATCACTGGTGCTCACCTCGACGATGCGCGCCGGCGCGCCGTTGTCCCAGTGTGACACGTAGTAGGCGCCGAAGCTCCCCTCCATGATGAACGGGTCGAACTCATAGTAGGCCGAGTCCGTCGTCAGATCGTAGGCGTTGACCGCGTGATAGAAGCCCAGAAAGCCCGCTTGGCCGCGCCCCTCAGTCCACTGCTCGGTGCTCGTGCCGCACACGCCGATTTCACCGACGTGGGCGTTCTGGTCTCCGGCGACGCAGCCGAGGCTCATCAAAATGATCGCCCCGGCATAGACGGGCCAGAAGATGTGCCAGTTTGGGGACTTTTCGGTTCGTTTGGTAGGTGCGGACATGGTTTGACGTCTTTGAGTGAGTCGCAACAGCAATTGGGCATCTTATCTTACACGGGAGAGACGATGAATCACTGAGGAGTATTCAAAATGGACGAGGTTCAGAGAAGAATTTGGTCCTCTCGAGCGATACTCCCGGAAGGGATTCGACCCAAAATCGGGTTGTAATTTGAAAAGCAGCCTGAGCATGGCAGAATGGCCAGCGCATACTGCAATGAAGTGAGAGACAGTTGGGCGACGACGTCGAACAAAAAGTGGGCAGCGACACGGCACCGGCCTTCGGGCGTGACGAGGGCGACCCGGCGCTGGAGGAGACGAGCGCGCAGTCCGAGGTGCCGGCCGAGCAGGGCGAGGCCAAGGCCAAGATCGTCAAGATCTGCAAGCAGTGCATGGTCTCGCAGAGTGACGGCGGGGAGTTCTGCGTCAACTGCGGCAGCCCGTTGGTGCCCATCCGCGCGGTGCGCGAGAGCTATGTCGGCGAGACCGTCGGCGGCAAGTACAAGATCGTCGATCGTCTCGGCGCCGGCGGCATGGGCGAGGTCTACCTCGGCATCAACGAGCCGCTGGGCCAGCGGGTGGCGGTGAAATTTCTGAGCAAGAAATTCACCGCCGACGAAGGCATCATCATGCGCTTTCTGAACGAGGCGCGCTCCTACTGCAAGGTCAACCACCCCAACGCCGTCACGTTGCTCGAGTACGGGCAGCACGACGACGGCGCGCTGTATCTCATCACCGAGTTCATCGAAGGCAAGAGCCTCACCGAAACCCTCAAAGAGATCGGGCCGTTCGACCTGGAGCGGGTCATCTCGGTGGCGGCTCAGGTGTGCGAGGTCCTGTCGGCGGCGCATAGCCAAGGCGTGATCCACCGCGATTTGAAGCCCGACAACATCATGCTGATGCCCACGAGTCGTGGGCGATACGCCGTCAAAGTGCTCGACTTCGGCATCGCCAAGATCGTCGACGACGACCACGAGCACGGGCCGATGACCGAAACCGGCTCGGTGTTCGGCACCCCCGAGTTCATGTCGCCCGAGCAGGCGCGCGGCGACACCGCCGACCCGCGCTCGGACTTGTACGCCATGGGCGTTATCTTGTTCTACATCGCCACCGGCAAATTGCCGTTCAAAGGCAAGAACAAGCTGATCGTGCTCAACAAGCAGCTCAACGAGCGCCCACCGCGCCCCTCGGAAGCCCGCGAGGATATCGAGGTGCCCCTTCGTCTGGAGGCGGTCATCCTCAAATGCCTCAACAAGGAGCCCGAGGAGCGCTACCAGTCGGCCGACGACCTGCTCGAAGCACTCGAAGAGGCCAAGAGCGCCAGTGGGCCGATGAACACGGCGGCCGGTGGTACCGCCAGGCTCGGCGCGGTCTCCTCGGAGGTCGCCGACACGGCCGCTGACACCCCGTCACCGCCCCATCAAACCGACGCGCCCGGCATCCACGACAGCGAGACGGTCGCCTATGGCAACCTCGACTCGCCGCTGAACACCGACCCGGAACGCGCCGCCGACGTCGAGCTGGGCGAGATCGACGACTCGGACGAGGCCGTCGGCGCGCTCGAAGAGGTCGACCTGGCGCGCGAGTGGGCCGAGCGCGAAGAAGTCACGTTTGAAGAGAACCGCAGCTGGCGCATCGTCGCCGGCGCCCTGGTGGCCGTGATGGTCGCCGGCGTGCTCGTCTGGGCGCTTGGCTCCGATGGCCCCGCGGTCGACGGCGGCAACGAAGGTGCTGCAGGCGCTCAGATCGAAAACCCGCCCGCCCAGGGGCCTGCCGCCCCGCAGGTGGACATCAACCGCGTGCTCGTCACCGGTCAGGTCATCGGCTCGCTCTCTGCGGCCGAGGACAACCTGCGCCACGGCGATGTCGGCGCTGCCAAACGCGCCCTCGACGCGACGTATATGTGGATGGGTGACGACGAACTCCCCAAAGCGGCGCGCAAAAGGCGCCGGGAGTTGGCCGCGCGCATTGCGCGTGAGCAAAAGAACAACAAAGAGAAGCCCGAGCAGGCCAACAAGCCGAAGCCGGTCAACAAGCCGAAGCCGCAACCTGTCGAGAAGCCGAAGCCGGCCGAAAAGCCGAAGCCGCAGCCTGTCGAGAAGCCGAAGCCGGCCGAAAAGCCCGTCGAGAAGCCTGCAGCGAAAAAGCCGACGGCTCAGGAGGAGCCGCCGGCTGAAACCGAGCCGCCCAAATCAACGGACGGTTCGGCTGAAGAGTCCAAAGAGAAAGATCCGGCCGAGGACACCGACGGCTTCGCCTTGCCGCCCAAGCGCCTCGACTGACCCCGTCACTCCCTTAGCTCTTTCACTTTTTTACTCTTTCGCTTCCTTTTACTCTTTCGCTTTCTCTTTCGCTTCTTTTCTCTCTTTCGCTTCTTTTCTCTCTTTCGCTTCTTTTCTCTCTTTCGCTTCTTTTCTCTCTTTCGCTTTCTTTTTCTCTTTCCCGTCAGCGGTGAAGTCGACCACGCCGCTCTCCTTCTTTTTCCCGCCCTTGCGCTTCAGGACGAACTTCGTCTTGGCGAGCGGCGTCTGGCCGTAGCCGCGACTGAAGACCATCAGGTACTTGCGGTTGGCTTCGAACTTGTCGTTGGACAGCTCGGCGTGTCCGGCGACGATCTTGTCCTTTCGGTCGCTCGGATAGAACGCGAAGTTGTTGATGTACTTTTTCTGGCCCGGGTTGGTGATGTCGTAGTAGGTCACCGCGGCCTTGAGCGTGGCGATACGCTCGGGAAGAAAGGCCATATACTCGAATTTCCAGTCCTCGTCGCCTTCGGCGGTCAACTTGTGGGTGTTGACCTTCTTCATGTGCCGGATGAACTGGCGGTCGCTCTTGAAGCGGCTGGGAAAGCGCTTCTTGCTGATGACGATCTGGCCCTTGAACTTCTTCTCGGGCTTGATGGCCAGCGCGGTTCCGAATCCGGCGAGGGTGAACGCCGCCAGGACCAACAAAGCAGTCAGGACAACGGCGGGGCGCTTTTCCAACGCAACGAGGCTGATGAGCACGGGGCCTCCAAAATTTTGTGTGTAGAGTGCGGTTGGCTTACGATTGTAGTCGCTGCCCCTTTTCATGACAACCGCAGCTGTGGTGCACTACGACCGTGACTGTAGGTGCCGAGCACACCCGCATGTTGCGCCCGAAGGGGCGATTTGATAGTTGATCATCCGATTATTCATAACGCCTTGGGAGTAAACCAGCCGCGATCACGTCGGCTGAAGACTCGCCGCGTCGTTGGATAGACCGCCACGCACCTATTGCTCTATCAGATTAGGAGAGACGCGTGCTTTGTCATCAGTGTGGAAGCCCGGTATCGCCCGAAGATTCGTCCTGCCAGAACTGCGGGGCGGATCTGAAGCGCAAATCTCGACGCATGGAGCTGCGCTCCGACGGTCTGCGTCGCATGACCCAACAGATGCGCGCCATCAAGGCCGACGGGCGTTATTTTCCGCCGAACGAGGTCATCTCCGAGCGGTTCAAACTCGGCGAGTTGATCGGCAAGGGGCCCTTCGGTGAGGTCTACCGGGCCGAAGACACGCTGATCGACGCCGAAGTGGCCGTCAAAATCTTCGATCCGAAGCTGATCGAAAACCCCGTCCACCAAGAGCAGTTCCTGCGCACCGCGCGCACGGCGCGCACGATGACCCAGACCAACGTGGTTCGGGTTCACGGCAGCGGCGTGCACAAAGACCACGCCTGGGTGTCGATGCAGGCGCTCGAAGGCTTGAGCCTGCGCAAAGTGCTCAAGATGCGGCGCAACAAAGGCGAGAAGTTCACCCTCGAGGAGCTCGAGCCCATCGTCAGCCAGATCACCCTGGCGGTGCAGCATATCAATCGGGAGTTTCCCCACGGAAACCTCAAGCCCGAGAACATCATCTTCCTGCCCGAGCTCATCAAGCTCACCGACCACTATCTGTACGCGGCGATCGACCACGAGATGTTCGCCGATCGCGCGTCCGATAGCCCGTATGTGGCTCCCGAGCTACACACGCCGTCCGAAGAGGCCGACCCGCGCTGCGACGTCTACAGCCTAGGCATGCTCATCGGCGAGATGCTCTTCGGGCCCGATTATACCCCGGGTTCGCCGCCCTCCGATCGTCCCGAGGTCGCCGGCGTCGACGCGCTCGTTCGACGCGCGACCGCCTTCGACCCATCTGAGCGCTATCCGAGCGTGGAGGCCTTGAGCGAAGACTTCGTCACGCTCGTCGACACCGGAAGCCTGCTGCACAGCTCGGGCGACGAGATCTCGGTTCCCGAACCCGCGGGCCTTGCGGAGGTCAGCACGCCGCCGCCTCCGCCGCAGTCGGCGCCCGCCGACGAGCTGCTGCTCGAAGAGACGCCGTCGGATATCGCCGAGCCCATTGAAGACGATATCGCCACGCGCGAATACGACCGCGACGAGCCCGAGGACCCCGAGTTGGGCGACCTGCTCGAGACTAACGAGGTTCGCCGCGAGGAGCTGCCGCCGCCCCCCAAAGGCGCCGCAGCCAAGCTCGAGCCCAAGGAAGAGACCAAGACAGCCATCAAGCCTCCGCCGGGGGCCAAAAAGGCCGAGGACGACTCCGATACGTCTCCGGCGCTTATCTTTGCCGGTCTGATCGCGCTCGTCGGCCTCATCGGCGCCATCATGTGGATGAGCAGCGGCAAGGAGGAGGGTCAGCACGTCGAGATCGGCGACGGTGACGAGGCGAGCGTCGAGGCGTCCGAGACGCCCGAAGGTGAGGAGAATGGCGACGAGACCGAGACGGCTGACAAGGGCGACTCGGCAACGGAAGCCTCCGGCAAAGAGGTCGCCGCCGCGGCCGAAAAGGCCGGCAAGACCATGCTCGCCGCGCGTGGCAAGGCTGTCGTCGCCGCCAAGAAGGCCGAGGAGACGTCGGCCAAGGACGACGCTGAAGGCCTCAAAGACATGGCCGAAGCCGCCGCCATGCTCAAAGACGAGAAGGCTGACGACGGCGCGCGCGCCTCGACGAGCAGCGAGAGCAAGACGTCGACGGGCGACAAAGGGCAGGGCGCTGCCAAAAAGGCGTCTGGCGGCGCGGCCAAAAAGAACGACAAGAAGGAAGAGAAGAAGGCCGTGGCCTCCGGCACCAAGTGCAAGCCGGGCATGCTGCTGGTCAAGTCGAAGAAGGGCAACTACTGCATCGACGCCTACGAATATCCTGCGCGCGGTGTGAAGCCGAAGACCAACGTCAGCTGGTTCAAGGCCAAGCAGTTGTGCAACGCCAAGGGCAAGCGCCTGTGCGAGCTGAGCGAGTGGCGCCGCGCCTGCGGCAGCAAATACCCCTACGGTCGAAAGTGGGACCCGAACAAGTGCAACACCGTCGACGAAGACGAATTCGAGCGTAGCTTGGCGGCCGCCGGCAGTTTCAGCAGTTGCCGTAGCTGGACCGGCGCGCGCGACATGACCGGCAACGCCCACGAGTGGGTCGCCGAGCAGCGCATCGCCGGCGGTGGCTTCGACAGCGGCCCCGAGGTCGCCTCGTGCCGCTACTCGTCGCCCAAGGCGCCGGGGTCGGGCTCGTCGAATATCGGGTTCCGCTGCTGCGCCAATCCCGAGTAAGTCGGCGAAATTTTTCTGACTCAGACTGCTTGTGAATTCGGGGAGCTTGCGCTAGGTAGGGGGCGACCGCCGGCTGGCGGCTCGAGGGCCGCCGCCTCCCATTGACGAGTCTGCCTTTGCAGGGAGTCTGAGATGATCCCCCGCTATACCCGCCCCGAACTCGCCGAACTCTGGTCCGAAACCAACAAGTACAATATCTGGTTTGATGTCGAATTGGCCGCCGTCGAGGCGTGGGCCGAAGAAGGCGTTGTGCCAGAAGAGGCCGCCGCCGAGATCCGCGACAACGCGGTCGTCGACGTCGACCGGGCCAAAGAGATCGAGAAGATCACCCGACACGACATCGCCGCCTTCGTGCAGAGCCTCGAAGAGCAGGTCGGCGAGGAGTACGGGCGCTGGATTCACTTCGGGCTGACCAGCTCGGATATCCTCGACACCACCTTCGCCATCCAACTGCGCCAGGCCGCCGACATCCTCCTCGCCGATATCGACGAGATGATGGAGGTCATCGAGCGGCGCGCCATGGAGCACAAACACACCCCCAAGATCGGTCGAAGCCACGGCATCCACGCCGAGCCGACCACCTTCGGGCACACCCTGGCCATCTGGTACGACGAGATGCGCCGCAACCGAAAGCGCCTGGAGAACGCGCGCGAGACCATCTCGTACGGCAAGATCTCCGGGTCGGTGGGCACCTTCACCAACGTGCCGCCGTCGGTCGAAGCCTACGTGTGCGACAAGCTGGGGCTGAACGCCGCGCCGGCGTCGAGCCAGATCGTCCAGCGCGACCGCCACGCCGAATTCTTCTGCGCCCTGGGGCTGATCGCCTCGAGCCTGGAAAAATTCGCCGTCGAAATCCGCCACATGCAGCGCACCGAGCTTCGCGAGGCCGAAGAGAAGTTTCGCAAGGGCCAGAAGGGCTCGAGCTCGATGCCTCACAAGCGCAATCCGGTGCTAAGTGAAAACGTCACCGGCTTGGCTCGCACGGTTCGGGGTTATATTACCCCCGCGCTCGAAAATGTCGCGCTGTGGCACGAACGAGATATCAGCCACTCGTCGGTCGAGCGCATGATCGGTCCGGACGCCACCGGCGTGCTCGATTTTGCGCTCGTGCGCATGACCAAGGTCTTGGACAACCTCGTGGTCTACCCCGAGAACATGCGCGCCAACCTCGACCGCACCCGCGGGCTGCCGTTCAGCCAGCGTGTCCTGTCGATGCTGATTCGCAAGGGCCTGTCCCGCAACGAGGCGTACAAGCGCGTTCAAAGCGTGGCGATGGTCGCCTGGGAGCAGGAGAAGGACTTCGAGAAGCTCGCGCGCGCCGACGACGACATCACCGAGCACCTGAGCGATGAAGAGCTCGACCAATGTTTCGACCTCGAGCACTCGCTGCGACACGTCGACGACATCTTCGCGCGTGTCTTCGGCCAGTGAGTCTGCCGAGAGTCCGACGAGAGCGAGCGAGTCTGGCCAACCGACCGGCCCACAATTGAGAGTCTGGTGAGGAACTAAGAGGAGCCACCATGGATTTTGACGTCGCATACGAAGGCAAAGCCAAGCAGCTGATTCTGCTCGAAGACGACCGGGACCACTACGTCCAGCGCTTCAAGGACGACGCCACGGCGTTCAACGGCGAGAAATTCGCTCAGTTCGAGGGCAAAGGCGCCCTCAATAACGCCATCTCGTCGTTTTTGTTCGAGAAGTTGGAAGAGGCAGGGGTCCTTACGCATTACATCGAGCGGCGCACCGAGACCGATATGCTCATCCGCAAGCTCGAGATCGTGCCGCTGGAGGTCGTGGTGCGAAATCACGTGGCCGGCAGCCTCGGACGCCGCACGGGCCTCAAAGAAGGCAGCAAGGTCGACCCGCCCATCGTCGAGACCTACTACAAAAAAGACGAGCTGGGCGACCCGATCTTGGCCGACGTGCACATCAAGATGCTCGACATCGTCGACGATGAAGAGCTCGACCAGATCAAGCAGGCCGCGCTGCGGGTCAACGACGTGCTCCAGCCGATCTTCGAGAAGGCGGGCATCCGCCTGGTCGACTTCAAGCTCGAGTTTGGCGTCGACTCCGCCGGCGCGATCATTCTCGGCGACGAGATCAGCCCCGACACCAGCCGCCTGTGGGACATCGAGTCGGGCGACAGCCTCGACAAGGACGTGTTCCGCTACGACAAAGGCGAGCTCATCGAGGCGTACGAAGAAGTCGCCGAGCGACTGGGCGTCGAAGTTTGAATCGCCACCCCTCCCCGATTGGGGGAGGTGCCGAGCGTAGTCTGCGAGGCGGAGGGGGCGGCGAACATCAACCAATTGCAGTAGGAAAATACATATGCCGCGCGCACGAGTATTGATTCAGAACAAGCCCGGGGTCTTCGATCCCGAGGGCAAAGTCGTCCACACCGGATTGGAGCGCCTCGGCCACGGCCAGGTCGACCAAGTCCGCGTCGGGAAGGTCATCGACCTGCACTTCGAGTCGGGCACGCGCGAGGAAATCGCCGCCGAGATCGACCAGATGTGCTCGGAGTTCTTGGTCAACCCGGTGATTGAAGACTACACCGTCGAGTTTCTGGACGAATAAGCTCCGTTTTCACGGTTCTTGGTGGTTGGTTCTTGGTTCTTGGCGTTGCCAACCGAGGCCATTCGCACTGTTCATCGGCATGGCCGACGCGAGCCAGAGGCGTATCGATTCGAATGACACGCCTCGCGAACCCAAACCAAGAACCAAAAACCAAGAACCAAGAACCAGTTATGAAATTCGCAGTAGTGGTCTTTCCCGGTTCGAACTGTGACCGGGACTGCTTTCATGTGGTCTCCCGCGTGCTCGACGCCCCCGTCGAGTACGTCTGGCACCGCGACACCGACCTCAAGGGCGCCGACTGCGTGCTCCTTCCGGGCGGCTTCTCCTACGGTGATTACCTGCGCACCGGCGCCATCGCCAAGATGAGCCCGGTGATGGACACCGTCGCCGAGTTCGCCGCCAACGGCGGGCCGGTGCTGGGCATCTGCAACGGCTTTCAAGTCTTGCTCGAGACCGGGCTTCTGCCCGGCGCGATGCTCCGCAACACGTCGCTCACCTTCATCTGCAAGGACAGCCCGCTTCGCTGCGCCACGACGCGAACCCCGTTCACGTCGACGCTCGAGCAGGGCGAGGTCATCACGCTCCCCATCGCCCACGCCGAGGGCAACTACTTCATCGACGAAGACGGCCTGGCCGAGCTTCGCGACAACGACCAGATCGTCTTCGAGTACTGCTCGAAGGACGGCGAGGTCGCCCCGGAGTTCAACCCCAACGGCAGCGTGGCCAATATCGCCGGCATCTGTAACCGCGAGGGCAACGTGGTGGGCATGATGCCGCACCCGGAGCGCGCAGCAGAGGCCGTGTTGGGCAGTGATGAAGGATTGGCGTTATTCAAGGCGGTTGTCGATTCGCTCGTTTGAGGCGCCTCGATTTCTGAAGGACTACGTTAGAGATGAAACTCGAAGAAAAACGAGAATTCGCCAAGGCCAACGGCCTGTCCGACGAGGAATTCGACCTCGCCCTCGAGATCTTGGGTCGTGAGCCGACGCTCGCCGAGGTGGGCGTGGTCAGCGCGATGTGGAGCGAGCACTGTTCGTACAAGAGCTCGCGGGTCCACCTGAGCCGCCTGCCGACCGAGGGTCCGCAGGTCGTCCAAGGCCCCGGCGAAAACGCCGGCGCGGTCGACATCGGCGGGGGCTACGCCGCGGTCTTCAAGATGGAGAGCCACAACCACCCGAGCTATATCGAGCCCTATCAGGGCGCGGCGACCGGCGTGGGCGGCATCCTTCGCGACGTGTTCACCATGGGCGCGCGGCCCATCGGCAACATGAACAGCCTCCGGTTCGGCGCGGTCGACCACGAGAAGACCCCGCACCTGTTCCACGGCGTCGTCGCCGGCATCGCCGGCTATGGCAACTGCATCGGCGTGCCCACCGTGGGCGGCGAGATCTACTTCGACCCGTCGTATAACGGCAATATCCTGGTCAACGTCTTCAACGTCGGCGTGTGCAGGAAGGACGAGATCTTCAAGGGCATCGCCGAGGGCGTGGGCAACCCGATCTTCTACGTCGGCTCGGGCACCGGCCGCGACGGCATCCACGGCGCGACGATGGCCAGCCAGGAGTTCTCCGAGGAGAAAGAGGCCGAGCGCCCGACCGTCCAGGTGGGCGACCCGTTCCGCGAGAAGCTCTTGCTCGAAGCCTGCCAAGAGCTCATGCGCACCGATTCCATCGTCGGCATCCAGGACATGGGCGCCGCCGGCCTGACGAGCTCGTCGGTCGAGATGGCCGACCGCGCCGGCAACGGCGTGCGCATCGACGCCGACAAGATCCCGGCGCGCGAAGAGAATATGAGCGCCTACGAGTTCCTGCTCAGCGAGAGCCAGGAGCGCATGCTCATCGTCGTCGAGAAGGGCAAAGAGGACGCCGTCGCCGAGATCTTCGACCGCTGGGAGCTCGAATGGGCCCAGATCGGCGAGGTCACCGAGGGCGACAGCTTCGAGGTGTGGCAGCACGGCGAAAAAGTCGTCGATATCCCCGTCTCCAAGCTCACCTCGGCTGCCCCCAAATACGACCGCCCGCAAAAGCGCCCGGCGTATATGGACGAGCTCGAGCCGGCCAGCGTCGACGCGCCGGCCGACCTGGCCGAGGCCTTCGAGGACCTGGTCGGAAGCCCGAATATCTGCTCCAGAAACTACGTCTACGAGCAATTCGACCACATGGTCGGCGTGGGCACGGTCGTGCGTCCCGGCGCCGGTGACGCCGCCGTGCTGCGCGTGCCCGGAACCGACCAGTCGTTGGCCATCGCCGTCGATTGCAACAGCCGGTTCTGCTACCTCGACGCCGAGGAGGGCGCCAAGCTCGCCGTCGCCGAGTGCGCGCGCAACCTGAGCTGCGTTGGCGCAAAGCCTCTGGGCACCACCGACTGCATGAACTTCGGCAACCCCGAAAACCCCGAGATCATGTGGCAATTCGCCCGCGCGGTCGACGGCATGAAGGAAGCCTGCATCGCGCTCGACGCCCCGGTGGTCAGCGGCAACGTCAGCCTCTACAACGCCTCGAACGAGGTCGACATCTACCCGACCCCGTCGGTCGCGCTCGTCGGCGGCTTCGACGGCCCGCTCGAGGGCACGAAGTACGAGGCAGGCGGCTACACGACCATGGACTTCAAGGAGTCGGGCGACCGCATCATCCTGCTCGGCGAGACCGACCAGGACGACCTGGGCGGCTCGGAGTACCTGTGGCGCCAGACGGGCCAAATCGGCGACAAGCCGCCCAAGCTCGACCTGGACCGCGAGGTCGTCGTCCAAAAGCTCGTGCGCGAGTTGATCGCCAACGGACAGGTTCGCAGCGCTCACGACTGCGCCGAGGGCGGTCTGGGCGTCGCGCTCGCCGAGGGCTGCTTTACCTCCTCGGTCGACGGCATCGGCGTCAAACTCGACATGGACGCCACCGAGCGTCCCGACCTCGAGTTGTTCAGCGAGTCGCCCTCGCGCATCGTCGTCAGCGTCGCCGCCGACAAGGCCGACGCCGTGCTCGAGGCGGCCGAGGCCGCCGGCGTGCCCGCCGCCGACATCGGCGAGACGACCGACGACGGCCAATTCGTGTGGGGTGAGGTGCTCGACGTTGCCGTCGACACACTCGCCGACCGCTGGCGCACCGGCCTCGATTCGTTGCACGGATGATGACGCCGAAGAGCATCGGTGCGAGGGCCGAAGAAAGTCGGTGCGGGGGCATCTTGCCCTCGTTTGCGAGAGCTGGAAGCACTCGCACCGAAGGCCGAAAGCTCTCTTACGAATGCGCGGACAACCCGGGTGGGTTGTCCGCGCATTTTTTTGTTGAACGGGTGAGTCGAAGTCGGTTTTGGCTCACGCGTGGTGGTCGAGCCGGTGGGCTCACGGTAGTTGCGGCGGAATCGGTTTCCTCGTTCCGCAAAACAATGTCTTCGTAGCGAGCGTATCTTCGATGGGATGTTTGTCCGTCCATCTTCGACGCGCTCGGCGGAGGCGGCGCCGTCGTTCGGCCGGCTTCGGTCGGTCGGTCGGCGGATTTGCCCGGTGCGGGCTCGTGGAAGCGTCGAAGTAAAAGACGTGGCGTGAAGATGGGTCTGTGCCGTGGGAGTTGCCGCAGCGGCGTCGGTGTAGGTGGTGGCGTCGGGTCAGGCGTGCGAAGTGCGCAGTGTGCGACCTGGCCGGGGAGGCTTCAAAAACGAGGCGGGCTTTGCCCGTCGAAGTCACAACCATTCGCATATTCGATCAGCGCCCATGCCGGCGAAAATCGTCGGTAGGCGCATCGGTGTGCGTCGAACACCAAAACGCCCCTGGCAGATCCGACGATCTGCCAGGGGCGTTTTGTTTAGTCGGCGTGTCGGTCTACTCGAGCGAGACGATCACGCCTCGACCGGCTCGACGTCCACGTCGGTGTCGACGACGTCGTCGGCGTCGGTGTCCTGGGGGCCGTCGACGCCACGTGCGCGACGCGCCGTCGGGCGAATGCGCCCAGCGAGCTCCTCGAAGCCGGCGATGGTGTAGAGTTGCTCGAGGATGCTGGCGACGGCTTGGTAGGTGGTCGTCCAGCGCTCGATGGCTTGGTCGCGGCGAAGCAGGGCGGTTTCCAGCTCGCGGTACTCGCGGGCGACGACCTCGAGTTTGTCCGACAGTGCCTGATGCTCGGGCTTGAGGCGCTCGGCGACTTCGGGAGTGCTGAACTCGAAGCCCAGCGGGCTTTCGAGGCGCGCGTCGACAGTCTCGAGGCCGCGGATAGCGCGGCCGGTGTACTCGAGCAGGTTTTTGGCGTTGCGCGGGGTGACCCCGTCGAGCCCAGTCTCCTCGAGCAGCTGCGGGCGGCTCGACCCGTCGATAGCCGACTTGATGTTGACGGTGTTGTCGTACAGTACGCCGTTGAGGTGATCGCGCTCCTCGAGGTGGCGCGCGTCGTCGGAACGCTCCTCGGCCAGCTTGGTCGCCGCATCACGTAGCTGGTCGGCGGCCCCGGAGAGTTCGCCGCGGCATCCCTGCATCACCGCGCGCCATTGTCCTTCGTTCTGGCCCGCCCAGCCATCGAGTTTGGGGGTGACGAGATCGATGTGCGTATCGATCGATGCGACGACTTCACGGGTGGTGTCGAGTTGGTTTTGGATTGGCTTGCCAATTTTGTTGCTCATTGCATGCTCCTTGATGACGTCAATCAGCGTTGTGGAGCGCCAACAGCCTTCCACCAGAGATCCAACGGGGGTGGGGCGACCGCGAGTCGTTGGCACGTCCGGGAGTCCAATGTTCCCCCGTGAATTGAGTGTGAGAGCTCTACGATAGCGTGGTCCTCGCGAGTCGACAACATGAGAGGCCCAGACCGACCGATGATCAGCCGAGATCAGAATGTGAGAAGTCGTGAACATCGGTTGATCCGGTGTTCCAAAACGTGAGGGAACGAGTGCGTCCGATGATGGAGTCGATGATGTTAGCGGGCACACTACGACGTCGCTCGATCCGGACTTCCAAAATCCAAAAGGACGAGCGCACCCGATGATCGACTCGATTCGGGTTGTCGATTCGTGTCGACCTCGGACGGTCCGCCCGTCCCAAAGCGAACGCGCCGAGATCACCCGGTGCGTCGACCTCACCCCAGCAAATCGTCGGGGTCGAACACGGCGTGGACGCCGCGCACGCCGTTGACGAGTTGGGTGATGCGCACGTCGACGACCACGCTTGCGAGCAGCATGGCCTCCTGGCGGTCGACCTCGAGTTCGCGCTCGAGCACGTCGAGCATGCCCGAGACGGCCTGGGCGGCGGCTTCGTCGAGGTCGCGCGAGAATCCCAGGGTCACCCACCCGGAGGGCGTGCGCGCGGTGGGCACGTCCACGGAGAAGGACGTCTCGACGTCGTAGCGCACCACCACGCGCTCCATCGGGCACTCGATGGCGGTGCCGGCGAGTTCGCCGTCGCCCTGGCGGGCGTGGCCGTCGCCGAGCGATACGAGGCCGCCGTCGACGCCGACCGGCAGGTAGAGCATGGTACCCGCGACGAGCTCCTTGCAGTCCATGTTGCCGCCATGAGGAGTGGGGAACCAGCCCTCGTGCCAGCCAGAGCCTGCCGGAGTCAGGCCGATAGTGCCCATGAAAGGGCGCAGTTCGACGCGGTGGCCGCGCTCGCTGGTGCCGACCATGGCGTCGGCGTCGAGCTCCCACAGCAGCAGGCGGCTGTCGGCGTCGCCTAGGCCGACGGCTTCGTTGAGCGCGCGGTTAAAGGGGCCCTGACCCGAGTAGGTCCAGCCCCAGTCGGCGGGGCGGATCTCTTCGAGGTGGGCGACGAGCGTCGAGCCGGCGAGGGCTCCGCGCACGTAGACCGGGCCGTGCAGCGCCGGCCCATCGTCGCGCGGGCTCTCCCGGGGCCCCCACTTGGGACGAGTCGGTTCGCCGCGGACGTGTTGGCCGCGCCCGAAGCTGATGTCGAGGGTGCGGTAGACGACCGTGTCGCCCCGGTCGACGGTCAGCGCCGGGTCGAGGTCGGGCGAGAATTTGCCGTGGAGCGTGGCGCGCGACGGCTCGAGAGTGTGTCTCATTTTTGCCTTCTAGGATGTATGATGATGGGCACGATGATGCCACGACTCGGTGTGCTACATCAATGACGGGCGGAGGGTCTGCGGCCGTGAGTGCTGAGGTTGCCGAATTGTTGGTTGGCGCAATCGATTTTCGATACAAAAAGTCCTAGAATGCCGCAAAACTGCTGATAAAGGCACTCAGATACGGCATCTCTTGGAACACTGCATGATCGCACGGCGGCTCGAACAACTCCTCGTCCTCATTCTTACCGCCACCCTCGTGGCCTTGGGCGGCTGTTCTGCGCCGCCGTCGTCCTCGGGTGACGACGCGGCGCTCGAGGCGGACACCGGCGTCGACGCCGCGCCGGACGCTGCGCAAATCACCATCGCCACCTTCAACGTGCGCCGCTTTTTCGATACCGAATGTGACTCGAACCGCTGCGGGCCGAACGACTGGGAGGAGCAACTCTCCGAGAACGGCTTCAACAACCGGCTCGACAAGCTCTCGGCGGCGATCGACGACCTCGACGCCGATGTGGTCCTGCTCCAAGAAATCGAGAAGCAGTCGGTGCTCGACGCGCTGGCCGCCAAATTCGACGGGGAGTACCCGGTCTCCGAGCTCGGCGAGATTGGCAACGTCGCCTCGGTCGACGTCGGCGTGCTCGCCCGCGGCACGCTGGTCGACACGAAGGGCTACCGCGACAGCAGCGACCTGCAGCGCCCCGACGGCAGCCACACGCGGTTTGCGCGTGAGTTTCTGCGCGTCGACCTCGACATCGACGGCGAGCGGGTGATCGTGTTCACGGCCCACTTCGTCTCCAAAGCAAGTGACGACGCCGGCCGCCGGCTCGCCGAAGCCCAGGAAGCACGCCGCATCTTGGATGAGGTAGCCGCGCAAAACGACGACGCGCTCGTGGTCCTCGGCGGCGACTTGAACGACACCCCCGACTCCGAGCCGATGGCCGCGTTGACCGACGACGGCGGCTTGTTGCGCGTGGGCGCCGACCAGAGTCTCGAAGATGTGTTCACCTACGTGTGGAACTGGGAGCAAGAGGCGATCGATCACCTGCTGTTGGCGTCGACCTCCGGAGGCGCCTACGTCGACGGCAGCGCCCGCTCGGTCCACGACCGCCAGCCCGCCGGATTGGGCGGATCTGATCACGGCGCGCTGGTCGCCACGTTCGAAATGCGATAGACCTGATACAAACCGACACGCCGCGGGCTCGCCCGCACCCATATTGACGCGTTGTGAGAGTGTGATGATTCGACGTCTTTTGTTGCTTTCGTCTGTCTTCTGTCTGCTCGCCGTCGGCTCCTTCGGCTGCGCGAGCTCTCCCGATAAAAAGGACAAGGCGCTGACTGCGGCCGAGGACCGCGTCCCGGCCTATTTCGAAGAGATTCCGGCGACCACGCCGTACGTCTTCACCAGCCTCGAGCCGTTCCCTATGGAGGTGCTCGAGCCGTACATGAAGACTTATGCGGAGATGTACGACTCGCTGAGTCAGCAGATGAAGCAGCAGCAACAGCAGTACAACTACCAGCCGCAGCGCGACCCCGGCGAAGAGTTCATGCTGGCGCTGTTCGAGGAGCTGAGCAAAGCGCGCTCCATCGAAGGGTACAAGCAGCTCGGGTTGTCGACGCGCCCCCAGGCGGCCATCTACGGCATCGGCTGGTTCCCGGTCATGCGCGTGTCGCTGGGCAACGCCAAGGCATTCGAGGGCATGCTCAGCCGCCTGGAGACCAAGGCGGGCCTCGAAGTGCAGATGCGCCAGGTCGCCAAGCAGACCTACCGTCAATACGACATCGAAGACGAGATCAAGATCGCGCTGGCGATCACCGACTCGGAGCTCATCGTGGGCTTCGCTCCCACCCAGGCGTTCGACGAGTTCGTCGCCTACATGCTCGGCCAGAAGAAGCCGGCGCGCAGCTTGGCTGACGTCAACGTCATCCAGGACATTCAGGCCAAGTACAGCCTGCTGCCCTACGCGGTGGGCTACGCCGACATCGTCGGCATCGCAGGCGCCGCCACAGGTGCTGCGCCCGCCGACGAGATCACCGCCTCGATGCTCCAGGCCATCGACTATAAGGCGCCGCAGATGACCGAGGTGTGCCGCGGCGAATACATGTCGATCTTCGAGAAGATGCCGCGCGTGGTCATGGGCTACACCGAGCTGTCGCCCGAGCTGATGGAGGTCACCGCCGTGCTCGAGACCGAGGGAGGCTTCGCCAAAGACCTCGCCCAGACGGCCGCGCCGATGCCTGCCTACAGCTCCGACTTGGTCGACAAGTCGTTCTTCGCGGTGGGGCTGGGCGTCGACGTCCAGAAGATGATCGGCTTTTTGAACAATCAGGCCGCCCGCATCAACCAGGACCCGTTCCAGTGTCCCGACTTCGCGCAGTGGAATCAGGCCGCCCAGCAGGCCACGATGTATAGCCAGCTCGTGCCGCCGTTCGTCAGCAGCCTGCGCGGGGCGATGGCCGTCGTGACCGACGTCCAGCTCGACCAGCAGAGCTTCCAGCCGCAGAGTTTCGACGCTGTGGCGCTGGTGGAGAGTGGCGACCCGATGACGCTGCTGTCTCAAATGCAGATGTATATCCCGCACATCCAAGGCCTGAGCCTCAAGCCCAACGGTGTGCCGTCGGCGCTCAAAGCCGTGCCCGACGCTCCCTGGCTGCAGTCGCCGCATATGGCGATGGACAAGGACACTCTGGCTGCATCGGCCGGCGTGGGCATGCAGGACGAGATGGCCGTTTTGCTGGAAGGAAAGAACGCGGCCGGCGCCGAAGATACCCCGCTGATGCTCATCGCCTACGACTACGGCAAGTTCATGGACAAGCTCGCCCCGATGTATGGCATGGGCGGCGCGAATCCGATGGGCGGCATGTTCAGCTCGATGCAGAAGATGTTCGGCACTTTTGTGGGCGAGGTCGACGCCACGGACGACGGCATCGTGCTGCGCTACCGGCTCAATATGTTCCCGCCGCAGGGAAACTAGAGCAGCCGTAGCTTGGTCGCCTTCGTGCCAACCATCGATTTTGTCGGGGTGATGTCATGCCGCTGAGATTTTTTGTCGACGAGGAGGTCTTCGAGCGGGTCCGCCGCTTGGAGCTTCCGTTCAACCGCTACGGACTCGACCCGTACGGGGTCTCCCAGAAGCATCTGGCCCAGTTCTACACGCTGCTCGGCTGGCTGTACCGCAGCTACTTCACAGTGCGCACCCATGGCGTCGAGAATGTCCCCGAGCAGGGGAGGGCGATGGTGGTGGGCAACCACTCGGGCGGCGTGCCGGTCGACGGCGCCATGGTCATCGCCTCGCTCTTCTTCGAGATGAACCCGCCCAGGCTCGCCCAGGGCATGGTCGAGCGATTCGCCCAGCGCTGGCCGGTCGTCTCGCATTGGTTCAGCCGGGTGGGCCAGTTTACCGGCCTGCCCGAGCACGCGCTTCGCATGCTCGAGGCGGACCGTTTGCTGATGGTCTTCCCGGAGGGCGCCCGCGGCACCGGCAAACTCTACAAGGACCGCTACCAGCTCGTGCGCTTCGGCACCGGGTTTATGCGCCTGGCGCTCGAGACGAATACGCCCATCGTGCCCTTCGCGTTCATCGGCGGCGAAGAGGCCCTGCCGACGATGTTTCACCTCAAGCGCATCGCCAAGCTCACCGGGGCGCCCTACATTCCGGTGCCGCCGTATCTGTTGCCGGTGCCGATGCCGGTGCACTGTGAGATCTATTACGGCGAGCCGATGCACTTCGAGGGCGACGGCACCGAGGCCGACGAGGTCATCGAACGATATGTGGGGCAGGTCAAAGAGCGCATTCGCCAGCTTATCGAGCGCGGACGCGCCGAGCGGCGCAGCATCTTTGGCGACGGCAATCCGCAGCTGACATCCGAAGACGACACGAGGCAGTCATGAAGGCGCTGATTACCGGAATTTCGGGAAAGCTTGGTCGACTGGTGGCCGAGAAGCTGATCGAGGAGGGCCACGAGGTGCTCGGCATCGACCGGCGTCCGTGGCCCGACGCCCCCGAGGGCGTCAAGATGTTTCGCGCCGACATCCGAAAGCGTCCGGCCGAAGATGTCTTCCGCACCGAGCAGCCCGACGCGGTCATCCACATGGCCACGGTCACCCACTTCACCGCCGGCGCCGAGGAGCGCTACCGCATCAACCTTCGCGGCACGCGCACCGTCTTCGATCATTGCCACGCGTACGGCGTCGAGCACGCCGTGTTCGTCGGGCGGCACACGTTCTATGGCGCCGCGCCCGACTCGCCGCTGTATCACACCGAGTCAGAGCCGCCCTTGGCGGTGTCGACCTTTCCGGAGTTGGCCGACCTCGTGGCCGCCGATCTCTTTGCGGGGTCGGCGCTGTGGCGCTACCCGGACATGGACACCACCGTCTTGAGGCTTTGCTACACGCTGGGGCCGTCGCAGCGCGGTACGCTCGCCAGTTACTTGAAAGGGCCGCGTGTGCCCACCGTGCTCGGGTTCGATCCCCTGTACCAGTTCATGCACGAGCAGGACGCCGCCGAGGCGATCTGCTTGTCGCTCGACCACAAGCTTCGCGGAGTCTTCAACGTCGCCGGCCCTCAGCCGGTGCCGCTGTCGCTGCTCATCGACGTGACCGGTCGGACCCAGATCCCCATCCCCGAGCCGCTCTACGGGCGCTCACTGGGCAAGTTTGGGTTTCCGAATCTTCCGAAAGGCTCGACCAACCACATCAAGTACCCCATCGTCATCGACGACAGCGCGTTCCGCCGTGAAACCGGCTTCCAGCAGCGCTTCGACGAGATTCAGACGATGGAGGCGTTCAGGTGGGCGTAAGACGCGTGGGTCTGTTTTTGGACCCTCACTCCCGATCGAACACAAGCTTTGCGACGGCATCGGGGGCCTCTTTCAAGATGAGGTGCCCCGAGCCTTCGACCTCCAGCCTGGTGGCGTGCGGCCAGATTTCGGACCACGTCTCGACCGAATCGCGAATGGCGTCGAAGGTGTGCTCACCGTAGACGAGCTCGATCTGGCCGGGCAGGTCGGCGAAGTCGTCGGGTCGCGGGATCGAGTCGAACAGACGCAGGTACTCGAGCGGTACTTTCAGCGAGCCTTCGGCGAACGACGACATCATGTCGGTGTCGTCTTGGCGGTGGCCCGAAAGCGCGGTGTTGGTGATCCATCGGCCGATCGGATTGCCGAACGCCGAGTAGTAGAAAAGGCGGCCGACGGCCGGCTTCAGAAAGATTCGCAGGTACTCGGGCACGTAGGCGAACGGCTCCAGAAAGATGAACCGCTCCATGCGCTCGCCCAACAGCGGGGCGACGAAGAGGGCGACGATGCCGCCGCTGCAACTTCCCACCAACGAGACGGGCCCCGGGCCGAGCTCGTGGTCGATCGTGGCGACGATCTGCTCGGCGACCGCTTCGAGTTCCCAACGCGTCGGCTCGGCCGAGTCGCCGTAGCCGGGAAGGTCGAGCCCCAAAATGCAGCTGTCCTCGCCCAATCGTTCGTACAGCGCGTCGAAGGTGTCGCGGCTGCCGTTCCAACCGTGCAAACCCACAAATTTCGCCGAGCCGTCGCCGTACACGCAGGTGGCCAAGGGCGGGGCGAGATGAATATCGGATGTTGCTGACATGTTGACCTGTGTGGGTGAACAACAATCTGGCGGGCGTTGGCCCACGCTCGACCGATTTTGGGAACTCCGTGCGGTATTGCAATACCATTCGCGCTTGCGAATACCAGAGACCGTAGATATCTTTTAGATGCGCGTCGCCGTTGCAAGTTGCGCGGCGCCTGGCGGGCAATCAGCTTTCTCGACCCCCCCGAGCTTCATGGCAGAGAGCAATTCATCCGATCTGATCGAAGTGGTTCATCACGAACACGATCATCTCCTCAAGCTCTTCGAAGATATCGGCGATACCTTCGAAAAGATCTCGAGCGGCGAGCTCGACAAGGCGCGTCGTGAGGAGGTGCTCGAGACGGCCAGCGACGACCTGAAGCTGGCGCTCGAAGAGATGCTCCATCACTTCAATCAAGAAGAAGAAGTCTTCTTCGTCGAAATCGAGAAGCGTCGGCCCGATTTGGCCGACGACATTGCCAGCTTGGCAAGTGCCCACGAGTTGATGTGCGACCGCACCCGCTGGTTGCACCGGCAGTTGAACCAATCGCGCGACACCATCGCGGATCGGTCCGACGAAATTCAGAAAGTCGTCAAGCAGATGCGCAACCTTCTGGGCCAGCACACCACCAACGAAAACCGCCTCTTCGACAGCGTTCTCGAGAATATGCCCCCGGAAGAGCGCGAGTTGCTCCTCGCAGAGATGCGCCGTATCTAGACACCCAGCCCAGGCTGCCGTTGCAGCCTGCGGTTCGAACTCTTCGGCCTCCGCAGGGGACCCTTGCTGCATGTCGGTACACGACTGGGCAGCTTGAATCGAGATGTTCCTGCGGTGTTCCCTATCGTTTGGCAGAATTTTGAGTACACTGGGGGCAACGCACTCTTCGCAACCACAGCTCTGATGTTGACGGATGGATACCAGTAACGTGAGTGACACTGCTGACATCGTCTATGGAGAACCCCGAACCGAAGACAGCGAGGCCATCGGCCGGCTGTTCTTCGAGGATATGACCGATCTGGGGGTTCACAAGACGCGTGAGGAGATGAACGATCTGGCGCAACAGGTCATCGCTGCCTCGCAGTCCGACCCCGCGGAGTGCATCTGCTGGGTGGCCCGGCCGGGCGCCGATGGCGAGCCGTGCGGGGTACTGTTGGCCAATTTCAACTGGTCGTTGAAGTTTGCTGGGCGCGCGCTGTGGATCGAAGAGCTGTACGTGACGCCGAAGTTTCGGCGTCGCGGGATCGGTCGCGAGTTGGTCGCCCAAGTGCTCGACTATGCCGAGGACCACGGCTTCAAAGGGGTCGATCTGGAGGCCTACCAAGGCAACACCCCTGCGTCGGTCCTGTACCGTACGATGGGCTTTCACCGGTTGGGGCGCGAGCGATTCTACTATCGTCTGGGCAGCCAGGAGTTTCTTTGATTCGGATGCCCTAAGGCGCCGAACGACCCAAGAGCAACGCATATGTACCGCATTCTCGTCTTCTCGACAGATTCCAGCTTTCAAGACCGCCTGCAGCAAGCCGCCGAGGCTTGTTCACTCCAGCTCGTTGTGGCTGACGAGGTCGGGGCGGTTGTCGACCACCTCGACGAAGCCTCCTTCGACGCCGTGTTGGTCGACGACACGGCCGCCGAGTTGGCCGATGACGAACGCTCGCGATTGATCTCCGCAGGCGGCACTCAAACGCCGCTGTTTGCGGTGGGCGAGGAGACGTTTGAATCCCTGCCCGAGCACGCCCACTTGGGCGATGATGTCGATCTGACTGATCTGCTCGACGACCTCGCCGATCTGGTGGCCCAACGCGGCGTATTGTCCGAGAGGCCCGAGTCGGGGGCCTATTTCCCGTCGGACACCCAGGGTCGCCCGTACCTCAAGACCACCGACGGTCTCGATCGACACACCTCTCACGTGGAAGTCGACGATGGGGCGGCGGTTCGTCTCTTGTACGTCGGACGTCCGAGCGGATTTCGCCAGCGCCTCGAAGAGGCAGCCGAAGGCGTCGTCGAACTCGTCTTGGTCGACAGCCCCCATGAAGTGGTCGTGCCTGCCGGTGCGCCGCCGATCGATCTGGTCGTGTTGTCCGTGGAAGGCGAACTTGGCACCACGCGGCGCCTGATCCGCTACCTGCGGCGGCGCCAGCCCGAGTCGCCTTTCGAGCTGATCCTGCTCGCCGAAGCCGACGAGGAGATGGGAGACGGGCTGGGGCGCACCTTGGGAGCCGATCTGGTCCTCGAGCAACCCATCAAGCCGGCCGAGTTGATCGAGCGCGCCCAGATGCGCCAAGCGACTGATGCGAACGAGTTGCTGGTGATCAGCGCCGATGCTACACGCCAAGCGCTCTTTCGAACGGCACTGAGCCGAGAGCCGATCGACACCCTCTTTGCCAGTTCAGTAGAAGATATCGCCAGCGAAGGCGGCGAGCCGCCCGAAATCGTTCTGGTCGACACGGTCGGCACCGAGATCGACGCGGCGGCGACCATCGAGCAGCTTCGTCGGCGCTTTCCATTTGCTGCCACTCGATACCTCGTCACCCTCGAGGCGGCCGACAGCGTCGCCGCACAGGCTCGCGAGTCTTTCGACGACGTGATCACCGCTCCGTTTCTCCCCTCGGATATTCGCCGGCTGGTGCGGTTGCACCTCGCTCAGGCGAGCATGGGACGCGCCGCGCTCGAGCGCGACCACCTCACCGGGGTCAACTCGATCTTGGCGCTCGGAGATCATCTGCAAGCGCTGCTGGATGAAACCGCCGAGGTGGGTGAGCTCGTCGTGCTCACCGCCGTCGATATCGATAACTTGGGCCAGATCAATTACCGCTACGGCAAAGTCGTCGGGGATACGGTGTTGCGTTCGCTTGCCGACGCGCTCCATCTGGCCACCGGCCAACGCAATGCGATCTATCGAAGCGACGCCGACGAGTTCTTTTTGCTCCAGCGCATCGACGAGAGCGAGTGGCTCGAGACCCGCGATCGGCTCGACCGCGCGTTGCACGTGTTTCGCCAGCAGACCTTCCGGGCCGTCGACGGGCGTGGGACCTATGCGACCGCCTCCGCAGGCTGTGTGGTCGTCCCGCCGGTGGGTGCCAGCGCGGAGTATTGCCTCAGGAAGTCGTGGATCGTCCTCGAGCGCGCGTCCTCGACGCGTCAACAGCGCCTCCTTGTCGCCCAGCTCGACCCCGCAGCAGTTCCTCGTCCGGCGCGATCGCGCGACCTTTCCGACGAGCGCGACTGAGCTTGCCTGCAGACTCCAGTTCCGTTCTTGACAGTGCGAATGGCTAACACTAGCTTCACTGCCGCATTGCACCCCCGGAGCGGAACGCAGAAGTCATGGCACTACAATTCTCCGAAGAAACCGAAAAACAGTTCCAAGAACTGGTCTCTCGTTACCCCAACACCCAGGCCGCGCTGCTGCCCGCGCTTTTGCTGGCACAGTCCGAGTTCGGCTGGGTGTCCGTCGAGGTGATGGACTATCTGGCTGAGCGCCTCGAGCTCAACCCCGCACAGGTGTTGAGCACGGCGACGTTCTACACGATGTTCAACAAGCAGCCTCTCGGAAAAGCGCACATCCAGGTGTGTACGACCCTGAGCTGCGCGCTTTGCGGCGGTTACGAGATCATCGAGCACCTCGAAGAGCGTCTGGGTATTCGCCTCGGCGAGACCACCCCCGACGGCAAGTACACGCTTGCCGAGGCGGAGTGCTTGGCCTCGTGCGGCACGGCCCCGATGTTCCAGATCACGTTCTCGGACGGTGAGATCGAGTACTACGAGAATCTCACCCCCGACAGCGTCGACGAACTGCTCGACGAGCTCGACAAAAAGCTCGAGCAGCTGCCGGCTCCCGCCGAAATGCACTGATCGAGCTGGTGCGCTCATCTCATAGGAGGAACTAACCTCCTCGCGACTGCAGGCAAGACCATGGAAGAACTCTTTTTGAGCCGGAACTTCAAGGTTCCCAACGCCCACACCCTTCGTGTTTATGAAGCCAACGGCGGCTACCAGGCGATGAAAAAGGCCTTCAAGATGGATGGCTCGGCCATCATCGACGAGGTCAAAAAGTCGAACCTGCGCGGCCGTGGCGGCGCTGGTTTCCCCACCGGCGTCAAGTGGGGCTTCATGCCCAAAGACTCCGACGTGCCGATGTATCTGACGGTCAACGCCGACGAGGGCGAGCCGGGCACGTTCAAGGATCGCTACTGCATGGAGCTCGATCCGCACCGGCTGATCGAGGGCTGCATCATCACGGCTTGGGCGCTGGGCATTCGCTACGGCTACATCTACGTGCGCGGTGAGCTGCAAAACGCCATCCGCACGCTCCAGCGCGCGATTAACGAGTGCTACGAGAAGGGCTACCTGGGCGAGAATATCCTGGGCACCGGCCTCGACTTCGATCTGTACGTCCACTCCTCGGCCGGCGCGTATATCTGCGGCGAGGAGACCGGCATGATCGAGGGGCTCGAGGGCAAGCCTGGTCAGCCGCGCCTCAAGCCTCCGTTCCCTGCGATCGTCGGCGTCTTCGGCGCCCCCACGCTGGTCAACAACGTCGAGTCGATCTCGTCCATTCCGTTCATCATCGAGCGGGGAGGGGAGTGGTTCGCCTCGATGGGCGTCGAGAAAAACGGCGGCCCGAAGCTGTACGGCTTGTCGGGCCACATCAACAAGCCGGGCGTCTACGAGGCGCCCTCAGGGATCACCGTGCGTGAGCTGCTCGAGGAGTATGGCGGCGGCATGCGCGAAGGGAGTGAGCTCAAAGCGTTCATCCCGGGTGGATCCTCCTGTGCAGTCCTGACCCCCGATGCGCTCGACGCGCCCATGTCCTTCGAGGGCATGCGCGAGTACGGCAGCACCATGGGCACCGGCTGCATCACCTTTATGGATCAGAATACCTGCATGGTGCGCATCGCTCAGCGCCTGGCCCACTTCTACCACCACGAGTCGTGCGGACAGTGCACGCCGTGCCGTGAGGGCAGCGGATGGGCGAGCAAAGTGCTCGATGCCATCGAGGCCGGGCGTGGGCGCAAAGAAGACCTCGAGCTGCTGCTCGACATGGTCGACAACGTCCAGGGCAACACCATCTGTGCGCTCGGCGACGCCCTCGCGATCCCGGTGCGCAGCTACCTGCAGGTCTTCCCCGAAGAATTCGAAGCACACATCGAAAAAGGCTGTTGTCCCTATCCGAAATGGGGCAAAGGCAAGGGCAAGGGTAAGAAGGTCGCATAAGCTTGTTTCGTCCCGCCCAATAGGGCGGGCGAAGCCTTTGACCTCGTCAATGAAATGCGCTATCTCACCCGAGCCTGACGCTGCGTCTCTCAGAAGGAGAGTTGTTCATGGGTTTCTGGGAACCCCTATTTTTCTGGATATTGGCAGGCGGCGCGCTCGGTACGAGCATCGCCGTTCTCCTCTTTCGTAACCCCCTCTACAGTGCGTTGGCGCTGGTCGCCGACTTTTTCTGTTTCGCAGGGCTTTACGTGCTGCTGTCGGCCCACTTTATGGCCGTCACGCAGGTGCTGGTGTATGGCGGCGCCATTATGGTGCTGTTCCTCTTCATCATCATGCTGCTCAACCTGAGCGACGAAGACCTCGGTCCTCGCCGCTTCAGCATGCACCACGTCTTAGCCGCGCTGGCAGCCACTGGAGTCTTCGTCTTCGCCGCCTCGGCGATTTTGGCCGTGGTCGACTTCGACGAGGTCAAAGAGGCGACTGCGGTCGCTGCCGAAGAGGTCGACGAGAAGACCGAATCCGACGAGGAGCAACTGCTGCTCGTCGAGGTGCCCAGCCAGGTACCCGGCCTCTACACCTTCCTGACCGAAGACGCGCTGCAGGCGCGCTACGCCGAGCAGATCGAGGCGTGGAGCGCAGGCGAGCGGATGTACTCGACGGGCAAATACAAGCGCTTCGATGAGACCCAACCCTTCGAAGTGCCCCCGGTCTTTTTGGAGGCCCAGCGCCCCGAAATCGTACCGGAAGGTGCCGACACCGCCCCGGCGGCCGCACGCAGCTCGGACGAGCGCGACGCGGGCTCCTTCTTTGGCACCGTCGAGCCGATCAGCGTCTTGCTGGTCAACCGCTTCGTGATCCCCTTCGAATTGACCGCCTTGTTGCTTCTGGCGGCCATCGTGGGTGCTGTAATCATCGCCAAGAAACGCCTGTAACAAGCATAACGGCGACACTGCCCGTACGAACGGGATTTTGAACGCTATTTTGGAGTTGATCGATGACTTGGGAACCGACACTGGCACATTACCTGATTCTCGCTGCGGCGACTTTCAGCATCGGCCTGGTGGGGGTGATGATCCGCCGAAACGCCATCACGCTCTTTATGTGCATCGAGCTGATGCTCAACTCGGTCAACCTGACGTTTATCGCCTTTAGCAAGTACCGCGTCGACTTGGACGGCCAGATCTTTGCCTTCTTCGTCATGGCGGTTGCTGCCGCCGAAGCTGCCGTGGGACTGGCGATTATCATCCACATCTTCCGGCACAAACGAAGCGTCAACGTCGACGAAGCGCACGAATTGCAGTACTGAGCCGGCCCACTTGGGGCCGTACCGCTGCAGAATGACTTTCTGCTGGAGCGAGATTCGCTAACATGGAACCGCATCTCACAGATTTTAGTGTTCTCGGGCTGATCGTCCTGTTCCCGTTACTCGGGGCGATCATCAACGGCCTCATCGGGGCCAAAATGCCCGAGAAATTCGCCGGATGGGTGGCCAACTCTGCCATCTTTCTGTCGTTTATGTTCTCGATGGTGGCCGTCTGGACGCTGTTCAAGAACGCGGCGACGGTCGTGGAGAACGGCGAAGAGACGATGGTCTTCGGAAAGGCCACTTACGTCGCCTACGAGTGGATCTACTCGGGCACGTTGTCCCTCGACATCGCGTTTTTGCTCGACCCCCTCAGCGCGGTCATGATCCTGGTGATCACCGGCGTCGGCTTCCTCATCCACCTGTATTCGGTGGGCTACATGGAGCACGACCCGGCGAAGTGGAAGTACTTTGCGTACTTGAACCTCTTCTGCTTCGCGATGCTGATGCTGGTGCTGGGCAAGAATATGCTCGTCACCTTCATCGGTTGGGAGGGCGTCGGTGTCTGCAGTTATCTGCTCATCGGCTTCTGGTACACCGACGAGGCCAAGGCGCAGGCCGGCCAAAAGGCGTTCATCGTCAACCGCGTCGGTGACTTCGCCTTCCTGTCGGGCCTGTTCATCCTCTTCTACGAGACGGGCACCCTCGACTACGTCGCCCTCGAGCAGATCGCGACCACCCCGGCCACGGCGATCACGCTGCTGCCGGTGGCGCTTCCGGCCGCGCTGCTCATCTTCATCGGCTGCACCGGTAAGAGTGCGCAGATTCCGCTCTACACCTGGCTGCCCGACGCCATGGCCGGCCCGACTCCGGTCTCCGCGCTCATTCACGCGGCCACGATGGTCACCGCGGGCGTCTTCCTGATCTCGCGCCTCAACTACATCTTCTCGATGGATCCCCTCATCGGGATCATCATCGCCACCATCGGCGTGCTCACGGCGTTCTTCGCCGCGACCATGGCGCTGGTCCAAAACGACATCAAAGGCGTGCTCGCCTACTCGACCATCAGCCAGCTGGGCTACATGTTCCTGGCGGTGGGCGTGGGCGCGTACGGCGCGGGCGTCTTCCACCTGATGACCCACGCCTTCTTCAAGGCGCTGTTGTTCCTGGGCTCGGGTAGTGTCATCCACGCGATGCACGAGGAGCAGGACATCCGCAAGATGGGCGGGCTGCGAAAGTATATGCCGATTACGGCGGGTACTTTCCTCATCGCCTGCCTGGCCATTTCCGGGATTCCCATCTTCAGCGGTTTCTTCTCCAAGGACCTGATCCTCTGGCAGGCGCTGGCGCACTCGCACATCCTGACGGTCCCCGAGGTCGTCGAGGGTGGCGTGTCGATGAGCCTGCTCACCACGGTGCAAGCGAGCCCGATTCTGAGCGAAGGGCCGGTCGACATCGCCGGCTGGGCCGTGGGCTTCCACTGGTTCTTCTTCATCATGGGCCTGATCACCGCCGGCCTGACCGCCTTCTACATGTTCCGCCTCTACTTTCTGACCTTCGAAGGGGAGTGCCGCGCGAGCGAAGAAGTCAAAAAGCATATCCACGAATCGCCCCCCGCGATGGCCATCCCGCTGTTGGTGCTCGGCATCTTGTCGGTCATCGGCGGCCTGACCGGCTGGCCGCACTTCATGGTGCCGGCCGAAGGTACCCTGCACGACGTCATGCTCGCCTTCGAGTTGTGGCTCGACGAGGTGTGGCTGGTCTCGGAGAACTACCGCTACTTCGGACGATTTGGCGCCCATCCCTATGTCCAAGAGGGCATTGCGGCTGGTGTGAGCGTCGTGGTGGCAGCAAGCGGCATCGCGCTGGCCTGGTTCATGTATCTCAAGAAGACCGAACTGCCCGGCGAAATCGCCGACCGCGTGCGCGGTCTGTACCGGGTGCTCGAGAACAAGTACTGGGTCGACGAAGCCTACGACGCCAGCTTCGTCCAAGGCACCATCGGCACCGGCCGAGCCTGGACCTGGTTCGACCAGAACATCATCGATGGCCTCTTGGTCAACGGTACGGGTTGGCTGGCCGAGCAGCTGGGCAAGATCTTGCGCCACCTGCAGAGCGGCAACGTTCAACGCTACGCGGTCTATATCACGCTGGCGGTCGTGCTCTTTCTCCTGGCGGTCATGTACCCCGGGTGAACTCAGCGGCCCTGTAATTTTTTAGAGCCGGCACACACGCCGAGTCTCAAAGTTTGTACGGTAACTTACCGAGGATGTTGACAGATGCTTGAAGCGACACACATGCTGGGTGCGCTTTCCTCCTGGCTGACAGTGGGAGCCGCGGCCCTGACCGAGGGGACCTTTCCCTGGCTGACGGTGGTCACGTTTGCACCGCTCGTCGGGGTGCTGGCTCTGATGCTCATCCCCAAAGAGCAGGTCGGCGCGCTTCGCAACGCCGCCTTGTTCTTCTCGCTGGGCATTTTCTTCATCAGCCTGGGCATTCTGGTCAATTTCGACCCGAACGCGCCGGCTGCCGCCGGGCCCTTCACCTTCCAGTTGGCTGAAGGTCCGATTCCGTGGATCGAATCCATCGGCATCTCTTATTATATGGGGATCGACGGCATCAGCTTGTGGCTGGTCATGCTGACGACCTTCCTGATGCCGATCACGATCTTCTCGACCTATTCGGCGGTCGACACCAACGTCAAAGAGTACATGATCGCGCTGCTCTTCCTGGAGACGGGAATGCTCGGTGCGCTCATGTCGCTCGACGTCTTCCTGTTCTACATCTTCTGGGAGATGATGCTCATCCCGATGTACCTCATCATCGGGGTCTGGGGTGGCGAGAAGCGTATCTTGGCGTCGGTCAAGTTCTTCCTCTACACGATGGTCGGCAGCCTCTTGATGCTCATCGCCATCCTGTACGTGTACTTCCAGACCGGCGGAGCCGACGGAGGCTACAGCTTCCTGTTGAGCGACATGCTCGCCGTCGACCTGAGCTACAAAGAGCAGTTCATCTTGTTCGGCGCCTTCTTCCTGGCGTTCGCCATCAAGGTGCCTCTGTTCCCGTTCCACACCTGGTTGCCGCTGGCTCACGTCCAGGCGCCGACCGCCGGCTCGGTCATTCTGGCCGGTGTGCTCCTCAAGATGGGCACCTACGGCCTGATCCGCTACGCCTTCCCGCTCTTCCCGGACGCGCTCAAGGCCTACGCCCCGTATATCGCGGTGCTGTCGGTCATCGGCATTGTCTACGGAGCGCTGGTCGCGCTTGTGCAGGACGACGTCAAAAAGCTCGTCGCCTACAGCTCGGTCAGCCACTTGGGCTTCTGTGTGCTCGGCCTCATTGCGATGACCCCGCAGGGGCTCGCAGGCGGCATCTACGTCATGATCGCCCACGGTATCGCCACCGGCGGACTGTTCCTGTGCGTCGGCATCCTCAAGGAGCGCCGGCACACCAAAAAGATCAAAGACTTTGGCGGCATCGCCAAGCCGATGCCCATCTTCGCGGCCATCTTCGGCATCATCGTCTTCGCCTCGGCGGGTCTCCCGGGCCTCAACGGCTTCGTCGGTGAATTCCTGGCGCTGGTCGGCGCCTCCAAGAGCCACTTCCTGTGGTTCGACGAGCCGCTGGTCTTCCTGCAGCCGATGGGCGAGGGCGCCCGACAGGCCTTCGAGCTCAGCTCGACGCCGGTCTTCCCGCTGCCCAACGCTCAGCAGGCCGGCCCCGAGTTGACCGCGCTCATCTTCGCCATCATCGGTGCCTCCGGCGTCATCTTCGCCGCCGGCTACCTGCTGTGGATGTTCCGCCGCGTCATGTTCGGCCCGATCACCCACGAGGAGAACAAGAATCTCAAGGACCTCAACGCCCGCGAGATCGCCTACTTCGTGCCCATCGTGGCCATGGCCATCATCATGGGCGTGTATCCGAAGTTCTTCTTGAGCCGTATGGACAGCTCGCTCGACCAGTTCCTCCGCTACATGGACAACAACGTCTCGGCGACCGGTTCGGTGGTCGTCGAGCCGACCGAGAAAGAGGGCTGGTACCCCGAGGGCAAGCTGCTCGACGGGAAGAAAGACGACGCCGAGTAAACTGAATCACTCGGCTCCTATTGAGGGCCGAGCCGTACACGTCCAACTAGTGCACGTGTCATCAAAGAGTTAATCATGCTGAATACACTCTTGGTTTCGAAGTTCAACGCGCTGGCGCTCCTGACTCCGCCGCAGATTGCGGAGTACGACGCGCTGGTTCCCGCGGCGATCGTGGCGATCACCGCCCTGATGGTGATCCTGGTCGACGTCTTCCACAAGGTCGACACCGACCGCAGCTACCTGGCTACCTTCAGCGCCATTGGCCTGGGGGTGACCATCTTGAGCTGCTGGATGCTGTGGGACAACACGCTCGATACGGCCGCCTTCAGCGGCATGCTGTATCTGGACAAGTACACCTTGCTGTTCGCCGTGCTCGGCTCGGCAGCGGGTATCTTGTCGATGCTGATGAGCCCGGCTTACCTCAAGAGCCACCTGATGGACCGCGGTGAGTACTACATGCTCATCCTGTTCAGCGTCTCGGGCATGATCATCATCGCCGGCGCGGCCGACCTGCTCACCTTCTTTGTGGGCTTCGAGGTCATGTCGATTCCGATCTACTGCTTGGCGGGCTTCCTGCGTAAGGACTCGCGCAGCGCCGAAGCCGCGATGAAGTACTTCATCCTGGGCGCCTTCTCGGCCGCCCTGATGCTCTACGGCATCGCGCTGCTGTACGGGCTGACCGGCACGACCAACCTCGAGTATATCGGGCTGCACCTGACCGAGATTCTGGCCAACGAGGCCAGCGCAGGCGCCTCCATCGGCATGGTCGTGTTGGCCGTGCTGCTGATTCTGTCGGGCTTTGCCTTCAAGGTCGCCTCGGTGCCGTTCCACGTGTGGACGCCGGACGTCTACACCGGAAGCCCGACCCCGGGCGTCGGCTTCATGGCCACCGCCATCAAGGCGGGCGCTTTCGCCGCGCTGGTGCGCGTGTTCACCATCTCCTTCGATGCGACGATGCTTCGCGGCGGCTTCTTCGGCTACGGCTGGGTCGACGTCTTCTTGTTCATCGCCGCCGCTTCGGTGATTCTGGGCAACCTCGTTGCCATCACTCAGAACAACGTCAAGCGCATGCTCGCCTACTCGAGTATCGCGCACGCGGGTTACATCCTGGTCGGCTTCGTCGCCGCCAGCGCGCGCCCCGAGTTCTTCCTGCTCAACGACGCGGTGATCTTCTACCTCATCACCTACAGCTTCGGCACGCTCGGTGCCTTCGGCGTGCTGGCCTGGTTCGGCCGCCGCGGCGAGTCTGCCGAGACCTACGACGAGCTCAACGGCCTCGGGTTCAAGTACCCGATGATGGGCCTGTGCATGGGCATCTTCATGTTCTCGAGCGCCGGCATCCCGCCGACGGCAGGTTTCGTCGGCAAGCTGTACGTCTTCCGCGCAGCGGTCGACGTGGGCGCCGAGACCGGCGAGTTCGCCTTCATCGGCCTGGCCATCCTGGCCGTGCTCACCAGCGTCGCGGGCGTCTACTACTACCTGCGCGTCCTGGTCCACATGTACATGAAAAAGGCCACGCGCGAGATTCGCCCGGTCGCCAACAACGGCGCCAAGTGGGCCATCGCCATCTGCGCGGTGCTCACCCTCTACTTGGGTATCCTTCCGGGGCAGGTCCTCGGCTGGGCGCGCGAGGCGATTGTCGACTTCCAGGGCGCTCCGGCTTCGGTCCAGCAGGTCATCGAGCTGGGCGAGCAGGAGCTCGAGGCGCTCGAAGCGGCTGAGTGAGAAGAGTGAAAGAGTAAGAGAGTGAAAGAGTAAAAGAGTAAAAGAGTGAAGAAGTAAAAGAGTGAAGAAGTAAAAGAGTGAAGAAGTAAAAGAGTGGAAAAGAAAAGGGCCCGAAGGCGGATGTCGCCTTCGGGCCCTTTTTTGCGCTGGGGGGAACCGCGGGTTAGGCGGCCGGCTCGTTGAACTTGAAGGCCACTTCGCCGCCCAGGATGATGACGTCGCCGTCGGCGAGCTCGCGGTACTCGCCGATGTCGAGGACCTCGTCGTTGATCTGGGTACCCATGTCGGAGAGCACGTACAGCGTGTAGTGCTTATTTTGGCGGAACAGGTAGCCGTGACGTCGGGCGAAGCGAGACGCGTCGCCAAATTGGCTCAGGTCGATGACCGGACCTTCTTCGAGGTCTTCGGGGTCCTCGTAGGGCTCTTCTTCGGCGATGGGTTCTTCGTCGGCCTCGCTGGGCTCGACGTCTTCGTCTTCACCGAATTCACCGAACGAGTCTTCCTCACCAAACGAGTCCTCTTCGCCGAACGACTCGAAGCCGTCTTCGTCGGCCTCGTCTTCTTCCTCGATGGCCTCGAGCTCGAACTCTTCGTTTTGCTGGCTCGAGAAGGCCGCGAAGTCGTCGGCGCTGTAGTCGTCGGCTTCGTCGCCGATAGCATCGATGTCGTACGCAGCTTCTTCAGGCTCGGCGTCGACCACTTCGATAGGGTCCAATTCGGCAATCTCGTCGAGCTCTTCGACGTCCTCGGCCGCGTCTTCGTCGAAGTCGTCGGCGTCGGGCTGGTCGAGTCCGAGCACGGTGCAGTTGAAGTCGATGGCGACTTCACCCATCTGCTCGCCGTCCTTGAAGACGGTCAGCGTGGCAAGCTCGGCGTAAGGGCCGGGCGTGGGTAGCGGCTCGATGGGGGCGCGCTCGACACGCTCGGGGTTGAGGATGGCCTCGAGTTCGGGCGGGGGAGGGAGCTCTTCTTCGACTACGCTCTCTTCGACTTCGCTGGCGACGGCTTCTTCGAACTCTTCGTCTTGTCCGCCATATCGGTTGTCGTCGCCGAACTCGCCGAAATCGGGCTCGCCGTCGGCGCCGAACTGGGCGGCTACGGCCGGCTCGAGCGGCTGGCCGCCGTCGGCGGCAAATTCGTCGTCTTCGAAGTCGACGTCGTCGGGGTCGCTGAACGCGGCTTCGGCGCTGTCGAGCTCGTCGCGAGCGTCGTCGTCCCAGTGGCCGAAGGTCTCGTCGGCGGACGCGTCGAGGGACTGGCCGCCGTCATACTCGTCGTCGGCATCGTCGTACTCTTCGTCGTCGTACTCGCCGTCGTCGTACTCATCGGCGTCGAACTCTTCGCTCACAGGCTCGAGCTCGTACTCGAGGCTCTCGGCTTCGTCAGCTGCCTGCTCGTCGCCCTCGTGGGCGGCGAATTGCTGCTGACCTTCGCCTTCAAAGGCGTCGGCCTGCTCGAACGGCGTGTTGTCGACGCCGGTCTCCTCGGCCATCTCGAAGCCCTCGACAGGCACTTCGGCGAGGTCCTCTTCGCCGTACTCGACGGCCTCGTGAATCTCCTGGTCCGCCTCGACGGGAATCTCGGCAAGCTCCTCTTCGCCCACGTCGTCGGCGTCGACGCCGTAGTCGGGGTTCTCTTCGTCGTAAGCTTGCACCTCGTCGACGCCCTCGAAGCCGGCGGGGTCGCCGTCGGCCTGCGGCTCGACAAAGTCATCGCCATCGGTGGCGTCGGCCATGACTTCCGCCTCCGCGTGGAGCTCGGCGCCACAGGCGTCGCACAGCTCGTTCCACGCATCGTTGGGGGTTTGACAGGCAGGACAAGTGATTTCTTCGGCCATCTGTATCTCCGTGCAGGTTCAACCGAATTGCCGGCACCAGCGGCTCGCTCGTGCTATATGGGTACGGCAATTTGTCTGTCTTTGGATACGTCCTGCACGCATTCTAAGCCGCACGGAGGATGATGGCAACCAATCACTCCGTGTGGCCTTCGCACCACGACGGGGCGTCGGCGTTGAGCCCCGTGTAAGGCGTCGCCTCGGTCCACTCGCCCCACGCATCGCCGGCCACGCCCACGACGAAGTCTGTCGCCTCGTCGGCCGAGAGCGACAACTGGGCGCTGCCGACCTTCAAGGTCGCCTCGGTCACGCCGACCAGCCGGGCGGTCTTGGCGGCCGGGTCGACGCACGACGCGTCCGCTCCTGTACTGTCGCAGGTGGGGAGGGCAGTGTCGCCCAGACTCGCCGAGTTCCAGTCGAGCGAACTCGTGCTCGTCCAGCCGGCCCCGCTGGCCGACACGCCATCGTCGAGGCCCAACTGCACGTTGCCCTCGGTGTCGGGATACAGAGCCAGGCGAAGCTCGCCGTCGACGTCGGCGAGGTCGGTCACGCCCGGCTCGCTGCTGCCGTAGAACGAGTCGACCGCCTCGGACAGGAGCGGGAGGATGGTGCCCGGGCGCACAAAGACGGGAATCTCGGTGACCGGGGCGGAGACGTCGACGGTGACGGCGTCGCCCTGGGCCGGGGTGCCCAGCGCGGGCGTGTCGCCAAAGAGCGGCCACCAGCCTTGCTCGGGCAGCGTAACTGTGCGGTCCGTCGCGTCGTCGGCGAGCACGGGGGCGACGAGGATGTCGTCGCCGGTGAAGAATTGATACCCGTCGCCGGTCCACAGGGCCGGGCGGTTGGGCTCGACCAAAAACGGGTGGCGCGTGATCGGCAGGCCCTCTTCGGTCGCCTCGGTCACCAGCCGCTGGAAGTACGGGTAGAGCAGGGTGTGCACCGACGCCCAGCGCCGATAGTGAGCCAGGGTCTCCGCGTCGCGGTCGAAGTTCCAGTTGTCGCACTTGTCGCCGCCGTGGTGGGTGCGCATCAGCGGGTGGAAGGCACCCGCCGCGCTCCAGCGGAAGAAGAGCTCCTTGTCGGTATTCGAGGTGCCCAGCGAGTTGTATCCGGCGATATCGGAGCCGTATAGGGACACGCCCGACAGGCCCAGGTGCGCGCCGATGGGCACGATCGTGGGGAAGCCGTCGTCGTAGCGCCAGTTGGTGTTCTGGTCGCCGCCCCACATCGTCGCCGCGAATCCGGCGCTGCCGCCGTTGGTCGACGCCCAGCCGCTGCGGGCGAAGAAGGTCCAGTCGTTCGACGGCGACTGGTCGGCGTGCGCCTCGGTGAGCGCGTCCTTGTTGGCCTTCTGCCAGGCCAGGGGATACTGGTTGTGGAACTCCCAGCCCGTCTGGCCCGAGTGCAGCTTCGCGTCGACGGGCAGCCACTCGGCGAAGTCGGCCATCCAGCCGTCGATGCCCAGCTCGTCGGCCGCCTTCGTCATATATCCCTGCAGCCAGTCGACCGCGTCGGGGTTGGTCAGGTCGATGAGCGTCGAGTTGCGAAACGCCGGGTCCTGGAACAGGTACGTCTCATCCTCCTGGGTTTGGATGAGGTAGCCGTTCTCCTCGCCCTCGGTGAACATCCGCACGTTCGTGGGGATGAACGGGTTGAAGTAGCCCAAGAACGCGAACCCGCGATTCTGCAGTCCGTCGATGGTGTCCGGCAGGTTCGGGTACAACTCGTCGTCCCACTCCCAGGCGTACGACAGACGGTAGCCGGTCGCGGTCGACTTGCCGCCGATCCAATCCTCGGTCCAGATGGCCGAGGCCGGGATGTCGTTGTCGCGAAGGGCGGTGGCCACTTCCTCGACGCGCCAGGGGCCGCCGACCGCGTCGAACCAGGGGCCGAAGACCCAGGCGGGCGGGGCGGGGTCGACCCGTCCGGTATACTCGGTGATGGCCGTCAGGCGCTCTTTGGGCGACTCGCCGGCCACGAGCACGAATCGGGGGAGCTCCTTGTGGCTGCGAAGGCGCACGCGGTCGGCGCTCTCCTCACACAGGTCGATCTCGGAGTAGCTGTCGTGGCCGATGATCGCCGCGTAGCCCGCCGACGAGTGCCAGATGCCCATGGGGGCGTAGGCCGCCTCCGGGAAGTTGTTCAGCGGGAAGGTGCCGCCGTCTTCGGGCTTGCTGTTGCCTTGCTCTTGGGTCCACAGCGGGAAGGTCCGCCCGCGCAGGTTCATGCCCGCGGTCTGCGAGCCGAGGCCGAAGAACGCCTCGTCGGGTCGGCAGGTCGTCGTAATCTCGCCGGTGTCGAGGTCCTCGACGTTCGTGGTGAGCTCGACGGCCAGATTCTGCGCGCCTTCGGCCGAAAACCGCAGCTCGGCCGCGGCGTCCGCCGGCTCGTCGAGCGGTAGCGGCCAGCTGATCACGACGGCGTCGTCGGTCTGCTCGACGCTCGGCGCGATATTGGCCGTCGACAGCCACTCGAGGCTCGCCTGCTCCGACTCCAGCTCGATGCGGAAATTGCCAAACGAGCTCTTTACGTCCGCCTCGCCCGAGGCCACACGCGCCGGCGCATGCCAGCCGTCGTCGTCGCGTCCACACGACCCCGGCCCGGCGAGCACGGGCTCGTCGCCGCCGGCCGCAGTGATACTCCACGCCCCGGTCGCCCCGTCGACGCTGACCGTCCAGCCGTTGATGTCGGCCGCGACGTCGTCTGCAGGAGCGGTCCCGTCGAGCGGGCAGGCGTTGGAAGTGGCGTCGGGGTTGGCGTCGGCGGCAACGTCACCGCCGTCCGACGATCCGGCGTCCGAAGAGGGCTTCTCGGGCGAATCGTCGTTGCACGCCGCGAGGACGAGCAGGGCGAGGGCACCGGCGGAGAGGCGAAGGCATAGCTTGTGGTACATCGTGACTACTCAACTCGTAGGACAACGTTGGAAGCACCAATTTCGCTGGTCTTCCCCTACTAGTGCACAAGAAGCGGGCGGCCGTCCAGTTTCATTCCGGCGAAGATCGCGACCGCGCGCTCCCTTGCCAACCCGCGCCGTCTCGGGCTATCTCCAGAGAGCACCTTTTTTACAACCTGAGCCGACAGCCCGAGCCGGTACTGGGGGGCTGTCCCATCTTTCTGCGAGAAGGAGACGGACGTTATGGCACAACGACCCACGATGGATACCCCGGTGACCCACCTGATCTTCGCCGTGCGCGCGGTGGCCCAGTGGTACGAGCGCAACGCCTCGAAGCTCGAGCCGGTGCTCGGCCCTGAGTTCGCCGGCAAGGAGGAAGGCGAGGCCGCCGCACAGCGCCTCGAGGACGCGCAGACGACCTATCAGGTTGAAATGCGTGACGACGTGGCCTGGACGAATGAGAAGGACGCGCTCGTGGCCAAGGTCGGCCCGCTGGAAGACGCCATCACCGCCGGGGTGGAGATGGCTTATTACGACGACGAGAATCTCGGCGACATGCTGAGCGACTTCGACATCGGCCCGGCCTCGCGCATCAAGACCTTGCCGGCGGCGCGCGAGGCGCTTCAGACGCTCCTCACCGCGCTTCGTTCCCACGAGGACAAGCTTCGCGCGAGCATGGGCAACTACGGGGCCCGGCTCGCCGAGGTCGAGCAGCTGCAGGCGCGCGCTGGCGAGTTGTTCGGGGGCCGCGATATCGAGAGCTTGGAGACGGACCGAGCCCGTCGCGAGCGCAAGAGGGCGCGCGAGGCGTGTCTCGAGTTCGTCGATCGCGCCGTGTTGGCCGCACGCATGGCCCGCGTCGAGCACCCCGAACTCGTCGACGAGCTCGACGCCGTCTTCGCCGACCACGTCCCGCAGCGCACACGCGCCGCAGACCCCGTCGACGAACCGGAGCCCACCGGGGCGTGACCAGCGTCGACGATGCAGCGGCCGGCACGGCCGTCGCAGGCCCCTGCACCTCGAGTGCAGGGGCCATTTTTATTGGGGTAGCGTCCAGGAGGGCCGAGGTAGCATCCAGGGTGCCCGGGGTAGCGTCCAGGAAGGCCGAGGTAGCGTCCGGGAAGGCAGGGGTAGCGTCCGGGGAGGCCGGGGTAGCGTCCGGGAAGGCCGGGGTAGCGCCTCAATCACACGAGCGGCTTGATGGTGTCGAGGAGTTCCTCGCCCTCGGGGACCAGCCCGTGGCCGGTGTTGGGGACGTAGCGCACGAGCGTCTCGCCGGGGATATCGTCGATATAAAAGCGCATGGCGTCGGGCAGGAAGAATTGGTCGCCCGGTGAGGCCATGATCAGCTTGGGCATGGTGAACTGGTCGCGGTAGGCGTACGGGTCGCTCGTGTCGAGCAGGACCTGGGCGTCGGGGTCAGCGACGCGCTCCAGGAGGTTGTACTCGGCGTAGTCGGCGACCGCAGCTGGTAATTGGCATCTCAACTTGGCAAGCCATTGCTGTAGTTGCCGGCGAACTCACTGCAGTGAGACCGAAGAGGGCCGGCGACCCATCGAAGACGTCGACGTGGGTGACAGGGTCTGGGCGCGCAATCCGGAGACCGGTGAGGAGGACTGGCGCGAGGTGACCGCAGTCTTTGTCACCCCCGATAAGCCGGTCATGGAACTCGAACTGGTCGACGACGCGAACGCCTCAGAGTTGCTGCACGTCACCGGTGAGCATCCCTTCTGGGTCGCCGGGCGCGGGTTTGGCGAGGCCGCAAGGCTCGAGCCGGGAGACGAGGTCTATACCTCGCGCGGCGGATGGGTGCGCGGTGACTATCGGGATGCAGCAGGCGAATTCATCGATAATATCCTCGCCTACCTGTAACTCGTTTTTTCAGCGAAGCAGTTGGAACTGTGATGAACCGAAACGATATGGCATCTGAATACATCGACGACTACCCAACCTGCGAGCGCACAGACGCTGCGCTGTGGGTCTTCCCCGGCAATAAGCCTCACGATTGGGTAGATCAAGTGTTGGGCCTCGCACCGTCGCAGGTGTTACACCGAGGGGTGGCTTCGATCGGGCCACGGCATATCGGTTATCAGGTCACGCCTCCCCTCGATGCCTGGTGCTACTCCTCACGGGACTTCCTCGATTCACGGGACTCGCGGCGCCACGTGGACTGGCTTCTCGATGCGCTAGAGCAGGTTCGAGCGGGGATTGAAGAGCTGCGGTGTCACGATGGAGTGCGCTTGGCCGTAGTCTGCGATTGGTGGTCGGCCCATGGTCACGGCGGCCCGGCGTTGTGGCCCGCGCAGATGGAACGACTTGCTGAACTCGAGCTCGAGTTGTCCTTCGATATTGTGTTCTGCGGTACTGAGAAAGCAACTTTGATCCTCGGAGATGAAGATGCAGTGGATGAGGCGGTGTCAGCGCGTCGATATCAACCGATGCCATTTGTGGAGGTAGCCGGTCGACGGCAGCAGCGGGGCTGCGCTGTCGAGTCGGCAGAGGGGCATGGGAATGTGCACCACGTTGTTCCGTACCTGGGCGAAAACGCAGATTGTGAGCGTGCCGCTGCGCGGATCTTGATATATCCGGGCGCTCATACGCCGGATTGGGTGACAGAGACACTTCAGGTCGAGCCCACCCAAACCGTTCGTGGAGGCGTACCGCAGCTGAACCCACGCAGCGGGATTATGCACACGCCGCCACTCAACCTCTGGGAAGTTGATTCTGAAGAGGCGGTTGACTCACGCGAGCTTCGTCGCCATCTGGACTGGGTGCTCGATCGCATCGAGCCCGCATCCCGAGCGCTGAGGCAGCTGCAAGCTAATCCCGAAGTCGAGATGCGAATGGGAAGCTCGTGGTGGTCTGCATCGGGTAAGGGCGGGCCAACACTGTGGCCGACTCAAATGCGGCGAATGGCAAGGCTCGGCCTCAGTTGGAGCGTGGATGCGATGTTTTTCGGCGACGAAGAATCGTGAATCGAACTACGAGTTTGACGAGGACTGTCTGCTCGAGAAGTTCACGCTGGCGAACACCCAGGCGAGCTACACCTACAACGGCTTCGGCGAAGCGGTGACCTATTCGGTCACCGACACAAGCCAGGGCACCACGCTCTTCGACGTCGGCTACACCTACGACAACTGCAGCTACCTGCAAGGCATACAACCCTCCCAACTAAAGCTCATAGACAAACGGCCTGTCGCCCGCGGCATTGCACGCCGCGTTGATGAAGCAGGTGCCTTGTTGCTCGACCATCCCGCTCGATTCGTGAACATGGCCGAAAATATGGCAGGTGGGCTTCACCTCGGTCACCCGCGCGAGCAGCGCGCGGTCGCCGACCTGTTGGCCGCGTGAGGTGCGGTCGAGGATGCCGTGGGGAGGCCCGTGGGTGACGAGCACGTCGGTGTCGGCGGGAATCATTGCCCACTTTTCAGCGAGGGCCTCTCCTCGGGGCAGGTTGAACGCCATGTGGTGGAAGATCGGCTGCCAGGGGCTTCCCCAGAACTTCAGCCCCGCGATTTCGACCGCGCTGTCCTGCAGGTAGTGCGCCTCGGTCAGCAAGGCGCGGACCTCGGCCGGAGAGGTTTCGCAGATGTGGTCGCAGTTGCCGGCGACGACGATCTTTTCGGCGTGGGGCAGCGAGCCGAGCCAACTGTTGAAGTCCTCGAGGTCGTCCTCGCTTCCGAAGCTCGAGAAGTCTCCGGCGTGGACCAAGATGTCGCCGTCGGGCACGTCGACGCTTCGGTGGCGGCCATGGGTGTCACTGATCGCTACGAGTGTCGTCATGTGAAAAACTCCTCGGGCTGGTTCGATGGCAGTTGCGCACGCTGTTATGACATGGTGCTCTGGCACCATGTAAGGGCTTGCGGAATGTCTCTTTTCCTTCACCCGGTGAAACCGCCGACTTCTCCCAGCGCCCTCGACCACCTCCCCAGGCGCCCAACGCGCTGGGGAGGAGCCCCTCGCCGAGTGGCGGCGTTTGGGATTCGCCGCGTAAAGCAACCGCTGGGCGAGTTGGCAGGGGGCTTCTCCCCGCGGCGTTCAGCCGGGGGGAGGTGTCGAGCGCGTTGCGCGAGACGGAGGGGCCGCCGCGGGAACTCGACAGCCGCGGGTTGGTCGGTCCCAGCTGTCGGTGGCCCTCGAAACACCCGCCAGCCGTGTCACCGGTCAGGCCGAGTTGTACGCCAAAATGGGGGGAGACCGAGGGTTCCGCCGAACGTTCGCACGAAAAAGCCCCCGCCGGCGCTGTGGCCGGCGGGGGCTTTTTTGTGGTGTGCGGCCGCCTCAGTCATCCGGCGTCACGTACACCTGCGTGGTGTAGATCTCTTGGCCGAACGTCGCCTCGATCAGATACGCCGTATACCCCGCCGCGGGCGCGTCGACGGTGGCGGTGTAGTCGCCGTTGGTGTCGGCGGTGAGTTCCTGGGACTCCCAGATGGCGCCGACGACGTCGATGCGGAAGTTGCGTGCCTGGTCGTTGGTGGCCGTCCACAGCTTGACCGAGTCGGGCTCCGTCGAGGTCGTCATGGTCAGCTCGCCGGCGTCGTGGGTCCAGCTCACCGTGGGGCGCGCCTGGTCGTTGGCGATGGCCTTGTACCATTCGACGAGCGGCTTGATGGTGTCGAGGAGTTCTTCGCCCTCGGGGACCAGACCGTGGCCGGTGTTCGGGACGTAGCGCACGAGCGTTTCGCCGGGGATATCGTCGATATAAAAGCGCATGGCGTCGGGCAGGAAGAATTGGTCGCCCGGTGAGGCCATGATCAGCTTGGGCATGGTGAAGCGGTCGCGGTAGGCGTACGGGTCGCTCGTGTCGAGCAGGACCTGGGCGTCGGGGTCGGCGACGCGCTCCAGGAGGTTGTACTCGGCGTAGTCGGCGACCGCCGGGGCCGGCTCGCCGTAGACGGCCAAGTGGTGGGCGGCCTGGGGCCGGAAGTTCAGAAAGTCGAACACGCCCGGGGCCATGGCGATGACGCGAGGGTCGGCGGCCGTGGCCAGGTAGGTGGTCGCGCCGCGCTTGGAGAAGCCGGTGAGCACGAAGTTGTCGACGGGCTGGTCGAGCCCGTCCATGTGGTCTTGGACGGCGTCCATCGAGCGGACGACCGCGCGCGCCATCGGGAAGTAGGCCGACCAGGTCGGGTCGCCGGTCTCGATGGCCTTATACCAACTCGAGGCGACCAGGTCGTCTTCGACCATGTCCTCGCCCTCGCCGAAGATGGTCAGCGGCTGGTTGGGAATCTGCGAGATGCTCACCACGGGCGTGCGCACGAGCGTCGCCACGAGCTCGGCGGTGGAGACCTCGTCGTCGTTTTGCGCCGGCGAGCCGCCGTCGTTGTCGCCGCCGTTGATGATGACCAGCGCCGTGGTCGTGTCGGCGTTCTTGGGCACCGTCAAGATGACGTCGTGGCGCCAGGTGGTGCGGTCGACCTCTTCGCTGCTCCGCCATTCGCCGGAGGTGACGTCGAGCAGCCAGCTGTTGGCGACCGTGCTCGACTTCTCCCAGGCGACCTCGTAGCTGAAGTCGCTATCGTCGGCCACAAACTCGTCGAGCGGCTTGTCGCGCACGATCGAGTCGCCGCTGTCTTGCTGGGCGTCCTGCCCGGCGTCGTGCTGGGCGTCTTGCTGAGCGTCGGCGCCGATATCGCCGGCATCGGCCAGAACGCCGGTGTCTTGGTCCTGGAGCGGCTTCTGGTCGCTGTCGTCTCCGCAGGCGGTGACGAGCAGCATCGAGGTAAGCAGAAGGGCGAGCAGGCGAGGCGAAGTGCGACTCGAGGAGATACGGCTAAACATAGAAATCTCAGTAATGTGTGTTACTCAATGCGTACAGCAAACGCCGCATTTAATCATGGTGTCTGACGCGATGCAAAAGGGATCATGCGGCGCCTCAGAGTCTCTCCCCCAAAGCCTCTAACTGTTCGCGCGCGTCGCCGAAGAACATGCGCGTGTTCTCCCGAAAAAAGAGCGGGTTGGCCACGCCTGCGTAGCCCGGCGAGAGGCTTCGTTTGAGCACGACGACCGTGTCGGCCTTCCACACCTGCATCTGCGGCATGCCCCAGATGGGGCTGGTGGGGTCGTCGGTGGCGCTGGGGTTGACGATGTCGTTGGCGCCGACGACGAGGACCACGTCGGTGTCGGCGAAGGTGGGGTTGATCTGGGACATCTCGAGGACGAGGTCGTAGGGGACTTCGGCCTCGGCCAGGAGCACGTTCATGTGCCCGGGCATGCGCCCGGCGACGGGGTGGATGCCGAAGGTGACCTCTTTGCCGGCGCGGCGAAGCTTGCGGGTCAGTTGGCTGACGGCGTGTTGGGCGCGGGCGACCGCCATGCCGTAGCCGGGGACGATGGCCACGCGCTCGGCGCGCTCGAGCAGCTGGGCGACCTCGTCGGCGTCGGTCGCGCGGGCTTCGCCGGCCTCGGCGCCCCTGCTGCTCCCGCTGCCTCGGTCGCCGGGCGTCTTCTGGTCGCTCGTGCCGAAGCCGCCGAAGACGACGTTGACGAGCGAGCGGTTCATGCCCTCGGCCATGATGTGGCTCAAGATGGCTCCGCTCGAGCCGACGAGCGCGCCGGTGATGATGAGCAGGTCGTTGCCGAGCATGAAGCCCGCGGCGGCGGCCGCCCAGCCGGAGTAGCTGTTCAGCAACGAGACGACCACGGGCATGTCGGCCCCGCCGATGGCGGCGACGAGGTGCAGGCCGAGCAGGGCGCTGATGGCGGCGTTGACGCCCAGGAACACCACCGCCTCGCCGGGGGCGGCGCCCATGACGGGCACGGCCGCGGCGATGAGCCCGGCGAGCAGGACGAGGTTGAGCAGGTGGCGCGCCGGAAGCAGCACCGGCGCGCTCGTCCAGCGCCCGGCGAGTTTGCCCCAGGCGACCATCGAGCCGACGAAGGTGAGCGCGCCGATGGCCACGCCCACGTAGACCTCGACGAGGTGGATATTCATCGCCGCGCTCGAGGCGTACTCCGCCTCGGTCAGGTAGCTCGAAAAGCCCACGAAGACGGTGCCCAGGCCCCCGAAGCCGTTGAGGATGGCGACCATCTCGGGCATGGCGGTCATGCGCACCTTCGCGGCGGCGAGCGCGCCCACCGCGCCGCCGGCGACGATGCATCCGGCGGTCAGCGCGTACGACAAGTCGCCGCGCGAAAAGAGCGTCACCACAACCGCCAGGGCCATGCCGGCGATGCCGGCGACGTTGCCCGCCCGCGCGGTCTCCTGGCGGCTCAGCCCGGCGAGCGCGAGGATGAACAGGATCGCGGCGGCCAAGTAGCCGATGGTCTGCAGGCTCTCGGGGGCGACGAGTGCGGCGATGTCGAGTATCTGCAGCATCGTCTACGACCTCTCACCGTTGGAAGCGGATTCAGCGCGAAACATCCCGAGCATGCGCTGGGTGACCCAGAAGCCGCCGAAGATATTGATGCTCGTCACCACGACCGCCGCGCCCGCCAGGGCCAGCACGGCCGCGCTCGCCCCTTGTGTGACCTGCAGAATGCCCCCGACGACCACGATGCCGCTGATGGCGTTCGTCACGCTCATCAGCGGGGTGTGCAGCGACGGGGTGACGTTCCAGATGAGCTGCCAGCCCACGAAGCAGGCGAGCACGAAGACGGTGAAGTGGCCCACGAATTCGGCCGGGGCGTAGAGGCCTACGGCCAGGAAGAGCGCGACGAGGAGCGCGAGGCCCGCGGCGGTGAGCAGGCGTTTGCGTGTGGGTCGATCCTCGGGTTCTCGGCGAGGCTCGGGTGGCTGCGCGGTCTCGCGAGGCGGCATCGGCTCGGGTTTTTCGGGCTGCTCGGGAAGCTCGACCTCGCCGCCGTCCTGCAAAAGCAACATCCCGCGGATGATCTCGTCGTGCAGGTCGAGCTCGAACGCGTCCGCCGGCCCGAGCAAGTCGACCAAGTTGGCGACATTCTCTGCGAAGAAAGCGCTCGCCTGCGTCGGCATCTGGTTGGCCAGGTCGGTCGGCCCGAGCACGGTGACCCCGTGGTGGTCGACGACCTCGTCGGGGCAGGTCAGCTCGCAATTTCCGCCGGTGGCCACCGCCAAATCGACGATCACCGAGCCTGACGGCATCGACTCGACCATCGGCTTGGTGATGAGCCGGGGCGCCTTCTTGCCGGGGATGGCGGCGGTGGTGATGAGGATGTCGGTCTGGGGCATCTGCTCGGCGAATAGCGCCATCTCGGCTTCGATATACTCCGGGCTCATGGTGCGCGCGTAGCCTCCCTCGCCGCTGCCCGACTCCTCGAGCTCGACCTCGAGGAACTCGGCGCCCAGGCTCTCGACCTGCTCGCGCACCGCCTCACGGGTGTCGAAGGCGCGTACCTTGGCGCCCATCTTGTGGGCCTGCGCGATGGCCGCCAGCCCGGCGACGCCCGCGCCGATGACCATCACGCGCACCGGCGGCGTCGAGCCCGCCGCGCTCATCTGCGGGGTGAAGAACCGCCCGTAGGCGTGCGCCGCGTCGATCACGGCCCGGTAGCCGGCGATGCCGGCCATCGAGCTCAACACGTCGACGGCCTGCGCGCGGCTGATGCGCGGCACGCGCTCCAGGGAGAGCACGGTCGCCTCGCGCTCGGCGAGCCGGTCGAGCAGGCCAGGGTGCTGCTCGGGCCAGACGTGGCTTATGAGCAGCGCGCCCTCGCGCAGCATGTCCGCCTCGTCGGGCGTCGGCGGGCGCACCTTCGTGACGATATCGGCCTGCGCCCACAACTGCTCGGTCTGCGAGACGATCGTCGCGCCCGCAGCCTCGTAGTCGGAGTCGGCGAGGCCGGCTCGGGCACCGGCGTCTCGTTCGACGAGCACGTCGTAGCCGAGACGGCACAGGCGCTCGACGCTCGCCGGCGTGCCGGCGACGCGGTGCTCGCCTGGGCGTGTTTCGCGGGGGATTGTGAGTTTCATGCGGGTTGCTGTGGGTTTACGTTCTTAGTGCCTACTCTCTCGAATTAACACACGATCCGCCCGTCTACCTCAACATATGAGCACATTTCTCCAAATCGCCGTGTCGGTCATCATCGCCCAACTCGCCGGTATCATCGGCGCGTTCGCGACGCGGTCGTCGGTCGGCAGTTGGTACAAGACTCTCGACAAGCCGTGGTTCACCCCGCCCAACTGGCTGTTCGGTCCGGCGTGGATCACGCTCTACACGCTCATGGGCGTCGCCGCGTGGCTCGTGTGGCGCAAAGGGGGCTTCTCCGACGAGGGTGTGCGCGTGGCGCTGATCGCCTACGGCGTCCAACTCGTCATCAACGCGGCGTGGTCGCCGGCGTTCTTCGGGGCGCGCTCGCCGATGGCCGGGTTGGTGATCATCGCGGTGTTGTGGGTGGCCATCATCGTCACGATTTACCTGTTCGCGCAGCACAGCAAGGCCGCGGCGTGGCTGCTGGCGCCGTATTTGGCGTGGGTGACGTATGCGTCGGCGCTGAATTTCGAGATTTGGCGGTTGAATTGAGGATGGGAGAGTAGGCATTGCCGGTCAGTCACGATGCCCCCGGGGCGGCCTTCGCCGCCCCGGCCCCCGTGCGAAGCCCACTCGATCCGAATCAGCGAGGAGGCGTGGGGGGCGACCGATCGGGAGGATCGTCAAGAAAACAAAAAGGATGTAATGATTTTGTTCGACCAAAAACAAACCGGGCACAAAGCCTGGAAATCATTACATCCGGAGACGATCATGCCAGACACTCGCCTCAATGTCAGCCTCCAAAATCACGAGCGTTCCGAGCCGCAGCGAGCAGTGCCCGCTCACTTCAACGAGTATATCGTAGCCTGCGAGCATCTGCGCGGTGAGGGCATTTTCGACGAGATCGAGCAGCAGTTTCGGCTCGACCGAAGCGGCTACCAGTTTATCGACGCGGTGCTGGCGGGGCTGGCCTTTTTTAGCGCCCAGCCCACGTACTCGGGGCTTCGTGGGATGCTCGACGAAGTCAATGGCCGAGGGTGGTCGCAGGCCCTGGCAGCGGCAGGGGGGCGAGACAGGCTTTGCAGCCAGGCATCGATGTCGCGCGTTTTGGGCGACATTCCCGAGGAGATGGCGTGTCGATTCAAAGAGCAGTTGCTCGGAGCATGGACCCCGGCGGCGCCTTTTTCGGCCTACGAGGCTGTGCTGTGGCGCGATTGCACCGGGCAGTCCTGGCACGGCTTCGCCATCGATGGGCGCGTGCAGCCTTTTCGACGCCGGGCGCTGTGCGAGGGCGAGGAGTACCCGCCCGCCCGCCGTCGGGTCGACAGCTTGGGCGCCAAACCGGGCTATTCGGGCCGAAAGCGCGCCGACGTCCAGATGGAGACGTCGATCTTGGAGCATCTGGGAAGCGGGCTTTATCTGGCGATGAATTATGCGGCCGGAAACGGCCAGCTCAGCGATGACTTTGCGCAGGGCCTGGCACTGATAGAGCGATGGGCCAACGCCCGCGGGCTCGAGCCCGGCCGGTGTTTTCTGGCCATCGACGGCCACCAGGGAGGGTTTGCCCAGCTGCGCGCGGCGCTTCGCTCGCCGGTGCACTTTTTGACCCGGCTTCGTTACTACGAGCCGCTCAAAGATCCTGCGGTGCGCGCTCAGCTGGCCCAGCAGACATGGCAGAAGGTCGACGATTCCCGAAGCGGCCCCCAGCGCTGGGCGACCGAAATGGGCGACTACTGGCTTGGTGACGCCCGGGCCAGGCTGGTGGTCAGCTGCTTTGAGCCGACCGACGGCAAGAAGCGCGGCGCCGGATGCTTTGTCGACGGGCTTCAGTACGAGGTCTACGCCTGCGATCTCGACCCGACGGCCTATCCGGCCGCAGAAGTCGTCACCACCTACTACGCCCGGGCCGGCCGCCAGGAAAACGGCTTTGCCCGACTCGATCGGCACATGGATCTGGAGAAGATGTACTCGGATTGCGCGCCCGGCCAGCAGGTCATGATGGCGCTGGGGGTTTGGCTACACAATTTCAGGGCTATTAGGGGCGCCGAGCTCTTCGGCGAGCTCGAGCCTATCGACGTCGAGGCTGCGCCGCGCAAGCTCGAATCGGCCGACACGCTGCCGCTCGCGCCGACCGGTGCCCCCGCACCCCACGCAGCCCCAGCGGCAGGCCGTCCGGAGCCGGCCTCGCTCGCCGTCGGCTTCGAGGCATCGCACGCCTGGTGGCAGAGTGTCACCCGAAAGGTCGAGCAGCGCATCGGTGGGCTCGATGGATTCAGCTATGACGCTCAAACCCGCCAGATCGGCTGTGCGAAAGGCGCCTATCTGGGCCTGTCCGGAATGCGCCAGCGCGGCGGCCGTGTGATCGTCAGATTCCGCATCGGCTCCCCACAAGCCTGCCAGGGCTGCCCCTTCCGCCGCGAATGCACCTCGTCGACGTCGCCGACCTACAGAAAAGAGATCGAGATTCACATGCCGCCGCCAGCCACGCTGGGTGCGCACGATGAGCCAGCTGCGATCCAAGGCCAAGATAAGGCCGCTGACGCGCCGACGCATGGCAGTGATCCCGCTGATAAGGCGTCGCCCTCAACGGCCCTGCTAGGGCTTAGACTGTCGATTCCTGACGACTTGCCCGAACCCGGCGACCTCCACATGCGTCAGCCGGTACTGGTCGCAAGCACCTTTCGCAACGCCTTTCGAAAAGCTGCTCGAAGCCTCAAGGTCGAGGTGACAAAATCTCCACCGGATTCCTCAACTCGCCACGTAGACTATCTGGCGATGACCGCCGCACGTCGCCAGCGACGCCGGAAAACCTGGGACGAGCGGCTACAGTGGAACAGCCTGCCCCAGCAGGCCAACATAACAATCGCCATCAGAGCCCCCTTAACTGCCGCACGTCTTTTACCGGAGGCAAATACCCCCGCATCGGATCCCCCCTTTCAAAACAAGGCGAATAGGTGATCCGAATCGAGTGGGCGAAGCAACGGGGGCCTATATGGTCGGCCTATCAGAAGTGGTCGGTTCTCGAAGGTTCATCTCTGAACCACTTTTGCTAGAGCAACCATAAAGCCCCCCGCCGCTCCGCGCGGGGGGCGGCCGGCGAAGGCCGGCCGGGGGCATCGTCACGAACCGGCAATGCCTACACTCTAAGTAACTACACGAAGATTCTGTCGGTCATCTCGGCGGCTCTCGACGCCAATCACTGCGTCGCCATCCCTCGACGATGCCGCTGGCATCGCCTGCGGGCTGTCTCCTTGTGCTTGCCGCCGATTGCTCGCCGAGCTTTCCCGCACAATCTCCGTGCAGTTACTTAAGGCCGCACCACCACCACACTACCCACCGTCCCCGTCCCAATTTCGGCCACCACGCCAAACTTCGCCTCTCGCAGCAAGCACGCCAGGCCCCACTCGCCGCATTCGAGATCGGCGATGTGGTGGTCGGTCTCGTAGAGCACTTCGGCCTCGCTGCCGTCGAGGTCGACCGCGTGGATCTGCCAACCTGCGACGAGCTCGCTGTCCTCGTTCTCGACCGCCGAACTCGTCCACAGCGCGCGCTCGCCCATGCCGTGCAGATGCTCGGGCGGGACGTCGCATTCGGTGAGCTCGGAGAGTTCGCCGTCGGCGTAGAGGTAGATGGCGTGGTCGTCGCACATCAGAAAGCCGCGGTCGGTCTTGGTGAACCGGCGCAGCATCAGGTCTTGGTCGGTGACGAGTTGCTGTTGCTCGTCGCGCGCGAGGTCGACGGCGTCGAGCTTCCAGCCGCGCGGGGTGTGGTGCAGGTACCAGACGCAGTCTTCGTCGACGTGCACCCGGTCGAGGGTGCTCGGCGTCGGGTCGCCGGTCTCCAGGATGCGGCGGAAGCGATCATCAGTGGGCTCGTAGACCGCCACGCCGGTAGTCGCCGGGTTGAGCTTGCCCTCAAAGAAGAGGCGCTCGCCCACGCACCGAAGCGCCCCGTCGGGCTGCTCCTCGGTGACCGTGTACTGCTCGACGGCGCCTGCGGGCGTCACCCGAAGCACGCTCTCTTGTTTGAGGCCCCACAAAAAGGCGCCCTTGGGGCCCACGGCGAGTGAAGGGGAGGGCGGCAGCGACCGGGCGAGCGTGGCGCGCTCGCCCGTGTCGACGTCGTAGGTGATCAGTTGCTTGCGCGCGACCTTGCGACCGAGCAAATCCTCGGTCGGGTCGGCCTCCTCGTCATCGACCAGCCAGTACAGCCGGCCGTTGTAGTGGCACAAGCTCTCGGTGTGCGGGCGCTCGTCGATTTGTTCGCCGGTCCACATGGTGGGCTCCTCGTGTTCGTTCCAACAACATCATTGGGCTGCGAGGAACGTAGACGTGAGAGTAGTGAGGTCCAGCGTTACTCGCCGGCGCTTCGGCTTGCTAAAGACTCGCGCTTCGGCTTGCTAAAGACTCGCGCTTCGGCTTGCTCTTAGATAAGCGGAGGCGTAGCCGGAGCGCCACCCCTCGAAGTGAAACGGAGAGGGGTCTCTGTAGCCGGGTGTGACCGAAGGGAACGCCCGGAGTTTGAGCTCACCTCAGTCCACCATGACGCACCCCACATTTGGCGGGCCAGTCGATGGTGCTGGCGTCGAAGTCCACGTGACACGATTGGTCGAGCCGACGTGGAAGGCGCCTTGTTCGCTGGTAGTCCATCCGGACCTACGAGTTTATCCGCAAGCTTCTCGTAGGGCAGCCAGAGGTTTCCGGTCCGATGATGCTCTTTCTGGTTCTCCACGTACTCGAGGATGCGGTCCATATCGGTCGGATTCAGAGTGAACGCTCCGTAGCCATCCTGCCAACCGAATCCCCACAGGTTCTTAAATCGTCCACGTACTGCCTGTGATGACTCCGACTTGATGCGCTCCAAAAAGTCACTTACCGAAACTTTCGGCTCCAGTGCGCTGACGATATGGACGTGGTCTTCGACTCCACCAAGGCGAATGGCGTGTCCCCCGGCACGCTTGATGAGCCGCACGAGGACTGGGTACAGAAATGACTCGACATCAGGCCAAATCCAACGGGCACGGTTTTTGGTGGCGAAGATGAAGTGGTAGCGAAGTCTGGTGTAAGGCATATCTCCTCCGAAAGTCGAACATGACGAAAACCCTCTACTTTGGTTTTCGGCAAAAGGAGGCGATTTGTTGCGTACTTTTTTGCGAATCGCCCTCTGGTGGGGTGTAGGGGGCTCTTTTTCCGGGCGTTCCCTACGGTCACACCCGGCTACAGAGACCCCTCTACGCTACGCTCCGAGGGGTGGCGCTTCGGCTTCGCCTCCGCTTATCAAGAGGCGAGCTCGACGTGGCCTCCAATAGCTACTCGCCCGCCTCCGCGTATCCTTTTTCCGCCATCCATTGCACTAGCGTCTCGAGCATCTTCGGCGAGAGCGTCGTCTCGATCTGCGAGTACTCGGCGGGCAATCCGGTGTTTGCCGGCTGGAAGAGGTGGTTGAGGCCCTCGAGGGTCTCGACCGTCGCGTCGGCGTCGTCGCCGAGCGCCTCTTCGAGCACGGGGGCGTTCTGCTCGGAGGAGACTTGCACGTCCTTGGCGCCGAAGAGGGCGAGTGTGGGGACGTCGACCTTCTGGAAGGTCTTCTGGGGCGTCATCGCCAAGAAGGAGCGCATCCACGGCTTGGTGAGCTGTCCGACGAGTTGGTCGAGGACGACCTTGCGGGTGTTGTCGTCGACGACGCCGTACACGGCGAGGTCTTCGGGGCTCATCGCGTCGATGGCGGCGTTGAAGTCGGCGCGAAGCTCCTTGCGAAGCTCGTCAGGGACGGGCTTGTCGAGGGGCACCGCGACGATCTTACGGAGCACGGCGTGCATGTTCTTCTCGTAGGTCTGGGCGCCCTCGGCGCTCATGCCCAAGCCCTCGAAGACGAGCCGGTTTTGGCGGGCGAGGAGCTCGTGGCCGGGCACCGCGGTGGGGGCGAGGAGCACGATGAAGGCGACCTTGTCGGAGGCGTTCGACGCCCGCGGGGCGACGTTGGCGCCCTCGCTGTGGCCCACGAGCCCGATGGCGTCGGCCTTGATGTCGTCGCGCTGGGCCATGAACTCGGCCGCGGCGATGGCGTCCTGGGTGAAGTCGGCGATGGTCGCGTCTTCGAACGTGCCGGTCGACTCGCCCACGCCGCGGTCGTCGAAGCGCAGCACGGCCACGCCGTGGCGGGTCAGGTAGTCGGCGAGCACCCAGAACGGCCTGTGGCCGGCGAGGGCCTCGTCGCGGTCCTGCGGGCCCGAGCCGGTCAGCAGCACGACCGCCGGGTGCGGGCCTTCGCCCTCGGGCAAGGTCAGCGTCCCCGCGAGCTGCACCGCGTCGGCGGTTCCCTTCGTCGGCTCGCCGCCGGCAAATTTCACCTCTTCGACCGTGTAGGGGAAGGGCGGCTCGGGATTCTGCGGGCGGTTGACTCCTTTGGCCTCTTTGGCCTCGGTGCGCTCGAGGTCGAGCGGGAGCGACGAGCTGCCCTGGGACCACTCGCCGTCGATGGCGGTTCCGTCGTCCGAGAGCGTGCCCGTGAAGACCCCGCCGATGCTCACCACGGCGATCGTGACCTTGTCGCCGTCGTGCTCGACGGCCGAGACGGGGATGCCCGTCGCGCCCTGGTCGGGGCTATCCATTGTGGCGTTCCAGGTGCCGTCGTCGGTCTTGTCGAGGTGAAAGACGAGCGTGAGTTGGGCGCCGGGGACGGTCAACGGGCCTTGCCAGGTGCCCTCGAGGGACGGCTGCTGGGTGGCGTCGGGCATCGTTTGTTGCTCCTTGTCCTGTTGGTCTGGTTGCTCGGCAGGGCTCGAGGCGCAGGCGGCGAGGGTGAGTAGGGCGGTGGTGAGCAGCAGGGTGAGGCTTTTGTGGGGCACGGTGAACTCCTTGGAAAGAGGGGATGTCGACTGCGCTGGTTTTAGCCGTTGGCGCGGGGAGGTGGCAAGAAGACTGGGGCCGCCGTTCGCCTACGAGGGCCTCCTTCCGTAAACGAAATCCGTAATTGAGTTTCCATCGCTCAAAGGCTATGGGCGGGCGGATACTCCTCGCCCTCGCACAGCGCCCGGCGTCGAAAGGGCTGCACGCGCCCATCGATGGCGAAGCCGTGCCAGGGCTGGCCGGTGCAATCGCGCCACCGCACGCCCTCGTAGGCCGAAAGAGCTGCGGGCGGGGTCCACTCCCCGAGCAGCTGCTCGGTGAATCGACACGCCATCTCGTCGGGGATGTCGTCCAGCACGCGTGACATCGAAGCCTGGCTGCGAAGCCTGTCTCGGCCCTCGGCCGCCGCCAGGGCCAGCGATCAACCACGGTCATTGACCTCGTCTAGCATCCCGCGAAGCCCCGAGTAGGTCGGCTGGGCGCTGAAAAAAGCCAGCCCCGCCAGCACCGCGTCGACAAATTGGTAGCCGCCGCGGTCGAGCCGAAACTGCTGCTCGATCGCATCGAGGATACCCTCACCGCGCAGATGCGCGCAGGCAACGATATATTCATTGAAATCGGCGGGTACTGCTCGCCGCGGCTCAGAAAGATCGAGCGTTTGGAGGCGGACATTGAGGCGAGTGGCTGGCATGATCGTCTCCGGAAGTAATGATTTCCAGGCTTTGTGCCCGGTTTGTTTTTGGTCGAACACAATCATTACATCCTCTTTTCTTTCTGGACGCTCCTCCCACTCGAATGCCCCCACGCCTCCTCGATGATTCGGATCGAGTGGGCGAAGCAGCGGGGGCCTATATGGTCGGCCTATCAGAAGTGGTTCAGCGGCGAACCTACAACAATGCACCAATGCTGCTAGAACAAACCATAAAGGCCCCAGTTGCTTAGCGCCTCATGGGCATACACAAGTGGTTGCGTCGGCTGTGAGTTCATTTTGTGCCCGTGCGCCTGACCGTGGTAGCTGTCCTGTGTGGGCCTCGAGGTGAGAAACGCCTGCTACATAAGCAATTAAGGACATAGGGGCTGCGAGTCGCGAGGTGGTTCCAACTCGCAGGTCGGCAACCTGGAACCTCTCGCAACACGCAGCCCCTATGTCCTTAACGCCCGCAGTTCAGGGCGCCCTATGTAGCAGGCGTCGCTCGCTAGCAAGGCCACCAAACTCGAATGTCCCCACGCCTCCTCGATGATTGGGTCGAGTGGGCGAAGCAGCGGGGGCCGGGGGGCGGAGGCACCCCCGCGGGCATCGCAGCGTATCGGCAATGCGTCCAGTCAGCGGTCGTCACCCACCGCCATACTCCACAAACAATACCCACCCAACAGATTGCGCGCCTCGAACCCGTGCTGCAGCAGGATGCGCACGGCCAGATACCCGCGCTTGCCGCGCTTGCAGTTGATGACGATGGGCACGTCGCGGTCGAGCTCGTCGAGGCGCTCGCGCAGGTTGTCGAGGGGGATGTTGACGGCGCCGGGGATGGTGCCGGCGGCGTACTCCTTTTCGGTGCGCACGTCCACGAGCTTGACGTCGTCGCCGAGCTCGGCGACTTCGTTCCACGCGATCGTCGGGTGCGCGCCGGCGAGCATGCCGGCGGCGACGGCGCCGAGGTGGTTGACCGGGTCTTTGGCCGAGGAGAACGGCGGGGCGTAGGCCAAGTCGAGCTCCTCGAGTGCGTCGACGGTCATGCCCGCGGCGATGGCCGTGGCGAGGACGTCGATGCGTTTGTCGACGCCGTCGCGGCCGTAGCCCTGCGCGCCCAAAAGCTTGCCGTCGGTCGGGTCGAAGATCGCCTTGAGGGTGATATTCTCGGCGCCCGGAAAGTACGAGGCGTGCGACGAGCCGCTGATCCAGGCGACGCGGTGGTCGAGGTCGAGGCGCTTGGCCAGGCCCTCGGACATGCCGGTGCAGGCGGAGACGGTATCGAAGACCTTGATGATGCTGGTGCCCAGCGGGCCGCCGTAGGTGCGCTCGAGGCCGCCGATGATGTCGGCGACGAGGCGTCCCTGGCGGTTGGCGGGGCCGGCGAGCGGCATGAAGCCGGTCTGGCCGGTCACGCGGTGGGTGACCTCGACGGCGTCGCCAATGGCGAAGATGTCGGGGTCACTGGTGCGCAGCGTCTCGTCGACGCGGATGCCGCCGCGCTCGCCCAGGGTGAGGTCGGCGGCTTTGGCGAGCTCGACCGCGGGGCGCACGCCGACGGCCATCACGACCAGGTCGGTCGCCACGGTGGGCCCGTCGAGGGTCTGCACCGCCAGGCGCTCGCCGTCCTCTTCAATGGCGTTCACGCGGGTGCTGGTGAGCACTTCGACCCCGTGGCGAGCGCACGCGTCGCTGAGCGCGGCGGCCATCTCGCGGTCGAGGTTGGGCATGACCTGGGCGGCCATCTCGACCACGGTCACGTCGATGCCGCGGTGCTCGAGGTTCTCGGCGACCTCGAGGCCGATAAAGCCGGCGCCGACGACGGTGACGTGCGCGGGCTGCTCGTCGTTGCAGGCCGCGAGGATGCGGTCCATGTCGGGGATATTGCGCAGCACGTGGACCTGCGGAAGGTCGGCGCCGGGAATCGGCGGGATGAACGGGGTCGCGCCGGGTGACAGGACGAGCTGGTCGTAGGCCAGCGTCGAGCGCGCGTCGGTGTCGACGTCGCGCAGCTCGACGGTCTTGGCGTCGCGGTCGATGTCGACGACCTCGGTCAGCACACGCACGTCGACGCCGTAGCGCGCCTTGAAGCTCTCCGGGGTCTGCACGAGCAGGCTGTCGCGCTCTTCGATGACTCCGCTGAGGTGGTAGGGCAGCCCGCAGTTGGCAAAGGAGATATGCGGGCCACGCTCGACCATGATGATCTGGGCGTTCTCGTCGAGGCGGCGAAGGCGCGCGGCGCACGAGGCGCCTCCGGCGACGCCGCCGACGATGACGACGGTGCGGTGCTTCGACTCTTCGGGATGCTGGGTCATTTGGTCCGTCATGAGGGTACTCCGACTTCTATGTGGTACAGCGCCGCGCAAGTTCTGCGCGGTCGTGGTGAGAATGCAGTATTTGCGCGGCTTTGGACGCCTTAAAGGGGCGCGCACGCGTTGACGGGGTGGATGGACTGCAAAGAGTGCGCCACGGGTGAAAGATGGGGGCGAAACGGCCGCGAAGCCGCGCCCCGGGCGGGGAGGGGCTGCGCGATGGCCGCGAAGCCGCGCCCCGGGCGTGGAGGGGCTGCGCGCCGGCTGCGAAGCCGCGCTCCGGGCGGGGCGCGGCCGTGCATCAATCTCGCACGGGAGCCTCCGCCCGGGGGGCGGGGTTCGGAGCCAGGACATCGCGCAACCGAAATCCCTTCGTCTTCTCGTGCCTGCGCAGCCGATGGCGCAACTGATCGTCGGGGCGTCGCCGCGAGTCCGCGAAGACCCGGGCCACGGCCTCTGCATAGGGCAGGTGCGGGTGTTCGTCGCGCGGCAGTATCTGCGGGGTAAAGACCTTCAAATGATCCCAGTACGCCGCCGCGTCCACCCGTCGGATAAACTCCGCCTGGCTCGCCTCGAACTCCTCGGCGGTGCGTCGCACGAAGTCGCAGTCGCGCACGTAGACCGACATGCGGTCCTTTTTGTGGGAGCGGTCGTGGGCGAAGGTGGCCACGGCGTGCTCGACCATCGCCCAAAAGCGCATCGGCGCCGTGGCCGGTGACTGATCGCTTGTCCGATAGGCGCTGACACCGGAGCCATAGGGCAGGGGGAAGTCGAACAGGTAGAACGGGTGATATTTGAGCAGCCTGTCGGCCAGTTGGCGTGCGGGGATGGAGGGCTTCTGGCGGGCCTTGGGGCGCCGCGATGGGGGCAGGCGCGTGGCGGTGGGGATGGCGAGCACGACCATGCGCTGACGGGGCGGGCAGTCGCCCGGGTCGAAGCAGCCGGCCGCGTCGACCAAGAAGATCCAGGTCGCGTCGTGCCCCTGCTCCCGCAGCCATTCGCCGTAGGCCGGCCACAATTCGTCGCGCGCGCCGAGCAGGATATGCTCGCGGATCTGCTCTGCGCGCCGGGGTGGGTCGTCTTTGGCCCACGGGTAGACGACGTGAATGCGATTGAGGCGGCACCATTGGTCGAACTTGCGCTCGTAGCGCGTGGTGGCCGTCTCGGGCATCGGCTCGGTATGGCAGGGCGCGTCGATGGTCGAGAGCCCCGCCAGCCGAGCGTGCGTCGCCTCCCAACTCTCTCGTTTCGCTGACTCGGCGTAGATCACCGCCCCCTTGCCGCGCTCGATATACGAGCGAAACAGCGCGACGTCGGCGCGGTGCGCCACGTGCACGTCGAGGTACAGGTGGCGATGGCGTTTGTGTTCGATGTGCCGACTCATCGCCAGCGACAGCTCGCTCAGGTCGGGGAAGAAGCGCTCGAGGCGGGCGAGCAGCTCCAGCATCCTCAGGCCGTCGTCCTCGGTCGGATAGGAGCGACACGCTTGCTCCATCCATTCGCCCACGTGCAACTCGCCGGCGCACACGCGCCGAAGCTCGCTCTGCCAGGGCCGCAGGCCGCGCGGGGCGGGCCCGTCGGCGACCAAGTCGCTCCAGCGCGCGATGCGCTCCTCGACGTGGCGCCCGTAGTGTTCCAGAAAGGGCGTCGGCCCGTGCAGGTGCATATACTGCAGCGTAAAGAGCGCCTGCGTGTCGGGGTCGGCCGGGGTATGCGCCTCGCCGCGGGCCTCCAGGTAGGCGCGGTGGACCCGCTCGAGCTCGCCGGGGACGCCCGTGTCCGGAAAGTAGAGCTGGCGAAGGTGCAGCAGGCGCACGAGCTGACGATAATCGGCGTCGACCTCGTCGGTCAGCCCCTCGTGGGCGAGGCGCTCGAGCCAGTGCTCGACGGGGTCGCCATGCGCCGCGGCGAGCGCCAGCCAGTCGCGCTCGTTACGCAACAGCGCTCTCGCCAGCCGAGCGTCCTCGGCGTCGAACTGCGCGCGCGTCTCCTCGTAACGCGCCATGACGGGTGCCGACAGGCCCTCTCTGTGAGCCCCGTAGACCCAACGGGTCAACGCGTGGAAGCCAGACATCGGATAGGGAAGCCTGAAAAACTCGTCCATCTTGCCCTCACAAGATTGCATCTTTTGTGTGTCGAGGGGGCCAATTTACACCGGAGCGGGACGTCCGTGCAATCGGCAAGGAGGGGCAATTTCTGCGTTTGGCGCGAGTTTGTCGGGGATGATAGGCTGGGCGCGCTACTTTGGAGAATTGAACCAGCTACGGCGTGGCTGGAAGTGGGGAAAGCTCATGGATATGACAATCGCCGAGTACGAATCTCTCGTGACCCGTTTGGAGCGTTCGGCAGAACGCAGCCCGGGCGCCTACAAGGCTAAAGTCGTCGGTCTGGCGCTGTTGGGATACTCGTATATCTTCGGTGTGCTGATCGTTCTTCTGGCGCTGGTGCTCGGTCTCGGCGCGCTGGTGCTCATCAAGCCGTTGCTCTTAGCCAAGATTGGCTTCAAGCTGCTCATTCCGCTCGCGGTGGTGATTGGTGTGTGTGCCAAGGCGATTTGGGTGCGCTTGGGGGAGCCGGAGGGCCGCGCTCTGACCCCCGACGAGGCTCCCGAGCTCTTCGCCGAGTTGAAGCGCATTCGCAAGGACCTGGGGGCGCCGCGCGTTCATGAGGTCATCATCACCGATGATTTCAACGCTGCCATCACTCAGGTGCCTCGGCTGGGTCTCTTCGGTTGGCAGAAGAACAATCTGATTCTCGGCCTGCCGTTGATGATGACGCTGACGCTCGACGAGTTCCGCGCGGTGGTCGCCCACGAGATGGGTCACCTGGCGGGGAACCACGGCAAATTCAGCGCCTGGATTTATCGGCTGCGCATGACCTGGTACCGCATCAAGGCGAGCTTCGACGATGGCCAGAACGCTTCGATGCTCTTCAACCGGTTCTTCAATTGGTTCGTCCCCTATTTTGGCGCCTACTCGTTTGTGCTGGCCAGACAGGATGAGTACGAGGCTGATCGAAGCGCCGCCGAGGTGAGCGGCGCGCAGGTCGCCGGCGCTGCCCTGGTCAAGACGCACGTGTTGGGGGCGTATCTGGGGGAGAAGTTCTGGCCGAAACTCTTCGAGCGCAATCAACGTGAGGAAGAGGCGCCTCGACGTCTCTTCGTCGAGATGCATACCGAGCTCAACGCCTCGGTCGAGAGCGCGGACGCCCAGATGCTGTTGACCCAAGCGTTGCAGCGCCAGACGGGCTTCGACGACACACACCCGAGTCTATCGGACCGGCTCGAGGCACTGGGCGTCGAGGCCGAGTTGCCGCCGCCTGCCGAGCAGAGCGCAGGAGACGTGCTCCTCGCCGGGGTGCACGAGGGATTGACCGAGGAGTTCAGCCGAGCGTGGCACGCTTCGGTGCGGCGGAAGTGGCAGGAGATCCACGCCGAGTCGCGCTCCGGTCGAGAGCGGCTGGCCGAGCTTCGCGAGCTTCGTGGTGAGCGCGAGTTGGGTGACCAGGAGTTGTGGCAGTTGGCGACGTTGACCGAGCGCTTCGACAGCGAGGAGGAAGCACTCGAACTGTTCCAGGTGTATCTGGACACCTATCCCGAAGACGCCGACGGCCACTACGTCGTCGGGCGCCTCCTGCTGAGTCAAGACGACGAGGCGGGGCTTAGCTGCCTCGAGACAGCCATCGAGAAGAACGAAGCCCACACCCCACACGCTTGCCGTGACGCGGTCGAGTTCTTCTTTCGCAATGACCGTCGCGCAGAGGCGCAGCGGTGGATCGATAGGCACGACGTGTATCAGCACCGGATGGCCGAGGCTCGACAAGAGCGCAACACGCTGAAGCCGGGTGATACGTTCTTCGGCGCCTCCCTGGAGCCCGAGCAGCTCGCCCAATTGCGCAGCCAGCTCGACATGTACCCGACCATCGAGGAGGCCTACATCGCCTGCAAGGATGTTCGGCACTTCAAGGAGGTTCCGCTCTACGTGCTGGGAATCGTGCCGCATACCGGCCTCTTCGGCGGTGGTGAGGAGGTCGAGGAGCTCCTTCCGATGATCCTCGACGAGGTCGAGTTTCCCGGCGAGACGTTCGTCATCAACCTGAAGGATAGCGACTTCTCTTGGCTGAGAACCCCGCTCGAGCAGGCCTCGGGCTCACGGATCCTGTGAGCCCGAGCCTCACAAACAAAAAGCGCGACCCCGTCCCCGGGGCCGCGCTTTTTGGTTTAGCTCATTAGCTCCTTCGCTAATTCGCTCCTTCGCTCACTTGCAGTGGTCGGGCACCGTATCGACCAGCACCTCGCGGGGGCGGCAGCCGTCGGACTCGCCGACGATGCCCTCGGCGGCCATGCGGTCGACCATGCGCGCGGCGCGGTTGTAGCCGACGCGCAGCTTGCGCTGGATCATCGAGATCGAGGCTTTGCCTGAGTCGACGACGACCTTGACGGCGTCGTCGTAGTACTCGTCCTTCTCCCACTCTTGCTCGAGGGGGCTCTCTTCCTCTTCGTCTTCCTCGACGAGGATCGACTCGTCGTATTGCGGGTCGCCTTGCTCTTTGAGGAAGTCGACGATCTGGTGGATCTCGTTCTCCGAGACGAACGCGCCGTGGACGCGCTTGAGGTTGCTGGTGCCCGGGGGCACGAACAGCATGTCGCCGTTTCCGAGCAGGTTCTCGGCGCCGTTGGAGTCGAGGATGACGCGGCTGTCGGTCTTACTGGTGACCCGCAGCGCCATGCGCGTGGGGAAGTTCGCCTTGATGAGACCGGTGATGACGTCGGTCGAGGGGCGCTGGGTGGCCAGAATCACGTGGATACCGGCAGCACGCGCCTTCTGGGCCAGGCGAGCGACGGCCTGCTCGACGTCCTTCGAGGCGGTCATCATCAGGTCGGCGAACTCGTCGATGACGACGACCAGGTAGGGCATGCGCTCGTGGGTCGCCTTGCCGTTGTGGTCGATGTCGAGCTCGCGCATCGCCGCCGATTCTTCCTTGCCGTCGAGGTGGTCGAGCTCGGCCTGCTTGGTCAGTCGCTCGACCTTCTTGTTGTAGCCTTTGAGGTTTCGCACCCCGAGGTCGGCCAGCTTCTGGTAGCGCTGCTCCATCTCGTTGACGACCCAGTTCAAGGCTACCGTAGCCTGCTTGGGGTCGGTCACGACCGGCAAGAGCAGGTGCGGGATATCCTCGTAGATATTGAATTCGAGCATCTTCGGGTCGACCATGATCATGCGCACGTCCTCCGGGGAGTTCATGTACAGGAGGCTGACGATCATGGTGTTGACCGCGACCGACTTACCCGAGCCGGTGGCACCCGCGACCAAAAGGTGCGGCATCTTGGCCAGGTCGGCCGTCACGGGCTCACCCTCGGTGCCCTTGCCGAGCGCCATGGGGAGCTGCATCTCGTTGCCCTGGAACACGTCGTCGGCGATGATCTCTTTGAGCCAGACCATCTCGCGCGTCGGGTTGGGTACCTCGATACCGACGACGCCCTTGCCGGGAATCGGCGCCACGATACGCACGCTGTAGGCGGCCAGCGCCATGGCGAGGTCGTCGGAGAGCCGGGCGATCTTCGAGATCTTGACGCCCGGGGCAGGGCTGAACTCGAACATCGTGATGACCGGACCGGGGCAGATCTCGACGATCTGACCCTCGACCTTGAAGTCGGAGAGCGTCTGCTCGATCTGGGCGGCCATCGAGCGCAGCGCCTCGGTGTCGACGTCGACGCCGTCGGAGTCGTCGTAGTCGAGGAAGCTAAGCGGCGGCAGCTCGTACTTGCCTTT